>JAKMEY010000063.1 GCA_022425725.1 Ilumatobacteraceae bacterium
GCGCCCCTGATTGTGAAGACCTTGCACGCGAAATCAGCGAGCGGTTACCCGCCCGCTGACATCGACGAAGGAGTTCGACTGCCGGTCAGCAGGTCCCAGATGCTGACCGAAGGCTCATTGCAGCAACTCCGAGTTCGCCGGCTGAGAAACTGTTTCCATCCTCAGGATTGACGAAGAGGTTTGCGTGTTCAAACCGATCGAAATGGTCAACCATGACCTGGCCGCCACAGTGCCAGCGGGTATCGCGAACGAACACTGCGAATTCGTCTCCGTACAGTGAGTCGACTTTGACCCAACCCTTCTTGTCGGACTTGACGAGAATGGTTTCCCCGGTGACGTAGTTGTGGACCGCGACCTTTGCTCCGGCGATCGGATGCACTGATTCTGCGTCAACGAGTTTCACGGTGAGGGTTTGATCAGATGGGTAATCTGGTGCAGCAGAAGCAGCGACACCGAAACTGAGAGTTCCTGCGAGTGCGAGGGCTGCGATGATGGTGTTGCGAATTGTCTTCATGGTGTTCTCCCTTGTGTCGTGAGCAACGGCGTGTTGTCTCGAAGTTCAAGAGCAGATACCTCGCAATATCTCGCACGTTTCTGATTTCTTTTCCGTTTTTGCGCAAGAGTTCTCTTGATCGGCAGATTGCCTTCAAACTTTGAGCGTGAAAATCCTGTGCGTGTGTGCTGTTGCGTTAGCGGCCTCGTCATGTTCAACAGGTCTGCAGCAGAACGCTGTTGAAGACCTGAGCACGTCGGTGGTCACGACCACATCTGTTGAAGCCGTCGGTACAACAACGTCCCTCTCAGAAGAAGTGGTGGCACCAGCGGTGGCTAAACCCTCGACGAGTCAGGCCCTAAGCACCACAACAAACGTCACGGATCCGACCGACTTGGGCGCTGGCCAGTCATGTCAACGACTACCGGAATCAGAAGACCAGCCATGGGTGATCGTCAACGACGGCGTCATGGGCGGGAAGTCACAGGGCGCAGTGACAACAGAAGTGAACCAGATGCAATTCACGGGAAATATTGTCACTGACGGCGGCGGGTTCTCGTCGGTGCGCCGGCTGCTCGACGATGGTCTCGATGAGTCAGATCGACTGCAGATGAGGCTGCGCGCCGACGAACGCCGATACGAGATACTTCTTACCGATATTGACTCCCAGGCATACCGTGTGACGTACTACGCGCCATTGGAGACAGAAGGAGACGGCTGGCAAGTGATCGACGTTTCGTTTGACGATCTCGAAGCTCGCATCTTTGGTCGCCGAGTAGATGCTCCGCCGTTCCAACCTCAAAACGTGACGACCATTGGGATCATCCTTGCCGATGGAGCAGACGGTGAATTTTCTCTCGAACTTGACTGGATCAGCGCCTGCTCCGACACCCTCTAACGAGGAATGACGGAGCAGGCGAGTTCGCAGAGTGTTGACGTCGTTACGACTTCAACATGATGATGAGCATCACCGGGGTGCCGAGCATCACCAATGTCATTAATCCGAAGTAGACAGGAAATGGCGCCTTCGCAAAGTTCGCGCCGAATGCGCTTCCTTTGAGGTCGTCGTCCATGTCATTTCGCATGGTTGCAATATCCATTACCGCGCCGAACGCTGCGAACCAGAGAAAGAATCCGATTCCAGCAACGGCGATTGATAGCGCGGTTGACGCCCCACTTGAAAGATCACCAAGCGCAACGACTATCGAAACACCGACTGTGAGAAGTACGAGGCATTTGAGAGACACCCACAGCATCGTGGCTCGGTGATCAATCCAGCGGTACAGGTCTTTTGACTTCATATGTCACCTTTTCCCAGTTGATCAGTAGATCGCCATCATCTCGGCGATGACAATAAGAGCAACAATGACCACGTTTGCAACGCGGAACACGACGATTGGTGCTTTCTCAAGCCGTTTACCCATCGCGGTATCCATGAAGCCTTCCATATCTCTCATCGCAGCATTCACGTCCTGCAGCGCATCATCCATGAATGCGACGCACCACAGTGAACCAAGAATGATCCATGCGGCAAGAGCTAATCGGATGCCTGAATCATCGAGGCCGGCTCCTGCAAATCCTAGGACAATGCTGAGTGTCGCATGGGCGAGGGTGAAAGAGATGACGATTGTTCGAATGTCGGCGGCGCGCGCTAGCGCCATCTGCATATATCTGTTTTGGTCCATAATGACCCCCCTTTACGGATGTCTGGATGACGATCTGCCATCGACGTCACCTTACGAAAGTGAGGAAACCAGAACAGGGATACTCAGATGTGGGCCTTATATGAAGATGAGCTCGTCGCCCTCCGAAATCGTTCCGGGCTCAATGATGTTGGCGTAGACGCCCACATCTTGATTGAGCTCTCGAACGACGTATCGAAGCACCGCTCGATCTTCACCAGCACTGTCGTCAATGGCCCGAGTAACCATCACACAGCGCGGGCACGCAATGACAAATTCAATTGTGGCTGAACCAATTGTTGCGGTTCGGTCGACCCACGACAGTTCTGGAAGCGCATCGTCGCCACGATCTGACGGGGCGTCGATCACGATCGACGGACGAAAGCGTCGAACATCAATCGAAGAATTCGGTAACGCGTGCTCAAGGTGAGTAATCGACTGCTCGCTCATCAACATGAGCGCGAACATGTCGTAATAGGTGCCAGGTGGCGATTCGTACTCGGCCAACGTCACCATGAGATCTCGAGGAAACGCACCAAGATTCGGAATGGGCTCATCATCAATACGTCCAAAGAGATTCCGAAGTTCTTGCATCGGGTCATCGAGATCGGGGGCTCCGCGGCGAAAGTGCTCGCTGTCTGCTGCCGGCCGCAGCGCTTCGAGTTCAACCCTGTGTCCGAGGGCATTCGAAAGCACGTCATTCGCATCGCCGGCTCGAGACGTGGTGACCGCACCATCAGGCATTGTGATCTCAACGTGGCCGTCGTCGAGGAGTCGAGATTCGCATTGCATAAGAAGTGGGATCTTCTTCGCCCCGCGGATCCCGCCACGTTCAAGGTCTCGGGTTGCCCATATGCGGTCACCAGCAACCCCGGTACTCGAAACATCAACTGAGTCGATCTGCTCACCAATCATTGATTTGACCGGGTAGCGCCAGAGTTGGCTTACATGCATAAAAGTGACCTTACTGCGTGGTCGGAGACCCATTGTCGTGCAAGGGTGCAGTTCCCTCGTGGTCAGCCAGAGAGCCATGACGTCATCGGAACACCCCGCTTCGGGGTCGTCGAAACCACAGATCTAAGGTCTGAACAGACCCCCGGCGAAGGAGCGACCATGGAATTTCAGCAACTTGCATTCGAACGGAGAAGCATTCGCGGTTTCAAGCAAGAGCCGGTTCCGAAAGCGTTGCTTGACGAAATTATTGAAGTTGCAGCGCAGACCCCGTCGTCGATGAACACGCAGCCCTGGCATGTTCATGTTGTGACCGGCGACGTGCTTGACCGCATCCGAACTGGCAATACCGAGCGCATGCTGGAAACCGGGAAACCTGACCGTGAGATCCGTGGCCACGTTCGATACGAGGGTGCTCATCGCGATCGGCAAAAGCGTGTCGCCGCCCAACTGTTTGAAGCCGCAGGCATCGGCTGGGAGGACAAAGAGCAACGACAAGATTGGGCGATGCGCGGATTTCGGCAATTTGACGCCCCGGTATCTGTCATCGGCTGCATCGATCGAGACCTCATTGATTCAACCGAGGCCTACTTCGATCTGGGCCAGTTCGTTTACGCAATGGTGATCGCCGCCTGGGACCGTGGTGTTGGTGCCGTCATCAACGGGCAGGGGATTTATCAGTCGTCGGTTGTTCGTGAAGAAGCGTCGATTCCTGAAGATCAACTCATTGTCATCACTGTTGCGATGGGCTTTCCGGCCGATGATTTTCCCGCCAACGATGTCGTCTCAGAACGGCGAAGCGTAGAAGAAATTGCGACCTATCGAGGGTTCGACGGCCTGTAGGGGCTGAACACCCGTTGGCTCCGCTGCAAACTCAAGATCATTCACGTGAGAGTACTGCACATGTCAAAGTTCATTTGCCCCATATCGTTGGAGACGGTCTGAGATGACGAAGCCGGCACGATCACTACCGCACTTTGCTGAGCCCGATATTGAACGCATTGAACGCAATGGCGACGTCTTGCTGCGATCACGGGAATCTCTTGGCGAGTACGCCGTGTCGGTATCAGAGTGGCTTCGGCGGTGGGCGCAAGAGGGGCCGGACACAACGTTTCTCGCCGAGCGTCCAGGAGGTGACCCGACTCAGCCGTGGCGGACAATTTCCTATGCCGATATATGGCAGCGGGCACAGGCGCTCGGCCAAGCTCTCCTTGACCTCGGTCTCAGTCAGACGCGGCCACTTGCGTTGCTCTCCGGTGCCTCAATCGACCATGCCTCGTTGGTAATGGCAGGACACCTCGTCGGGGTGCCAATCGTGCCGGTGTCAGAGGCGTACTCATTGCTCGCAACGACGACAGATCGCCTCGAATACATTGTGGGCCACACCGATGCCGGAGCAGTCTTTGCATCATCAGGGGAGATGTTTGGTCGTGCTCTCGAGCTGTTCGCCGACCGAGCCCTCATCACAGGTGATGGCTCACGAGGAACGAGCCTTGCTGACATGTTGTCGACTACTCCGACGGATGCAGTTGATGCTGTTGCGGCGACCGTCTCGGGTGACACAATCGCAAAGATTTTGTTCACCTCTGGTTCGACAGGCGTGCCGAAGGGAGTCATCACTACCCACAAGATGTTGTGTGCGAATCAAGAGTCGATCTTTGCGGGCTGGCCCTTTCTCGAACACGAGCCTCCAGTGATTTGTGACTGGCTTCCGTGGAGCCACACATTCGGGGCGAACCACAACCTCAACATCGTTCTCCGAAATGGCGGCACGATGTATATCGACGGTGGCCGGCCGACGCCTGACCGGCTACACATCACTGTCGCAAACCTCGTCGATGTGCA
>JAKMEY010000080.1 GCA_022425725.1 Ilumatobacteraceae bacterium
TAGGAAACATCCTTGGGTATGCGATGGCAACACGTGCACTCGGCCTTGGAGGAAAAAGTCACCAGATCGGAAATTTCGCCGGTCTGCAGATCGCTGAGGCAGGTGTGCTGGGCACCGCTCTTGCAGATCGCACTCTTCAGGAATCTCAACTTCGGTCACTCGTTGGGGTTGGAATTATTGGCGTCTGGGATCGCGGCGACTTCTCTGTAGCAACTGGCGATACAAAACTCTGTGACTCATCAATCTTGCTTCTCGCCGGAACTGCCGACCAATTGGCTCGGTTCGACGAAAAGTTTGCAGTGCACTCTCCTACCGATTCGAAGGCAATCATTATTGGCGGCGGCCGCGTTGGGCGCGCCGCTGCACAATCATTCATGTCAGAAGGCATTGACGTCACCATCATTGATCAACTTGCAGAACGCCGGCGTTCAAAACCGTCGTATGTGATTGGCGATGCTGCAGACCGGTCGGTGCTTGAAGCAGCTGGCATTGAAGATGCGGGAGCGATTCTTATCACCACTCATGACGACAACGTCAACGTGTATCTCACTCGGTATTGCCGAGGCTTGCGTCCTGATGCGCGCATCGTTTCGCGGTCGAATCTTGGACGAAACGTGACCACCCTGTACCGAGCCGGCGCAGATGCTGTGCTGTCATACGCTGCAACGGGCTCGGCAACCATCTGGAATCACTTCCGTGGTGATGAAACGTTGCTGGTCGCTCAGGGGCTCAACATGTTTCGCACTCCAATTCCAAGAGAGCTCATTGGTTCCACGCTCGCCGATTCGCACATCTATCGTCGAACGAACTGCAATGTGGTCGCCATCGAGCACAACGGCACGATTAGTGGCAACCCTGACGCACATGAGCCGTTGCCGGTCACCGGGGAGTTACTCCTGGTTGGAACCGATGCAGCCGAAGAGAAGTTCTCTGAGGTGTTCCCCCATGCGCGCCGACGTCCGCTTCTCACCCGCGGCCGCCGCTAAAGGATGCTGCGTCCTGTTGCGGCGCGCGCAACAGGGTGTGTAGAGATCATCGCGGCGCCGTGAACTACGGTCACGATTTATGCGAAAACTCTCACGATTTGCCTGGTTAGTTATTGCGGTTCAGATCTTCTTCGTCGTAATCATGATCGCCATCTTTTCGGGCGGAGATTCTTGCGTTACTGAAGACAGCATTGAAGGACTTGTTGCGGAAGTTATCTGCGACACAGCAAGCGAGATAGTTGCTCTTTTCTACTTCATGACCGTCGGGTTTTTTTGGGCCATGTCAAATCTCGTTCTCGGGATAATCGCAGTCCGTCGCCGGAAGAAGAGAGCCAACGACTCAACGAGTTGAGCGTCGGAACGGCTGCCGGCTCCGGTACGTTCCACAGCGCCAAAGCCACTCGGCTGGACCAAAACGAAAACGCTGCAACCACCACGGTGACCACCAGAGTTGCAGTATCCAAATCAACAGGATCCACGCGAAAATCATTGTTCGCGTGAGTTCAACTTGCTGGGCCAACACCGCAAGAGTCGAAATTCCGAGGACAGTCTGGGAGAGATAATTTGTCATCGCCATCCGCCCTGCGGCTTGCAGTCGCTGTTGCAGTTTGCTGAGATCGTTTTTCCATAGAACAAACACTCCTATGTAGCCGACCGCCATTGGAATGGTGCCGAGCCCGAGAGGAATGTGTCCGACGAGGGCCGTTCGCTCAGACCAACCGTCGGCGACATGAATCGCAACTCCGATGCAAGTGACTGAAAGACCGACCCCAAAACCCCAGAAAGCCATCCTCTGATACGTCTCTCGCGGTCGTGTGCCCTGCACAATGCCAAGTCGATAAAAACTGACTCCGATCAGCATCAACCCAACTGAACGCAAAATGGCATCGCCATAAAACCAGGCCAACAGATCGCTTTCGAACAGCGGAGTGCCTCCGGGCACCCAGTACTCGCCGATTGGGAAACTGCCGTTATTGACGCCGAGCTGAACTAATGCTGCGCTGAGGGAGCCAATTACGACAAGCCCGACGCCTACCGCCATGAGAACTTTTGGTGATCGCCGATGAACTGCAAGCACGATCGGAGCCGAAATCGCATACGCAGTCAACACGTCGCCGAACCAGAGCCATGCATGAATGCTTCCGATGACGAACAGAAGAGCAAATCGCCAAAGGCTCAACCAGTTGGGATGCGCCGTCTTTGAGCCTGCTCGTTCCCAGAAAATAACGACCCCTACGCCGAAGAGCAGAGAGAACAACGCCATCATTTTTTGTTCGATGAACAGTTTTGATGCGATTCCGATGACCCAGTCGAACGGTTGTTCAGTTCCAACAGCTCGAACGTTGCTGTAGCCAGCGAAGTCGTTGAATCCCCACGTAAGGGCGTTCATAGGGAGAATGCCGAGGATTGCGATGCCTCGAATGAGATCTAATGACGTCACTCGTTCCCGTTGAGAAACCGGTGCAGTTCGAGAAGTTGTATTGGCCACTGGGCCGCCTTCGGTGCTCGAGTTGCTGGGCCTCTGCACCCTACTTCCTGTGATCGAACTCATTGAACGACTCTCCGCGACATCGCTGCGGTTAGGCCAGCGCGGAATTATCGGTAGCGCTTTTTTGCGGAGAACCAGATGTGCGACCCGAATTGATCTTCTTTCACCGGCTCACCAGAGGTGACATACCAGTTGACTCCGGCGGTGACGGCTTTCAGGTATCTGCGCATGAGTGGGCCGACAATGATGATTCGCAGGAATTGGTGAAGCCCGGGTATCCGGCTTACTGGTCGGGGCCAGACTTCGATGGTGAGGCGGGTGTGCTCTCCATCGAGCGGGTGGAGACGCCACGACACGTGGGAGGTTTCTTCGCCGATGGCGCCGATGTCGAGTTCGTAGCCGGTTCGGTCGGTCCAGTGAGTGAAATGACGGTGGTACACCCAGCCACTTCGGTAATGCACTTCGTCGTGTGCTCCTACACCTGGCCAGACTGCCACGGGATTGCTGGAACAAAATGGGTGAACGTTCTCAAGATTTCCAGCAGTTGAGATCACCGCCCAGACACGATCAAGGCTGGCGTCAATGATTGTGCTTATCCGCACCGGACGTCCGCTCGTCGAGGAGCCTCGAAGGTTCATCTCTCAACTGTGTCTCAAAACTATGTTCGGCCTTGCACGCTACTCATTAGGCGCGGCGCTGAGTTTTGTGGGATTGATACCAACGAGGCAGACGGTTTTGCCATTTGGGTCAAGTTGAAAGACCCAAACTTTGTTATTTCCTGAGGGTGTTTCATCCGCAGGAAAACCTGGGCGTCAAGATAGTCCGACGATCCGTCTGCGTCAGTGAACCGGTAGACGCATCCCATGTCATCGCTGAGGTAGAGGTTCTTACGCTCACTATCCCATTGGCCAACCTCGATGGCGGAGAGGACGCAAACAGTCAATGACTTGTTCGATCTGCTCGTCGTGATCACCGGCGCAGCGAATGATGATGTGTTGAGAGCCAGCAGCCACGAATTCGTTTACCCATTCCGCAAGCCCTGAAGCGCTGCCCGCGTAGGTTGCTTGAACGGCCCGCATCGCCGAAGGTGGCGCCGGGTAATACGCAGCGAGGTAGTCATTCAATGTCTTGTCAGCAACATCGGCGTCGTCGTTGAGTGCGACCGTTAGATATGAAGCTGTCGCAACCGAGGCCGGGTCACGGCCCGACTCCGCCGCTGCTTGGTAAACGACGTTGAGACCTGAAGCAAATTGGTTTGCATGCCCGATCGGCATCCACCCGTCATAGACACGACCTGCCCGCCGTTGCGTTACTTCGTTCGAACCGGCGACCCACAGTGGAGGGCCGCCCTCTCTATGAGGCATCGGCAACGCTTGCACTTCATCGAGGTCATAGAAATCGCTGTGGTGACTGACCTTCTCCCCCGCCCACAGGCGCCGGCAAATATCAAGATGCTCGTTGAACCTTCCAACCCGCCGTTCAAACGGAACACCAACCGACTCGAATTCGTGATGAGTTGTTGGGGTGTCGGTAGCGATACCAACGCCGAGAATGAGGCGTCCCTCCGAGATCTGATCAACCGTCGCAGCGTGGTGAGCGAGCACGACCGGATGTCGCAGCACCGGCAGCAGGACCGCTGTTCCCAGTGCAACCGATTCAGTGCGGGCAGCGATCGCAGCCAGCATTGCGAGTGGTTCATGGCGGGCACGAGCAACGATTGAGTCTCCAACCCACACCGAGTCATAACCGAGTTGTTCGGCTCGGTCAGCAAATCGCAGTAGGCGCTGGGCATCGAAGTCTCCTGACATGACTGCCTCGCGCGTTGGTACGAGATATCCGAAAGAAACTGTTTTTTCGCTCACTTCAGTCACTTCTCCATCACATGTTGAGTCGATCTGACATTACGTCAGAGTTTGGGTGCAACAAGCGGCCACGGACGTTCATGCTCCATCCATAGCCCGATATCGAGAAGTTGTTGTTCGCTGTGGTGCCGGCCGATGACCTGCAGCCCAACTGGGCATCCGTCAACGCTTCCTGCCGGTATCGATATTGCAGGATTTCCTGCGATGTTGGCTGGGAACGTGAGGCGGCCGTTATTCCGTGCGCCGGCCACGAGCCCACCGAAGGTGTCTGGTAATGGTCCTTCAGCGTCGAACGCAATGTCAGGGTTTGAGGCTGTGACCACGAAGTCAACGTCATTGAAGATGTCGGCCATCCGTTCGACGACAGCCATTCGTCGTTCCTCAATGCGGGCCCGGCCGTCTTCGTTGTAGAGGCCTTCGGTGTAGCGAAGACCAGCCCGAATTTCGGGGGTGAGATCACCTTCACATGCTGGCCAGCGATCACCGAGTTCTGCTCGAACGGCGATCATCCCGCTGATCGACCATGCCGCACCCATCGATGGGAGAGCCGAGTCGATCTCGACTCGACGCATCCCGAAGCCACCAATGACTGCGCCAGTTGCTTCGGTGAGCACTTCCCACATTGCGGGTGAGACAGTTGCGCCTCCCCAGTCAGGGATAACTGCAACGCGACATTCACGCAAGGTGTCGGTAAATGACCCGAGTTGAGTTTCCCATCCGGTGACTTTCGGCAGGCTCAACGTGTCTCGCGGATCGAAACCATTTGTCACGTCGAACCAGCGGGCGGTATCTCGAATCGATCGTGTCAGGCTGCCGATGGAGACGGTGAGGTTGCCAACAAGGGCTTTCGGGCTCCGGGGTATGCGACCAAATGTTCCCTTTAGCCCGACGAGCCCACAGAAACCTGCCGGAATGCGGATTGAACCACCGCCGTCGCCTCCGGTTGCGATAGGTACGAGACCACCAGCGACTGCTGATGCCGAACCTCCCGATGAGCCGCCTGGTGTTCGGGAGAGATCCCACGGGTTCAGGGTTGCGCCGTTGAGAACTGTTCGGGTGAGGTTCACTCCACCGAATTCGCTTGCGGTGGTCAAACCGACCGGTATTGCTCCAGCCGCCGTTGAGCGGGACACCATGGTTGAGGTGTGCTCGGCGACTCGATCAGCAAACACTGCGCTTGCCTCAGTAAGGGGCCAACCTTTCACCGAATCAAGTTCTTTCACGCCAAGTGGCACTCCCCCGAAGGGCGCCTGCACATCGGCGGTTGTTGCTGCTGCGAGGGCGCCCTCTTCATCGAAGAAACTGAAGGCATTGAGAGTGCTTGAGGTGATCGCGGAGAGTGTTTCATTCATGACCTCTACAGGATGAAGACGGCCACTGCGGAACTCGTCGACTAGCCCACAAACATCACCGTTCCACGTCATCAAAGCCCTCCTTTACGAATCACTTGTTGCGATCACGGTAGTGAGGCGTGAGGTACCACCCCGACACGAACGGCGGATGACAGAGCCAGATGGACCTCAACTCGGCTTTGCAGTTCTGCCTGAGCAAGGAACTTCCTGCTGTAGATATGGACAAATGTCGTATGCAAGTGCTCGTTCGCAGTCCGACCACTGAGTGAATGACGCTGTTAGAGAGATTGCGGTCAGATGTCAACCATGCGAGCGTGGCTCGGACTGGTTCGCCTTCGTCGCCGTCGTTGACGAGTTTTGGTGTTATGCGTCAGCGCATTCGCCGAGCAGCTGAGGTTCTTGGTTTACCCGAAGATATGGCCGAACAGATCGCTCAACCGCGTCGGGTGATTGAGCTCAATCTGTTGATCGAAATGGATGATGGAAGTCGCGGCTTATTTCAGGCGTGGCGAGTTCAGCACAACTCAACTCGTGCTCTGCAAGGCATGAAAGGTGGTCTGAAGGTCTCAGCTGGTCAGTCTGCGGACGAAACGATTGCGCTTGCTGCGGGCATGACGATCAAGAACTCTCTTGTTGGGCTTCCGCTTGGGGGCGCTAAGGGAGCAATTTCTGCTGACCCGAGAGCGCTTTCTGAGGGTGAAAAGGAAAGGCTGATTCGCAGGTATGCCCTCGAAATTTCCCCTGATCTGGGCTCACCGGGCAACTGGATTGATGTTCCGGCCCCTGACATGGGTACCTCTGCGAAAGATATGGCAATTTTTGCGGACACGATTTCGCGACTCCATGGCGGCTTCACCCCTGGGGTGGTCACCGGTAAGCCAATTGAAATTGGTGGAATTCCTGGACGTGTGAAAGCCACCGGTCACGGTGTTGCTCACATTACGTCGCTTGCCATCGATCTCGATGGGGCGAGGTGTCTCGTCAGCGGCTTTGGAAACGTTGGCCAATTCGCTGCCACCGGCGTCGAGTCGAATGGTGCAACCGTGTCTGCGATTATTGACCCTTTTCTCGGTGGGGTGCTGTTAAACCCTGCAGGCATCTCTTGTGCCGAGCTCGCCGATTTCCTCTCAACTAATGGTCGGTCGGCGACGAGTTTTGTTGAGTTTGCCGAAAACTTCGAGGGGCATGAAGTGATCGATGTCGATGAATTGTTGCGTGCGCTCGATTCGATGCCGATCGATGTGTTTTTGCCGTGTGCCGCCCCGCAGTCGGTGCATTCTGATTTCGCTGCAGCTCTTGTTTCGGCCGGTTTGAAGATCGTTGTCGAGGGAGCAAATTCTCCCCTGACTCCGTCAGCCGAACTCGTCTTCGCTGCGGCAGCCACACAAATTGTGCCAGATGTGCTTGCCAACGCTGGCGGGGTTGTCTGCTCGTATCTAGAGATGTCGAAAGCCGCTTCGATGACGCTTCCGACTGAAACGGAAACGTTGACAAATGTCTCGTCGATCCTCACCGACGCATGGGCTCGGACGACTGAATACAACTGCCGCTACAACCTTGGTAATGATCTTCGCCTCACCGCAGACACCGTCGCAGTAGCGGATATCGCAGCTGTTCATTCGTTGCGCGGAATTTTCTGATCTTCTCCTTGAAAGGGTAAAACCAACTGGGCGATTGCGACTGGTGACGCCGACCTTTTCCATCAATGAAGTTGTTTCTAAATTGAAGGAGTAGTGATGAACCAGGTAGTGCTCGGGTTGATCTCGTGTGCGTCGCTCGCAACGATCGCCGTGATTGTCCGCCCCCGCTGACATAACCCCTGTTGTTGGGCGATGCTCCAATTGGTGACATCTGTTGTGTTGCCCAATAACTAAATGAGCCGAATATTCTTGACATGGCAGACGGCAAGCAGAGCGGAATTGGTTCTCACGCACCGCAATCTGCGGCTGCACTTCGGTCATCGGCGTGGCTACTCGAGCACATTTCTGCACAAGCTCCACAGCTCTCACTAAGTGATGAGCGGTCACAGCATCTCTTTCAGAAACTTGTCGACAATTATCACCGGGCCCGGCAATTGATTGCCCAGTCGCTAGGTGTTTCCGATGAGCGGGGCTTTGCCGCTCATGTTCCTTTGGCGATTGATCCAACTCCGCAAGGTCTTGCGATGAGTGCTCGTCGAGCATCTCGTTGGATCGGTATTGCTCTCTGAACTCACCGCTCTCGGTTGTTCCGGCGGGGTGTTACGCAACGGCTGTTGATTCGAGTGCGTTAGCCGCAACCTGTCGGATGTCGACGTCGTAGTTGTCGACCATTGCGACGTCGAGTGGGTCTATGTCGTAGATGGCGTTGAGCCAGATCAACGTTCCGGTGTCTTTTGCAAGTAGGCCAGCGTGACCTTTTTCGTCGGTGAAGATCGATGTCGCTCGGGGCCCAGTGAGCGATTCCATTTCGGGGAGTGCACCTTGTTCAAACATGTCCCGAAGTTCGTAGATCGCAGCACCGTGATAGAAGGTGAAGACGTCCGCGCCTCCAAGATCTGCGCTGAGTTGTTCAGCGAATGCTTGAAACGCCTGATAGCCGGCATCGGTTTGCTCTCGATGCTCGGCTGAGTCACTGAAGCTCTGCGGGAAGTCAACCCACGGCATTGCAAGGCCGATTCGTGTATCGGGGTTTTGAGCGAGGGCATATTCTGCGATTTCTAGTTCGGCCCAACTTTCGGTGACTCCGCTGTTCAACAGTTCTTTTGAGCAGCAGATCATGATGAGGACGTCAACGGTGCCGGTGTCAAGCTCGGCTTTGATCTTGTCTTGAACCTTTGGGTCTTCCCACATTGCTTGCGGGGCTCCCTTTTCTCCGCCGCGGGACACGATGAGTTGGTTGTGTCCTTCGATGCCAGCGAGGTCGGCTGCTGCTTCCATGTTTTCGGCGAATGGCCGCCCGAAGCTGTGTCCCATGTAGAGGACCTCAAGGCCTTCAACTTTGGTTGATGAGTCGGCTTCATCGGTGGCTTCATCAACGTCAACAGCTGGTGGGTCTTGCTGGACTTCGATGGAAGGAACAGTTGATTCGGTGACGTGAACTTCAGTTGTCGTCGGTGTCGGCGCAGTCAAAGTCGTCTCGCTCGCAACCCCATTTTGGTTTGTGGTCGCGGCACAACTTGCGGTGACGAGCGCTGCAAGGGTGAGGCCAGCTAACGCTGCGCGGGTGAACAGGGTTGACGTTTTCGACATAGCCCAATAGTTCGACCGAAACGTAAGAGAATTTCTCTCCTAGGAAAGATGGCGGTAAGAACTTCACAAGAACAACGCTCCGGTCAAAAAATCCAGCATCAGGTGAGACAGTTGTTGTATCTGTCGCAGTAGACAAGTACATTTATAGATGTGACAGTTGTTGCACCTGAAATATTGGTTGATCAGCGGTTGATTTCGCGTCGTGAGCGAGCTGACCGTGAGCGTTCTGAAATCAGGGCGCGGATTCTTGAATCTGCTCGGCACACTCTTCGCGAGGGAACGATGTTTGATCTCACGATGCAGCGTCTGGCCGCGGAGGCCGGGATGAGCCGCCAGACGATTTATCGGCACTTCCCCACCGTGCAGGATGTGTTTCGTGCGTTGTCGGACGAAGTGATCGCTGAAATTTATTCGAACTTGCCTGACCTACCCTTCAGCGACCCGAACTACATGACAGAGTTCGTCGAAGTTG
>JAKMEY010000030.1 GCA_022425725.1 Ilumatobacteraceae bacterium
GCCATCCCACGATCAGACAACGTCTTCGAAATCGCAGCCGTCAACGTCGTCTTCCCATGGTCAATATGACCCATCGTCCCAATATTCACATGCGGCTTCGTACGCTCAAACTTCGCCTTACTCATGATGTTGCTTCCTTTATTCTCTCTTTGATCGTTTCGTTAGTTGGTTACTCGTGGATCTGGGCTCACTCGCCCCGGACCCGCTTCACAATTTCGGATGAAATTGCTTCTGGAACTTGCTGATAGCTATCGAACTGCATGGTGTAGGTCGCTCGACCCTGTGTGCGTGAACGCAGATCGGTCGAATATCCGAACATTTCAGACAGTGGAACCTGTGCCTTCACCGTTTGAACATTGCCGTTGGCTTCCATACCTTCGATGCGGCCACGGCGACTGGATAGGTCACCCATGACGTCACCCATGTAGTCCTCAGGGGTCACGACTTCGACTGCCATGATCGGCTCGAGGAGCACCGGCTTGGCCGCCTCTGCAGCCTTCCTGATGCCCATCTGGCCGGCAACCTTGAACGCCATTTCAGAGGAGTCAACGTCGTGATACTGACCGTCGACGAGGGTGACTTTGACATCGACCATGCCGTATCCGGCAAGCACACCTGACTCGAGTCCAGATTGAATGCCCTGGTTGGTCGGCTGGATGTACTCGCGAGGAATACGTCCGCCGGTGATCGAATCAACGAACTCATAGCCGTTGCCCGGGTTTGGCTCAACCGAGATTTTGATAACAGCGAACTGACCCGAACCACCCGACTGCTTAATGTGGCGATACTCGACCGACTCGACCTGCTTGGTAATGGTCTCGCGGTACGCAACCTGTGGCTTACCGACGGTTGCTTCAACGCTGAATTCGCGCATCATGCGATCAACGAGAACTTCGAGGTGCAACTCACCCATACCCGAGATGACGGTCTGCCCGGTCTCTTCGTCGGTGCGAACACGGAATGTTGGGTCCTCATCAGAGAGTGACTTAAGGGCCTTACCGAGTTTGTCCTGGTCGCTCTTCGTCTTCGGCTCAATAGCGACGTGGATCACCGGCTCAGGGAACTCCATCCGTTCCAAGATGACTGCGTTGTCACGATCACAGAGCGTGTCACCAGTGGTGACCTCCTTGAAGCCAAGACCAGCCACGATGTCACCTGCCATCGCGACGTCGAGGTCTTCGCGCTGATTTGCGTGCATCAACAAAATGCGGCCGAGGCGCTCTCGCTTTTCTTTTGTTGAGTTGAACAACTCTTCACCTTTGGCGATCTCACCCGAGTACACACGGAAGTAGGTGAGCTTGCCGAATGGGTCAGCAACGATCTTGAACGCAAGCGCAGCGAACGGCTCGTCGTTCGGCCCCCGCAAGATCTCTTCATCACCGCGAAGGTTGGTTCCTTGCGCCGGCTCAATGTCGAGAGGTGATGGGAGGTAATCGATGACGGCATCGAGCATGGGCTGGACACCCTTGTTCTTGAATGCTGAACCACAAAGAATTGGAACAAAGTCACCAGCGAGGGTTCCGGCACGAATTGCTCGCTTGATCTCA
Organism: Ilumatobacteraceae bacterium; assembly: GCA_022425725.1. Classification (GTDB taxonomy): domain Bacteria; phylum Actinomycetota; class Acidimicrobiia; order Acidimicrobiales; family Ilumatobacteraceae; genus Casp-actino5. The sequence continues at coordinate 1,548 of JAKMEY010000030.1, forward strand.
TCAATCGAGACATCTTCTCCATCGAGGTACTTTTCCATCAGCTCTTCATCAGAGGTGGCGATGGTCTCCATCATGCGCTCGCGGTAGTCGTTTGCGCTATCAACCATGTGAGCGGGAATGTCAACTTCATCCCACTTCGCGCCAAGCTCCTCGTCCTGCCAGATAAGAGCCTTCATTTTCACGAGGTCAACGAGACCTGCGAACGGCTCGTTCGACTCTGGACCACCAGCACCAACAGGAAGCTGAATGACGAGTGGGTTGGCCTGCAATCGGCTCTCGACCATCTCCACCGTGCGGTAGAAATTGGCACCGATACGGTCCATCTTGTTGACGTAGCAGAATCGGGGCACGCTGTATTTGTTGGCTTGACGCCACACGGTCTCAGTCTGTGGCTCAACGCCGGCAACTGAGTCGAACACGGTGACGGCTCCGTCGAGCACGCGAAGTGAACGTTCAACCTCGATGGTGAAGTCCACGTGCCCCGGCGTGTCAATGATGTTGATGCGATGGTCATCCCAGACGCACGTCGTGGCAGCTGAGGTGATGGTGATCCCCCGCTCCTGCTCCTGCGCCATGTGATCCATGGTCGCTGCACCGTCGTGCACTTCACCGATCTTGTAACTCTTTCCGGTGTAGTACAGGATTCGTTCTGTTGTCGTGGTCTTTCCGGCGTCGATGTGCGCCATGATCCCAATGTTTCGGGTGCGCTCAAGTGGGAACTCACGCTTGGCCATTACAGGTCACTTCCGTTCGGTCGTCAGGTCTGGGGGATGTCAAAGGGCAAAAAGTTGGCGATCGGGTTGATCACCAGCGGTAGTGGGCGAAGGCCTTGTTCGACTCGGCCATCTTCTGCATATCGTCTCGCTTCTTCATCGAAGCTCCGAGGCCATTTGCTGCGTCCATGAGTTCAGCAGCGAGACACTCGGCCATGGTCCGCTCGCGGCGGGCACGGGAGTACTCGACAATCCAACGGATCGCGAGGGTCGATGCACGACGAGGGCGAACCTCAACGGGCACCTGATAGGTGGCACCACCAACACGGCGGCTACGTACCTCGAGGGGTGGCTTCACGTTGTCAATCGCACGGCGAACGGTGTCGAGTGCATCGTCACCGGTGCGGCTCGCAATGAGATCCATTGCGTCGTACACGATGCGCTCGGCGGTGCTGCGCTTGCCGTGCAACATAACTTTGTTGATGAGCTGTGTGACGACGGGTGAACGGTACACCGGGTCGGCGACGAGCTCGCGACGTGGGGCTGGACCTTTACGTGGCATGACTTACTTCTCTGCTTTCGCGCCGTAGCGGCTACGGGCTTGCTTGCGGTTCTTCACTCCGGACGCATCGAGGGCGCCACGGATGATTTTGTAGCGAACACCGGGCAGGTCACGGACGCGCCCACCGCGGACAAGAACAATCGAGTGCTCCTGAAGGTTGTGGCCCTCGCCAGGAATGTAGGCCGTCACTTCGATACCACTCGAAAGGCGAACACGGGCAACCTTGCGAAGCGCCGAGTTCGGCTTCTTCGGAGTCGTGGTGTACACGCGTGTGCAAACGCCTCGGCGCTGAGGGGAACCCTTCAATGCCGGGGTCTTGCTCTTGGTGAACTTCGACTGGCGTCCCTGGCGGACGAGCTGTTGAATTGTTGGCACGTTGACCTTCTCGTTGTTGCGTATATCGGACCTGAGCTGAGCCAAATCGCTCGTTACACAGACCCCGGAATGTTATGAGTGGATACGAAAACCGGCAACCTGTCAGTCACCGTCAGCTGCTGCGGCATCACCAACTGCTGCTGTTTCGAAGATTCGGGCGAGAGCTGCGGCCGGGTCATCGTCCTCAACCTCGCTTGAGTAATACGTCATTGGCTCGTAATCAGGAGCCTGCACGGAGAACTCGCGGTAGCGCATCATGCCGGTACCGGCTGGGATGAGCTTACCGATGATGATGTTCTCCTTGAGGCCGATGAGACCGTCGGACTTGCCGTCGATCGCAGCCTCGGTGAGCACTCGGGTCGTCTCCTGGAATGACGCAGCAGACAACCATGACTCGGTGGCAAGCGACGCCTTGGTGATGCCCATAATTTCTGGACGGCCCTCTGAGGGGCGTTCACCAGACTCCACCATCGCCCGGTTTGTGTCTCGGAACCGCTTTGCATCAACTCGTTCGCCGGGGAGGAAATCGGTTGATCCTGGTTCTGAAACGGCAATGCGGCGAGTCATCTGACGAACGATGAGTTCGATGTGCTTGTCATGGATTGACACACCCTGGTCTCGGTACACACGCTGCACCTCTTCAACCAGGTACATCTGCGTTTCGCGAGGACCCTTGATTTCCATGAGCTCCTTCGGATCAAACGGTCCGTCGGTGATCGGATCACCTGCACGAATTTCTGCTCCGTCGACAACCTCAGGCAGAGGGCGTGCGCCGAGTGGAAGCACGATCGGGTGTTCATCTCCAGCATCGTCGACAACGACGACTGGAATGCCCTTTCCTTCGTCTTCACCAATTCGCACGACACCTGAAGCCGGTGACAAACGTGCTGAACCCTTAGGCGTACGTGACTCGAAGAGCTCAACAACACGAGGCAAACCACCAGCGATGTCCTTACCAGCAACGCCCCCGGTGTGGAAGGTACGCATGGTCAACTGAGTGCCCGGCTCACCAATCGACTGTGCGGCGATAACGCCAACCGCTTCACCGAGCTCAATCGCCTTACCGGTTGAGAGCGAACGGCCGTAGCACATTGCGCACACGCCGAGTTCAGCATCACAGGTGAGAACTGAGCGCACCCGAACACGGTCAACTGCGGCGTCGTCACGAAGGGCAGCCATCTCAAGGTCGCCGATAATCGTGTTGCGCTCGAGGGTCTTGCGTCCATCGGACAGCGCTTCTGACAATTCGACATCGCTGAGGAGCGCACGGCCAAACAGCTTCGTCTCGAGGTACGAGCGAGTGTTCGCCGTGTCGGGGGCAACGTTCTCAATCCACACACCGAGCGTGGTGCCACAGTCTTCTTCACGAATGATGAGTTCCTGAGCAACGTCGACGAGACGGCGAGTCAAGTAGCCCGAGTCAGCGGTACGAAGAGCGGTGTCGACAAGACCCTTGCGAGCACCAGGTGTTGCAATGAAGTACTCGAGAGTCTCAAGCCCTTCACGGAAGTTCGACTTGATCGGACGAGGGATCATGTCACCACGAGGGTTTGCAACGAGACCACGCATAGCAGCGATCTGACGCATCTGGGTCATGTTTCCACGAGCGCCAGAGCCGACCATCATGTCGATCGGGTTGAAGCGCTGTGACTTGAACTCTGTCTCCATGTCACGGGTCACTGCATTGGTTGCGTCAGTCCAAATGCGAACCTCTTGCTGGCGACGCTCGCCGTCGGTGATGATGCCACGCTTGAACTGCTGCTCAACCTTTTCAGCCTGCGACTCGTGATCTTCAAGAATCGCTTTCTTCGTTTCTGGGGTGCGGACGTCATCGATTGAGACCGTCAGACCCGACTGGGACGCGAAGCGGTAAGAAATGTTCTTGATGCCATCAAGCGCTGCGGCGACTTCAGCGTTGGAGTAGTGATCAGACAACTGCTCAACGATGATGCCGAGCTCACGCTTGCGGAGCACCGTGTCGATGTGGCCGAAGCGTTCGGTGAAGTCTGCCGGAAGTGCCTCTTCGAAGAGCACTCGACCCAGTGTCGAACGGTACTTTTCGGCGCCAACAGGGCGCATCTCGATCTCGGCATGCAAGTCAAGTTCGCCAGCATCGTAGGCCTTGATGGCTTCCCAGTTATGGCGGAACACACGACCCTCACCCTTCAAACCCTCAACAAATTCGGTGAGGTAGAACGCACCGATCACCATGTCTTGGGTTGGGGTCACGATCGGACGACCTGACTGCGGTGACAAGATGTTGTTCGCGCTCAGCATGAGCACTCGGGCCTCAGCTTGCGCTTCAGCAGAGAGCGGCACATGGATAGCCATCTGGTCACCGTCGAAGTCAGCGTTGAACGCTGTACACACGAGCGGGTGAATCTGAAGGGCCTTGCCTTCAACGAGCACTGGCTCGAAGGCCTGGATACCAAGGCGGTGCAGGGTCGGTGCACGGTTCAATAGAACTGGGTGCTCCTTAATGACATCCTCGAGAACGTCCCAGACCTGCGGACGACGACGCTCAACCATGCGCTTTGCGGTCTTAATGTTTTGTGCAACGTCGAGTTCGACGAGACGCTTCATGATGAACGGCTTGAAGAGTTCAAGCCCCATCAACTTGGGAAGACCGCACTGGTGCAGCTTGAGTGTCGGGCCAGCAACGATTACCGAACGTCCCGAGTAGTCAACGCGCTTACCGAGCAAGTTCTGACGGAAACGGCCCTGCTTGCCCTTCAGCATGTCAGAGAGTGACTTCAATGGACGGTTGCCTGGTCCGGTGACCGGACGTCCACGACGACCATTGTCAAACAAGGCATCCACAGCTTCTTGAAGCATGCGCTTTTCGTTGTTGACGATGATCTCTGGAGCACCGAGGTCAAGCAGTCGCTTCAAACGGTTGTTGCGGTTGATAACTCGGCGATACAGATCGTTGAGGTCGCTGGTTGCAAAGCGACCACCGTCGAGCTGAACCATCGGACGAAGTTCTGGCGGGATCACCGGGACAACGTCAAGAATCATGGCGCGTGGGTCGTTCAAGCGCGTGCTTGACCGATCATCAGCGTCAACACGACGGTTAAACGACGCGACGATCTTGAGACGCTTGATCGCCTTCTGCTTACGCTGTGCGCTGAGGGGCTTTTGGCCATCTTGTGGGTCGATTGCCGCGCGAAGCTTGCGCTCTTCTTCGTCGAAGTCGATGCGATCAATCAGTGACTTGATGGCATCGGCTCCGGTACCGCCTTCGAAGTAGTCACCGTAGCGATCTGTAAGTTCACGCCACAGCAATTCGTCTTCGAGAATGAGCCGCGAGTGCAAGCCCTTGAACTCTTCCCAGGCACGCTGAACCAGATCGATCTCAGCCATGTAGCGCTCGCGCAGAGCTTCAATTTCTTTGTCGGCATCGCGACGAAGTTTCTTCGCATCAACACCTTCTGCTTCCGCAATTTCTGCTTCGGCTTCGAGTTCTTTGAAGCGGCGATCGATTTCGAGCTCGAGCTCTTTCTCGAGTTCGCTTTTTTCGGCAAGGTATTCAGCTTCGAGGCTTGAAAGGTCTTCGTGACGACGATCTTCATCAACCCAGGTCACGAGGTTGGCTGCGAAGTAAATGACCTTCTCAAGCTGCTTTGCTTTGAGTTCTTCGCGAGGTTCAAGACCAGCAAGCAGATACGCGAGCCATGAACGTGTACCACGGAGGTACCAGATGTGAACGACAGGCGCTGAGAGTTCGATGTGGCCCATGCGGTCACGACGAACCTTCGAACGGGTCACTTCAACACCGCAACGCTCACAAATAATGCCCTTGAAGCGGACTCGCTTGTACTTACCGCAATAGCACTCCCAATCGCGGGTTGGTCCAAAAATCTTCTCGCAAAAGAGACCTTCCTTCTCTGGGCGCAGAGTGCGGTAGTTGATGGTCTCTGGCTTCTTTACTTCACCGTGTGACCACATGCGAATCTGGTCGGCGGTTGCCAGCCCGATCTTCAGTTGGTCGAACATGTTGACGTCAAGCATGTCGGTTCCTTCGTTCCTCTTCGTTCGTTCTCGTTCGTGTCAGGTTGATCAGCGGCTTGCGCGTTGACGGCTGTCGTCGTCGTCTGCGCCACGCTCAGGTCGGGAAATATCGATACCGAGATCTTCCATCGTGCGATGGATGTCATCGTCAAGATCACGCATCTCGATCTCGCGGCCGTCGTCGCCGAGCACCTCAACGTTGATACAGAGTGCCTGCATCTCTTTCATGAGGACCTTGAAGCTCTCTGGCACACCAGGCTCAGGGATATTGTCACCCTTCACGATGGCCTCATACACCTTGATGCGGCCGAGAACGTCGTCACTCTTGATCGTGAGGAGTTCCTGCAAGCAATATGCGGAACCATATGCCTCGAGGGCCCACACTTCCATCTCACCGAAGCGCTGTCCACCGAACTGGGCTTTACCACCGAGCGGCTGCTGAGTGATCATCGAGTATGGGCCGGTTGATCGGGCGTGAATCTTGTCGTCGACCAAGTGGGCGAGTTTCAAGATGTACATGAAGCCGACCGTCACCGGGTTGTCATAGGCCTCACCAGTACGACCGTTAAAGAGGGTTGTCTTACCGTTGGTGCCGATCAGCCGGTCGCCGTCGACGCTTTCTGGGGTGAGGTTGCCAAGCACCTGCTGAATAGTTGGGTGCTTACCGGCCTTTTCGACCTCGTCCCAGTTGGCACCGTCGAAAACTGGTGTCGACACGAAGACCGATGGATCGGTGCTTGGACGAGTTTTCCGCTCGACACCACGCACGGGCGCATTGCCAACGGTCTCGCCGGATGCGTCAGACCATCCCCAACGAGCGCCATAACCGAGGTGCGCTTCAAGCACCTGACCAACGTTCATTCGGCTTGGAACACCAAGCGGGTTGAGGATGATGTCGACGGGTGAACCGTCTGCGAGGTACGGCATGTCTTCAACAGGCAGCACCTTGGAAATGACACCTTTGTTGCCGTGGCGTCCAGCAAGTTTGTCGCCTACTGAAATCTTGCGGGTCTGAGCGACGTATACGCGAACGAGTTGGTTCACTCCAGGAGCGAGTTCGTCGCCGTCATCGCGGTTTGACACCTTGACGTCGATGACCTTTCCAGACTCACCGTGCGGAACCTTGAGGCTGGTGTCTCGAACTTCGCGAGCTTTCTCGCCGAAGATCGCACGCAAAAGCCGCTCTTCTGGGGTGAGTTCGGTTTCACCTTTTGGTGTGACCTTTCCGACGAGGACGTCACCGGGTCCAACTTCGGCACCGATGCGGATAATTCCGCGGTCATCGAGGTCAGCGAGGATGTCGTCGGAGAGATTCGGGATGTCGCGCGAGATCTCTTCTGGACCGAGCTTGGTGTCACGGGCATCGATCTCGTGGACGTGAATGTGTATCGACGTCAACACGTCGTCTTTCACAAGCCGCTCCGACAAGATGATGGCGTCCTCGAAGTTGTAGCCCTCCCACGGCATGAATGCGACGAGGAGGTTCTTTCCGAGAGCAAGTTCGCCACGGTCAGTTGATGGACCATCTGCGAGCAATGTCCCCTTCTTGACCTTTTCGCCTTCGGCAACCCGCACGCGATGGTTGATGCAGGTGTCTTGGTTCGAGCGACGGAACTTCGACAGGAGGTATGTGGTCTTGCCCGACTTCGTGTAGTTCACGGTGATCGTCTCACCGCTCACTTCTGTCACGACACCATCTTCGGTTGCTTCGATGAGATCGGCAGCGTCACGCGCGGCACGACTCTCAATGCCGGTTCCGATATATGGCGCCTCAGCGCGAAGCAATGGGACTGCCTGGCGCTGCATGTTCGCACCCATGAGTGCACGGTTTGCGTCGTCGTGCTCGAGGAATGGAATCAGTGCTGTAGCAACCGAAACGATCTGCTTCGGTGACACGTCCATGAAGTCGACCTCTGCGGGGGCAACGTAACCAATGTCGGTGGTTGCACCGAAGAAGCTTTCCTGTTCAAGCATCTTTCGGAGGTCGTCAAGGCTCGCCGCCTGAGGTGAACGACGAACAAGCACGCGAGGGTTCTTGAACGTGCCATCAGGGTTGAGCGGAGCGTTGGCCTGAGCGACGACGTAGTCCTCTTCTTCGTCAGCAGCCATGTAGACGATTTCACCGGTCACGCCGCCATCAACAACGCGACGGTATGGGGTCTCGATGAACCCAAATTCATTGACGCGAGCGAAGCTCGACAGACCGCCGATAAGCCCAATGTTTGGACCCTCAGGGGTCTCGATTGGGCACATACGGCCGTAGTGCGAGAAGTGGACGTCACGCACCTCGAAGCCAGCGCGCTCACGGCTGAGACCACCAGGGCCAAGGGCCGAGAGGCGGCGGCGGTGAGTGAGACCCGACAGCGGGTTCACCTGGTCCATGAACTGTGACAGCTGGGATGTGCCGAAGAATTCTTTGATCGCTGCCTGGACCGGACGGATGTTGACCAGGGTGTTCGGGGTGATCGCTTCGACATCTTGGGTTGTCATGCGCTCACGGACAACACGCTCCATACGGCTGAGACCGATGCGGACCTGGTTCTGGATGAGTTCACCCACCGAGCGGATGCGACGGTTCGCAAAGTGGTCCTGATCGTCGAGACGGTAGCCAGGCTCCTGCTTGACGAGGTTCAACATGTAGGTCACTGCTGCGAGCACTTCGCAACGGCTCAGGACGTACTGACCCTCTTCTGGGAGGTCAAGTAGCGGCTCCCCTTCAAGGTTGGTTCCGCTGAGATCGAAAATCTGTCCAAGGCGCTCGACTTCAGCTCCCAGTTTGCGGTTGAGTTTGTAGCGACCGACACGGCTGAGGTCGTAACGACGGCTTTCAAAGAACGCGTTACGGAAATAGGCCTTTGCTGACTCGACGGTTGGTGGCTCGCCTGGGCGGGCACGCTTGTAAATCTCGACAAGTGACTCTTCACGGGTTGGGGCGTTGTCACGCTCTTTATCCCATTGGTCTTCGAGGAAATCGAAATGGCGAACAAACTGCTCAAGGAAGCCAGGAGCATTCTCTTCGTCGTATCCGAGCGCACGAAGCAGCGTGAAGATTCCGATACGGCGCTTACGAGCAACCCGGGTTCCACAGGTGACGTGCTTTCCAGGGCGGTGCTCCACGTCGAACTCCATCCACTCACCGCGATACGGGTGAATAGTTCCCTTCACGAGCTGATGCTTCGTCAGGTTGCGGAGACGGTAGCGCTCACCCGGCTCAAAGATGACGCCTGGGCTGCGAACGAGCTGTGACACAACGACGCGCTCGGTGCCGTTGATGATGAACGTTCCTTTTTCGGTCATCATCGGGAACTCGCCCATGAACTGCATTTGCTCTTTGATCTCGCCGGTATGCGCGTTGAGGAAGCGAGCACGAACGAAGATCTGCGACTGGTACGTCATGTTGTGCTGACGGCAGTGCTCCACCGAATACTTCGGCTCTGGGCGCAGATCAGGGTCAAACGGATCGAAGTCGAGTTCGAGCTGAAGGTTTTCTGAGAAGTCCTTGATCGGTGAAATATCGCGGAAGGTATTTGCTAAGCCTTCTTCGAGAAACAACTTAAAGCTTTCGCGCTGAATTGCAAGCAAGTCAGGAAGCTCTAATGGATCCTCGAGGTTGCCAAAGGAATAACGCTCACGGGTGGTCGAACTGGCCACGGTTCACCTCAAATTCTTAGCGAGTCGGTCAAGTGAGCACGCCAAGAGAACACACGTGGGGGAAGTGTTCAAACGACGACGCACAGCAACCTACGACCCTATCGCCGTCGGGCGAGGATCGTCAACGTGCTACTGCCGCGTCTTCGTGACACCAGACGGCAGAGCCGAGGTGCTGTGGCCGACAACGTAGAAAATTCAGACCACCTCTGTCAAGCACCTTAATACGGCAACGGGCCCCGGGGAGCAAACTCCCCGGGGCCCGTTTGACCGAATCACAGACTCACTTGAGTTCGACGGTTGCTCCAGCCTCTTCGAGCTTGCCCTTCGCCTCTTCGGCTGCATCCTTGGCTGCGCCTTCGAGGATGGGATTTGGTGCGCCATCGACGAGATCCTTGGCTTCCTTGAGGCCGAGGCTCGTGAGCTCGCGAACGACCTTGATGACCTGGATCTTCTGGCCACCAGCGTCGGTGAGAACGACGTCGAAGTTGTCCTTCTCTTCGGCGCCGGCGTCGCCATCGCCGCCACCAGCCGCAGGAGCAGCGGCAACAGCAACAGGAGCTGCAGCGGTTACTTCGAAGCGCTCTTCGAAGGCATCGAGGAGCTCTTTGAGCTCGATAACTGACATGTTTGAAATTGCGTCGAGAATTTCTTCTTTGGTCGACATGGTGTTTTCCTCTTTCGATGTGTTTGAAAATTACTGATTGGTCGGGGTGGCTGCTCAGGCAGCCTGCTTGTCGATAAGTGCGGCAAGGCCGTAGGCAAAGTTGCGTGGCATTGCCTGCAACAGTCCGGCGGTCTTGACGAGCGGTGCCTGAAGCGCGCCGGCGAAACGGGCGAGCAACTCTTCGCGAGATGGGAGATCTGCGAGTGCTGCTACATCGGATGCGGAGAGAATGGTTTCTCCCAGCACTCCGCCTTTCACGACGAGGCTCGGGTTTGCCTTGGCTGCGTCACGAAGTGCCTTTGCGGCTGCGGCGACATCACCGGCGACAAATGTGAGGGCTGTTGGTCCAATGAGAATCTCGTTGAGTCCCTCGACTCCGGCCTCGGTTGCGGCAAAGCGAGCGAGCGTGTTTTTGTACACAGTGTGCTCGGCGCCTGAACCACGGAGCGTGTTGCGAAGGTCAGTGATTGCCTTCACGGTCATTCCGCGGTACTCAGAAACAAAAACAGCATCCGCTGATTGCAGGCGCTTGCTGATCTCAGCAACGGTGTCGACCTTATGTTGACGTGGTGCTCGGGTGGCAGTGTCGGTCATGGTGCTTTCCTCCTTTCAAATATGTCGGTGGCTCGCATTTCGGCGATACCACCCGACACACACCTCATCTGGTGTAGTTCGGAGGCAGCACCTCGGTTGGCGGCAAATCCATTACCCCTTGCGGAATTCCACGTGGGACCAACTGTCTTCGGCGAGCGGTTGCTATGTGCGACGAAACGCTATCGGCGCTCCGACATTTTTAAACCTCAGTCGTTATCTGGACGGAGGCGTCCGATGTCAATGCGAACACCGGGGCTCTGGGTCGTCGACACCGTAATCTTGCGGATGTAACGGCCTTTTGCGCTTGCGGGCCTTGCACGCTGAATCTCGTCGATCACCGCACGGAAGTTTGCTTCGATCTGCTCGGGCGTGAACGAGGCCTTACCGAGTTGCACGTGCACGTTTCCGAACCGGTCGGTGCGGTACTCAACCTTCCCGCCCTTGAATTCACTTACTGCTCGACCGACGTCGGTGGTGACGGTGCCGGTCTTCGGGTTTGGCATGAGACCGCGTGGGCCAAGGGTGCGACCGATACGACCGACGAGCGGCATCATGTCGGGTGTAGCAATAGTGAGATCAAAGTCCATCTTTCCGGCTTCGATCTGCTCAGCAAGGTCATCGGCACCAACGATGTCTGCACCGGCGGCACGAGCCTCATCGGCGGCAGGGCCGGCGGCGAAGACAGCGACACGAACGTCGCGACCGGTACCCGATGGGAGTGCGACAGTTCCGCGAACCATCTGGTCGGCTTTGCGAGGATCAACGCCGAGGCGGATCGCTACTTCGATGGTCTCATCAAACTTTGCTTTTGCGATGCTCTTCAAGATGTTGATGGCTTCGGTCGGAGCGTAAAACGTCTCCCGGTCAAACGCCTTCAGAGAATCTGCGTATTTCTTTCCTGACATTGTTGTCTCCCTCAGTGGTCGTCATCCCCCGGGCGAGGTTGTCCCGGGCCGGATGGTGTATATGTCGAACGTGGTTAGTGAAGTAACTCGAGCCTCAGCTCGTCGAGATTCCCATCGAACGGGCGGTGCCCCGAACCTGCTGCTTCGCAGCCTCGAGATCGTTGGCGTTGAGGTCGGGCATCTTGATCTTTGCGATCTCTTCAACATCGGCATCAGAAATGGTGGCCGCAGTCTCAGATCCGGGGTTGGTGGCTGCTTTTGCAATGCCAGCCTTCTGACGGATGAGAACCGGTGTTGGCGGCGTCTTCAAGATGAAATCAAATGTGCGATCTTCGTAGATCGTGATTTCGGTAGGAACGACGGTGCCCGCCTGTGACTCGGTGGCCGCGTTGTAGGCCTTCACGAAATCCATGATGGCGATGCCATGTGGACCAAGCGCGGTACCGACAGGAGGCGCTGGCGATGCCTTACCTGCTTCAATTTGGATCTTGACGATCGCTGCGACGTTCTTCTTAGCCATTGTTTTCTCTCTTCGTTACCTATCGTGCTGCAGCCGTGAGCCGACGCTCAGAGCTTCGACACCTGACTGAAGTCCATTTCGACGAGGGTCTCGCGTCCGAAAATGTTGACGAGCACCTTGAGTTTGAGATGGTCGGCGTTGATCTCGGCGATCTCTCCCGCAAAATCTGCGAATGGGCCTTCCTTGACGCGAACCGCTTCCCCAACTTCGTAATCGAGTTTTGGCTTCGGACGAGCCGCTGCTTCTGCGCCGTCGGTCTTTGGAGCGAGGAACGTACGAACCTCACGTCGACGGAGTGGGGCAGGCCGCTGCCCACGATCGCTTTGTCCAACGAAACCTGTGACACCAGGGGTGTTACGGATGCAGTACCACGACTCGTCGTCCATCTCGCAACGGACGAGAAGGTATCCAGGGAACACCTTGCGCTGAACGGTCTGCTTTTTGCCGTTCTTGAACTCAACGACGTCTTCCATTGGGATGACCACTTCATAGATCTTGTGCTCCATATCCATCGACTGGATACGGGCATGAAGATTTGCGGTGACCTTCTTTTCGTAGCCCGACTGGGTATGCACGACATACCAACTTCCCGGACGAGTCCAAGGGTCGTCTTCAATCGGAGCGTCCTCAGCTGGAACTGCTACCTCTTCCACACCGGAGTCTTCCGCGTTCCCTCCACCGGTGCCCGCACCTTCGTTGTCACCAGCGGTGACGTCGGTGTCATCAACGAGCACACCGTCGTTCAGTGTTGCGTCGTCGGTCATGTTGCTCTCCTCGGCGTTCATGCGTAGAACCACCGCATCAATGAGCTGAGGCCAAAGTCAAGCCCCGAGACGTAGGCGGTGTACACCACCACGGTCACCAACACGATGAGTGAGTAGCGAACCACTTCTGGACGCTCAGGCCAGGCGACCTTGCGCATCTCGTCTCGCACCTCACGGAGGTATTGACCAGGTCCAACGCGATTTCGGTTCACCTGACGTGGGGCGCGAGTGGGGGCGCCCTTTTCGTCGAGGGCTCCTTGGCGCTTCAGCAAGCGCTTCTGTTCGCGGTTTAGATCGTCTAAAGACATGTGATTCGTCGTTTCGTATTCGTTCGCAGCAGTGCTGCAGCAGGGCAGGAGGGACTCGAACCCCCGACCGTCGGTTTTGGAGACCGATGCTCTACCAACTGAGCTACTGCCCTTAAAGGGACGGTCAGCGTACCAGCCGTCTCCCGATCAGTTGCAGAGCCAGATCAGCGGGTCTCTTTGTGGAGCGTGTGCTTGCGATCGAAACTGCAATATTTCTTCATCTCGAGTCGTTCGCGATCGTTGATCTTCGACTTCATCGTGATGTAGTTGCGCCGCTTGCAATCGGTGCACTCAAGGGTGATTTTCACCCGCTTATCTGACTTTGCCATAACTCATTGCCTCACTTGATGATTTTGGTGACGCGGCCCGCACCAACGGTCCGACCACCCTCACGAATCGCGAAACGCAAACCCTCATCCATCGCGATTGGCTTACCCAACTCAACAGTCATCGTCACATTGTCACCA
>JAKMEY010000031.1 GCA_022425725.1 Ilumatobacteraceae bacterium
CGTGCCCCCTTCTCCTGTCCGGCGTGGAACTTGAAGGTACGTGTCGGGCTGAACTCACCGAGTTTGTGGCCCACCATTGACTCGGTGATGTACACCGGGACGTGCTTCCGACCGTCGTGAACGGCGATCGTGTGCCCGACCATGTCAGGAATGATGGTGGAGCGACGCGACCAGGTCTTGATGACCTTGCGCTCTCCTGCAGCGTTCTGCGCATCGACCTTTGCCAACAAGTGGCCGTCGACGAACGCTCCCTTCTTAAGACTACGAGACATGTGTTTCTACCTCTCCCCGACTCACCGACGGCCCTTGCCGGAACGGCGGCGACGGACGATGAGTTGCTGACTCGACTTGTTCTTGTTGCGGGTGCGGCGCTCTGGCTTACCCCATGGTGAAACGGCAGGACGACCACCTGATGTGCGACCCTCACCACCACCGAGCGGGTGGTCGACTGGGTTCATTGCAACACCACGGGTCTGAGGGCGAACGCCCTTCCAGCGGTTACGCCCGGCCTTACCGATCTTCACCAGTTCGTGCTCTGAGTTGCCGACTTCGCCAACGGTTGCACGACAGTCGATCAGCACTCGGCGCATCTCGGTCGATGGCATACGAAGAGTGGCGAAATCGCCGTCTTTCGCAACGAGCTGAACAGCAATGCCAGCTGAACGACCGATTTTGCCGCCTTGGCCGGGTCGAAGCTCAACGTTGTGAATGACCGTACCGACTGGGATATAACGCAATGCCATTGCGTTACCCGGACGGATATCAGCACCTTGACCGCTCATCACAGTGTCGCCGACAGAGAGACCCTTCGGCGCCAAAATGTACGCCTTCTCGCCATCGGTGTAGTGAATGAGGGCGATACGGCACGTGCGGTTCGGATCGTATTCAATTGCTGCAACGCAACCGGCGACACCGTCTTTTACGCGACGGAAATCGACGACGCGGTAACGACGCTTGTGGCCACCACCGCGATGGCGTGAGGTTTTGCGACCGTAGTTGTTTCGACCACCTGACTTGCTCGATGGTGCGAGCAGTGTGCGCTCTGGTGAGCTCTTCGTGATGTCAGAGAAGTCGGAAGACGTTTGGAAACGGCGTCCGGGGCTGGTTGGGCGGCGGGAACGAATAGCCATGATGTCCTCAGTTCTCGAACAGCGGGATTTCGCCCGCTGCCAGGGTGACGATGGCACGCTTGCTGTCGGGCTTTGAGCCTCGACGATTCGAATTGCGCACTCGGGTGGACTTGCCCTTCCGGTTGATCGTGTTGACTTTCAGCACCTCAACGTCCCAGATTGATTCGACGGCGTCGCGAATCTCGGGCTTGCTGGCACTACTGGCAACCTTGAACGTGTACACACCGGATTCCATTGCGGCATAGCTCTTTTCAGAGACCACCGGGGCGAGGATGATGTCGCGTGGGTCTTTCATCACTCACCAGCACTTTCGTTTGCAGCAACCGCTGACGGCAGAGTCGCTGAGGTGAACAAGATGTGGTCGTTACACAGCACGTCATAGGCGTTGAGCTCTTGCATCGAAATGAGTTGCACTTCCGGAATATTGCGGAAGCTCATCACTGCGTTCTCATCACCAGCGCCAAGAACGATAAGTACGCGACCCTCGATACCGAGAGCTGCGAGTGCCTTCACGCCTTCTTTTGTGCTCGGCTGAGCAAATGACCATGAATCAACGACGATGACACAGCCTTCGTTGACCCGATCAGAAAGGGCGGAACGAAGCGCAAGGCGCACCATTTTCTTTGGCGTGCGCTGGTTGTACTTGCGTGGCTTCGGGCCGAGAGCAATACCGCCGCCGCTGAAGTGCGGGGCACGAATTGAACCCTGACGGGCGTTACCAGTGCCCTTCTGGCGGAATGGCTTTGCGCCGCCGCCACGGACCTCACTACGAGTTTTCGTGCTTTGCGTACCCGACCGACGAGCTGCGAGCTGGGCGGTCACCACTTGGTGCATCACCGGCACGTTTGGCTGCACACCAAAGACGGCATCGTCTAGTTCGACCGATCCGGCTTCTTTTCCTGCAGCGTTCTTCATCTTCAGCGTTGCCATCTCACGATCCCTTCACTGCAGATTTGACGGCGTTGCGAACTTGGATCAGACCACCGTTCGGACCGGGAACTGAGCCCTTCACCAACATCACCTGGCGTTCAGCGTCAGCTTCCACTACTTCGAGGTTCAGCGTGGTGACCTGTTCGTGGCCCATGTGTCCGGCCATCTTGATTCCCTTGATAACTCGGCCAGGGAACGAGCCCGCTCCCACAGAACCCGGTGCACGGTGCTTCTTGTGGTTACCGTGGCTGGCGGGCTGGCCCTTGAAGTTGTGACGCTTCATCGTTCCTGCAAAACCTTTTCCGCGGCTCACTCCAGTGACGTCAATGCGGTCGCCAACGGCGAACTGGTCGACGGTGATTTCTTGGCCAACCTCAAAGCCATCGATTGAATCGAGGCGGATTTCGACGAGTCGGCGTCCTGGCTGAACCCCAGCCTTCGCATAGTGACCGGCGTCGGGTTGGTTAAGTTTGCGGGCATCTCGATGCCCGTAGGTGACCTGTAATGCCATGTAGCCATCACGCTCAGTGGTCTTGATTTGCACCACCCGCATTGGCTCTACACGGAGCACGGTCACGGCGAGCATTCGGTCATCAACCCATTTTTGGGTCATGCCAACTTTCTCGCCGACGATCGCTGTTTGTGCCATAACGGCTTCCTTTGGTTGATCGAGCCCTTACGGGCTATCCACACATTTACATTCCGGTTGAGTCGACGTGAGCCTCCCGGACTGGCTTCACGCAAGTGCTCCGCCAACCGAAGTTGCGGAGCACGGGTTTGGAGGTCGCCGTGAGGTCCCCGTTCTCGGGCTCACACGGACATCATTTGTATGTTGTACCCAACAAGCGCTGGGCACAAGTTCGAAACGCTATCGGCATTCGTGCAGGTTCCAACCTTTACGAAGTCAGCGCTCCGGTCAAGAAGTTGGGCGCGAGGTCAGTTCAGCGACAACTTCAAGACGTTCATCGCCGCGTTGCACCATAATTTGCACGGAATCGCCCGGTTCGAGGTCGCGAATTGCAGCAATAAGCCCAGCTGCACCCTCAACTGTCGCACCGTCAACGGCAATAACGATGTCGCCTGCCCGCAAACCAGCGGCATCCGCCGGTGTCCCAACATTGACATCTCTAATGACTGCACCGACACCACCGTCGATGCGCTCGTCGAGAGCAACCCCGAGAAATCCCTCTTCTCGCTGCTCGCCTCGAGACTGCTTACGTAGTTGCTCAAAAATCGGCAGCGCTTCGTCAACCGAAATCGAAAAGCCAATATTTGACGCCGCGAGTGTTGACGATCCTCGAGCCACCGCAGTGTTAATTCCGACGACTTCTCCGGCCGCATTTACCAATGGACCACCGGAGTTTCCTGAAGAAATTGCTGCGTCGGTCTGTAACAAGCCATCGAGAGCACCAACATCGGTCACAAGAGTTCGATTGAGCGCAGACACGATGCCGAGGGTCACAGTCGGCGCCCCGTCGAGATCGAGGGCAAACCCAATGGCGACAACCTCGTCACCGAGTCGAATCGACCCTGGTCGTGCAAATACTGCTGCAGGAAAGCCCTCTCCTTCGATATCGAGCAGAGCGAGGTCATTTCCCACGTCAATCGCGAGCAGAGTTGCCTCTCGAGGCTCGGTTTCGCCTGCAAGACGAACACGAAGCGATGTCGCACCCTCCACAACGTGAGCATTTGTCACGATTTCGCCGTCTGCGGTTGCAATGATGCCAGTTCCTACCGATCCACTCTGGCCGAAGCCTGTTGCCAATTCAGCCATCACCGTGACTGTGCTTGGGCCCACATGCGCGGCGACAGCAGCAACGTCGATTCGTTCAAATGGTCCAGTTCGCTCGGGGCCAATCGTAAATGCGAATTCAGATTCCGATGGGTTCGTCACCGCTGCCGGGACCGTCTCGTCTGATCCGGACTCCGGAGCAACGGACTCTTCCTCTTCGTCGTCATCAAGATCGTCGATTTCTTCCAGGACATCGGGTGTGCTACTGACCGAGGAATCCTCGCTGTCTCCAACTGATCGGTCGATAACCGCTCCCCCGGCGAAGGCCAACGCAATCAACAGCAAAATGGCCACTGTCGCCGATGGGCGACGGCGACGCCTGCTCTCGCCTGGGTCTTCTTGTATGTCGGAAGTCGGCGCTATTGGGGGAGGTAACTCTGCCATGCACTCTGGTCTAGCAAGCGAAATGGCCCGCTGCTAGTCGCAGCGGGCCATTCTCACTCATTTCTCACCAAGACCGAATCAGCCTTTGGCCTCACTGAATGCGTCTGAGAAGTTGGTCTCAAAGTCGCCGGTATCGGTGATGTATTCAAGTCCGCTCAAGTCGTCGGGGTACATCACTGCGAGAACTTCTCGAACTTCTGGATCCATCATTTCATTTGACCGTGCATTCGGGCTTGCGTAGTAATTCCATTCACTGAGTTGCGCACCGTTTTCTGCATCAAGGATGAAGTTGATGAACGTGTGAGCAGTACATGGGTGTGGTGCATCAAATGGAACCGCCATGTTGTCGGTCCAGATAGTGCCACCCTGCGATGGAACGAAGTATGCGTATTCGTCATCACCCTCGTATTCGTCGATGGAAACGACCACATTTCCGGAATACCCGTGGGCAATGACTGACTCACCAGTTGTTAGCAATTCGTCGTACTGATCAGACTCGAATGCAGCAATATTCTCCACTGCTGCTGCAACCAGATCTTTGGCCTCAGCGAGTTCACCATCGTCGGTCGTGTTCAACGAGTATCCGAGGTACTTGAGTGCGGCACCGAGTGTTTCACGTGGGTCGTTCAGCAACGTGATCTGACCGGCGTACTTTGATGCGATTGCTGGATCAAAGACGAGTCCCCAACCTGCAGCGGCATCGTCACCAACCACCGAGAGATTTACGCCCAGTCCGGTGGTGCCACCCTGATACGGGGCAACGTATTCTCCGGTTGGGTCATACGAGGTGTCGAGATTGGGGTCGAGGTTTCCGAAATTTGGAATCGCGGCTTTGTTGAGCTTCTGGATGGTTTCCTCCTCGATCATGATCGTGACCATGTAGTCAGAGGGGACGATTACGTCATAACCAGAATTTCCTGCAGCCACAATCGGCTGCATAGCCTCATTGGAGTCGTAGTTGTCTTCGGTAACCGAAACGCCATATTCAGCTTCGAATGCGGTCTTTAGTTCTGGATCGATGTATTCCGACCAGTTGTAAAGAAAGAGATCGCCATCGGTTTTCCCTGCCTCACATGCAGCGGCGCTAGATGCATCATCTCCACCGCCGCAAGCGGCAAGCACCATTGCCCCGGCAACGGTCACACCCGCCAATCGTAATGTTGTTGTTCTCATGATGTTCCCCCTGATGTTTGGAGTTGTTGGCGCCCGCGAGAGGCGTTAGCTCGCTGCAAAGCCACAGAGCCCGCAACAAGAATGAGCGACGCTACCAGCATGATGACTGACACCGAGTTGATCGTCGGAGTCACGCCTTTTCTGATGAGCGAAAAAACGTATACCGGGAGAGTAGTCGATCCGGGACCAGCGACGAACTGGGTGACAACGACATCGTCGAGCGAGAGCGTGAGGGCAAGGAGTGCCCCGCCGAACACGCCTGGAGCGATCAGCGGAAGGGTCACATACCGAAAGGCCTGCCAGCGAGATGCATAAAGGTCAGATGCCGCCTGTTCGAGCGTTGCATTCATGCCAGCGATGCGCGCCCGCACGACGACTGAGACGAATGCAATATTGAATGCGACGTGGCTCACCACGATTGTGCCGAAACCTTTCGAGAGTCCGAGCCCGAATACGGCATCGACAACATTGAATGACTGAGAAAAGAACATCAGCATCATGACCGCCATCGTCACATCGGGAATGATGATGGGTAAGTACAGCAATGCGTCGAATACCCGCCGACCTCTGAAGGTAAACCGTTCGAGGGCAAGGGCTGCCATCGTGCCCAGCACCGTTGCGATGAGCGTCGAGACCAGCGCAACTCGAACCGAGACTGAGATCGTCCGTTGTAAACGACTGTCATCGAACAACGTCGTGTACCACTCGGTGGTGAAGCCACCCCATTGACCCGGTATTCGGCTCGCCGAGAACGAAAAGATCACCAACAAAATGATCGGCGCATAGAGGAAAAGAAGGACGACGCCACCGTTGGCGCGAAGTGCCCACACCGGCAGTCTGCGCTGATGCGACTGGCTCATAGGTTCCTTCCGCCAGACCGGAAGTAAATGACCGTTGAGATCAACATGACGGCCATCAACACGAACGAGAGAGACGCACCGACAGGCCAGTTCCGAGCGGTAAGGAA
The DNA here is from genome assembly GCA_022425725.1 of Ilumatobacteraceae bacterium. Classification (GTDB taxonomy): domain Bacteria; phylum Actinomycetota; class Acidimicrobiia; order Acidimicrobiales; family Ilumatobacteraceae; genus Casp-actino5. The sequence goes on from JAKMEY010000031.1 coordinate 6,377, forward strand.
CTGCGTCACGATGTACGAGCCGAGCATCGTCTCTTTTCCACCGCCAAGAAGTTCAGGGGTCACATAGGCCCCCATTGAGGGAACGAACACCAAAATTGAGCCCGCGATCACGCCAGGCATGGTGAGCGGGAGGATAATGCGTCGAAATGTTTGAGGCCCCGAGCCATACAGGTCGCGACCCGCTTCGATAAGACGTTGGTCCAGGCGGTCGATCGATGCGTAGAGCGGAAGGATCATGAACGGCAGATACGCATAGACCAGACCGATGACGACGGCTGTCTTCGTAAACAGAATGTCGACTTCTCCGAGCCCGATTGCTTCAGTAAACGTCGAAATTGGTCCACCCTTGGAGAGCAAGATTCGCCATGCGTAATTGCGCACAAGGAAATTTGTCCAAAACGGAATCATTACTGCAATGAGCAATACGTTGCGAACAGTTGGTCGCTGATGAGCACAGAACCAGGCAAATGGGTACGCCACCACGAGACAGATCACCGTCGTGACGAGCGCAAGCACCACTGACCGCACCACAACATTTCGAACGATTGGTTCACCGAGCTTGCGATATGCGTCGAGATTCCAATCCGACAATGCGGTCGACCCGGTGCTGGTGCGAGTGGCAAAGCTGTAGATCAACACGATGACGAGTGGTAGTACGAAGAACAGCAACATGTAGGCGAACGATGGCAGGGCAAGGAAAAAGCCGCGGCGGCGCTCTTCACGCTCACGCTTGAGTTCAGCGGCTCCGAGCTTCACGGCCGAACCACCGCAACGGCGTCGTCTCTCCACCACAGGTCAACTCGATCGCCAGCGTGATAGCGCTCGACGTCAGGCCGGTGATCGGCCTCCACTTCAATGGTCATCCAGTCGAGAGCGACTCGGTACACAACACTGTTGCCCAGGAACGTCTCGGTCTCGACAGTTCCAGATAGCTGGGCGCTGTCGTGCGGTGCGCTATCGAGGTCACCGATCATCACTCGCTCGGGCCGCAAACTGACCTGAACCTCGTCACCTACTGAAACAGCGTCAACTTGCGGCACGCGGATCCGTTGGCCGTTGGCAAGACAGACAACCTCGGCCGATTCCAGAGTTGCTTTCAGAAAGTTTGAGCGGCCAATGAAATCAGCGACGAAGCGATCAATCGGCGCGTCATACATTTCTTCAGGGGTTCCGACCTGCAACAAGCGTCCGTCGTTCATCACGCCAATTCGGTCAGAAAGCGCAAGCGCCTCCTCTTGATCGTGGGTGACGAAGACAAATGTGATGCCGACCTCGCGCTGCAGTTGCTTTAGCTCGAATTGCATCTCTTGACGCAATTTAAGGTCGAGCGCAGCAAGTGGTTCATCGAGGAGCAACACTTTCGGTCGATTGACGAGTGCACGTGCGAGCGCGACGCGTTGCTGTTGACCACCAGAAAGTTGGTTCGGCCGACGATCTTCCATTCCGGTCATCCGAACGAGCGAAATTGCCTCGTGCACCCGTGTTGAAATCTCCGATTTGGGGATCTTGCGCATCTTTAACCCGAACGCGACGTTGTCAACAACACTCATGTGCGGGAACAAGGCGTAGTTCTGAAAGACGGTGTTCACCGGCCGCTTATTGGGCGGCAACGAACCCACTTCCTCACCAAAGATCTGGAGACTGCCCGCAGAGGGAATCTCAAGACCCGCAATCATGCGGAGCGTCGTGGTCTTTCCGCAGCCCGATGGTCCGAGCAGCGCGAAGAATTCGCTATCGCCAATATCAAGGTCGACGCTGTCAACCGCGGTGACATCATCGAAGAGTTTCGAGATGCCGCGCAGCGAGACCGCCGCACTCCTTTGATCTTGTGATTCTGTGATTTCGTTCACCGAGGGCGAAGAGTAACGCCTACAGCGAAGAAATCAAGAGGCTCAAGAATTCTGGATCTTGATCTCGATATCAACGCCAGCCGGGAGCTCGATGCGCTGGAGCGAATCGATGGTCTTTGCGTTGGGATTGACGATATCGATGAGCCGCTTATGGATTCGCATCTCGAAATGTTCACGCGAGTCTTTGTCAACGTGAGGCCCACGGATCACCGTGTAACGATGCTTATCGGTCGGCAACGGAATCGGGCCGCGGACATTTGCGTCGGTGCGGTTAACCGTTTCAACAATCTTTTTCGTCGACTGGTCGATGATCTCGTGATCAAACGCCTTCAGCCGAATACGAATATTTTGAGCCATGTCAATCTGCTTTCGTTCGTTGAGTGAGGGGCGTCACTTGATGATTTTGGTGACGCGGCCCGCACCAACGGTCCGACCACCCTCACGAATCGCGAAACGCAAACCCTCATCCATCGCGATTGGCTTACCCAACTCAACAGTCATCGTCACATTGTCACCA
>JAKMEY010000045.1 GCA_022425725.1 Ilumatobacteraceae bacterium
CCTTCCTTATTTGGTGGGAGGCCTTGGGCTGTGGTTCCTCCGTAGTTTGTTCCGTGGTAGCCGCGCATTCGAGAGATGATGAGCGTGCGTTCCGGGTGACCAGCTTGAACATGGGTGAGGCGAGCCAGCTTCATGGCGGTGTCAATCGATTCAGACCCTGAACCGCACAGGAAGACTCGAGCGTGATCGATGGGGCTCAGATCGGCAACCCGCTCCGTGATCGCCTCGGCCATCGGGTTTGTAAATGGGTCAAAACACGAATATGTCTCAAGTTCTCGCATTTGTGACGCAACTGCATCGGCAATCTCACTTCGGCCGTGACCGACGTTGCAGTACCAAAGACTCGCCATGGCGTCGATGTATTCATTGCCATCTCGGTCCCAGAGCACAGAACCTTCACCTCGCACGAGCTCAATAAATGATTCTCGGGCAGGTTTCGCGAACGGATGTAAGAACGCTCCAGTCATGTACGAAACCGTAGTCGCGGCGATCGAGTCGAATACCACGGCACGAATGTCGGGTCGTGTATCGGCCAGAATCGTCGTATGGCGTTGCGAACATCCGACGATCGGCTAGCTGTAGTTTCCACCGAGAGTTGTGACGCTCACGATGTGCCAAACCGGCATCCGGAGGCACCGGGGCGACTGGTGAGTGCGGTGGCTGGGGTTCGGTCATCGGTTCCACCGGAGCGGATGCGAGCGATGACACCTCCCCAGGCATCGCTCGATGACCTTGCATTGGCCCATGACCGCTCGTACCTCGAAATGCTCATTGCGGATGCACAGTCGGGAGGGAGTCAGCTCGACGCAGATACCTACACCGCCAGAGGCTCATTTGACACGGCGAGGCGTGCCGCCGGCGCCGTGCTCGCGGCTGTCGACGAGGTTCACTCGGGTCGAGCACAACGAGCATTCGCCCTCGTTCGCCCGCCTGGGCATCACGCGCTGGCCGATCGGGCGATGGGGTTCTGTCTGGTGAACAACGTTGCCGTTGCCGCATCGAAACTGCGGAGCGAAGGGGAGCGTGTCGTCATTATCGATTGGGATGTCCATCACGGAAACGGAACTCAAGACATCTTTTATGAAGACCCTGAGGTGATGTATGTCTCGACGCATCAGGCTCCGCACTACCCGGGGACCGGGGCCATCGGCGAAACAGGCGACGGTGATGCCGTCGGAGCGAATATCAATATCCCTCTGAGCGCAGGTTCAGCAGGCGACATGTTGCGCGCCGCGTTCGATGACGTTGTTCTCCCGGCCATCACCGAGTTTTCACCGTCGCGGGTCTTGTTATCGGCAGGGTTTGACGCGCACCGAGATGATCCGCTCGCCGATTTGCAACTCACTTCCGCCGACTATGTCGATCTCACTCATCGTGTGCTGTCGATCTGTCCAGATGGCGAGCTTGTCGCAGTGCTTGAAGGCGGCTACGACTTTCAAGCACTCGCCCGTTCAGCTGGAGCGGTGGCGGCGGTACTCGCAGGAGTTGAACCAACGATTGACGAGGGGGAAAAAGTGACGAGCGGCGATGTAGATGTGGCGCTTCTTTCTTCGGTGAACGAGGCGCGACGATGAGCGAGACGTATCGACGTAGTGGAGACGGCTTCATGTTGTGCTCCGATGGAAATGTGCGCTGGGGAGTGTTCGGCGCCGCTGGCGTTGTGTTTGTCTGCGATAGTTCTGACGGCCGTCTTGCAATGGTTCAGCGGCGGTCGGCATTCGCCCATGAGGGTGGAACATGGTCATGCGCAGGCGGAGCACTCGACGAGGGCGAGTCACCGCTTGAGGGCGGGCTTCGTGAGGCATCTGAAGAAGTCGGGGCGGTGCCTCAGCAGTACGAAGTGCTTGGCGAGGTGCTGTTCGCTCCGGCACTCGATTGGTCGTACACGACGTTTGTGGTGCGAGTTGAGGCGCCATTTGGTGCATCGATCAATTTCGAGACCGATGACGTTGCCTGGCTCCCGCTCGACGATGTTGACCGCCTGCCATTACATGCCGGGTTCGCGTCGGCATGGCCAGAGTTGAAAGAGATCGCTCGCGGCGCAGCGTGAACGGTGGCGACTCCGGTAGCCCCGGTTACCGTATCCGCCGTGTCGACTTCATCGCTTTGCGTTCTCGGTGATTACGCGTGGGACGTCCTCATCAGGACGAACTCAGAGTTGTTGCGCGGGGGAGACACGTTTGGAGAGGTCGTGTTGCTCCCTGGCGGAAGCGCAGCAAACGTTTCGGTGTGGGCTGCGCGTGCTGGCACGTCGGTGACGTTCATTGGAAAGATCGGGCGTGACCAAATGGGAATGCTCGCTCGGGAAGAACTGGTACGTGAGGGAGTGGAGCATCGGCTGATTGAGACCGATGCTCACGTCACGGGGTCAGTTGCAGTCTTTGTCGATCACACTGGCGAAAGATCAATGGTGTCTGGCCATGGGGCTGACTTTTACCTACTGCCCTCCGAGTTGCCGAGGCCGTCGATTGCTTCCGCATCTCATCTGCATCTAACTGCGTGGTCGTTCTTCACTGATCCACCTCGATCTGCAGCTCGTGAGGCAGCGCGAATCGCAAAGAACTCCGGGGCAACAATCAGTTTTGATCCCGCGTCATTTCAGATGATTGGCGACATGGGTGTTGACACGTTCTTAGAGGTCTCGACCGACATTGGCGTTGATGTGTTCTTTCCGAATAAGGAAGAAGCCGCAGTATTGACGGGGTCATCCGAGCCGGAAACGGCAGCCAAACGACTTTCTCGCCTCTTTGACGGTGCGCTCATCGTGCTGAAACTCGACGCCGATGGCGCGCTCATTTGCGAGAACGGTGCAGTGCACCGGGTTCCGCCAACGTCAAACCGTTTGGTTGATGCCACGGGGGCAGGCGATTCTTTCGCGGGTGCATTCTTGTCACGGTGGCTGAAAGGCTGCGACGCAGTGGAGGCGGCTGGGTTCGCAGTTGGTGTTGCCGAGTGGGTGATCGAGCATCCGGGGGCACGACCGACCCCTGATGCCGCGCTCTCGATCGTTCTTGACCGCCCCTAGAGGCACTACCGAACCTCTCAAATTTTTACCCCTAATTCGCTTTGTGCATGTGAGTTTGTGCAAAGGTAGTTGAGTTGACTCAGCCCTACAGGAGGACAATATGAACGAAGTCACAATGACAGGCGACTACTACACGCTTGTCTACAACGCCCTTTCATTCGGCACCGCAGTGATGTTTGGTGCCTTTGTGTACTTCCTCACGCAAATCAAGAGCGTGAAGAAGGAGTACCGCTCAGGTGTCGCCGTGTCGGCGGTCGTGGTCGGTATTGCGGGCTACCACTATTACCGAATCTGGTCAGATTTTGGCGACAAGACGATGAACGAGGGCTATCGCTACGCGGACTGGTTGATTACCGTTCCGCTGTTGGTGATCGAACTGCTCATCGTGCTGGGCGTCTCGAACGAGGTTCGAAAAGGACTCATGTGGAAGCTTGTCCCCGCAACGGTTCTCATGATCGGACTCGGATACCCGGGAGAAACCTCAGCCGACAACGGCACGAAGTGGCTCTTCTGGGTGCTCGCCATGATCCCATTCGTGTACATCTTGTGGGTGCTCTACGGCCAGCTCCAAGCAGCATCAAGCCGTGAATCAGGAGCGGTTGCAGGTGCCATTAAGAACGCGACATATGTTCTTTTGCTGACCTGGCTTGTCTACCCGATCGCATACCTCTTCCCAGTGTTCGATGCGAGTTCAGAAGGCCTCGAGGTGCTTCGACAGGTTGGCTACACATTTGCCGACATCACTGCGAAGGCGCTCTACGGTTTGATGATCCTTGGCATTGCGAAGGCACGTTCCGCAGACGAGTCATAACCACCTTGTCGCCTCGGCGACAAGGATATGAAAACTGTAAAGAGCCCGGGCCTCGGCCCGGGCTCTTTCGATTGGAGCGGGTGGCGGGAATCGAACCCGCATCATCAGCTTGGAAGGCTGAGGTTCTAGCCGTTGAACTACACCCGCGGCGGCGCAAAGACTATCTCGGACTTCGCCGAGAACCGCACAGTGAGTGCTTTCCTATGGTCGTTGAGCATGAGAAACTCTCGTAATGGCGAGATTTGTCGTAGCTCATGGAGCATGGTCAGCAGGCTGGGCATGGAAAAGGATGCATCCGCTGTGTGCGGCGGCAGGTCACGAACTTTTCACCCCAACGTGGACAGGAATTGGCGAGCGGCGTCACCTCGTGGGTGAGCATGTCAATCTTTCAACCCATATCGCCGACCTTGTCCAGCACATGGAGGTCGAAGACCATTCCGACGTGGTGCTGGTGGCACACAGCTACGGGGGGATGGTTGCAACCGGTGCGATGGCGACGATTGAGCACCGAGTGCGTCAGATCATCTATCTCGACGCGTTTGTACCAGAACGTCATCAGTCGATGCTTGATACGATCGATGCGGCTCTACGAGAAGCACTGTTGTCACGGGTTGCTGAAAGTGGCACCACTCCGTGGCTCGTTCCATCGAATCCGATGCCACCAGATACTGATGCAGCTGATCTGGAGTGGATTGCTCCCCGAAGAGTTGAGCAACCACTCGGAACCTTTACCGAACCGTGTCCGTACGGCGGCTCTGATATCAACGTGCCAAAGTCATACATCTATTGCTTGCGTTCTGGCCCCGGTGACATGTTCAGACCGTTCGCCGAGAGGGCAAAAACATCTGACGATTGGGTCTACCGAGAGATCGACGCAAGTCATAGCCCGAACATCACCGCCCCAGCCCAACTGCTGGAGTTGCTCGAAGAATTACGTGTGTAAGGAGGGCGGCGAGGTGTCGCACAGCGGTCATTCCGCAGAAGGTGACGGTCTGCCTCTTCACGAGGTCACACGTCGGGTTCAGAAACTCATTGCGGTTGCTGAGCGCACAACGCACCCCGATGAATCAGATGCGTTCTCCCGAAAAGCAGCGGAGTTGATTGCCCGGTATCGCCTGAGCGCAGAGGCGCTCCGCCCGCGTCAACCCGACGAATATGTCATTCACGAGTTGGTCCTCGGACGCGGGGCGTACGTTCGAGCCCGATTTTCTCTGCTGTCGGGGGTTGCTGACGCAATGGGATGCCTCGCCACATTTCTGACCGGACCGAGTGGCACCACCGCTCAGATCAGCGGGCCGCTACGTGAGGTGGAGGCGGTCGAGGTGTTGTTCAACTCCCTTCATCAGCAGATGGCGACACAGGCATCGAAGCAGCGTCGCACGACCAGCGCTGCGACGCAGCGGTTTCGCCGCGCCTTCATGTTTGGCTTTGCAGAACGGGTAAGCGAACTGCTGCACGACGCACATTCGGTTGCCGCCTCCGAGCAAGAAGATGCTCAGTCACTGCTCCCGACCCTGTTCGAACAACGTGAACGGGTACATCGGTTCGCTGCCGAGCAGTTGGGCCCAATCCGAGCGGCAGCTGGTCCAGCACCCGTGGTTGCGAACGGTGCATCCGCCGGACGTGAGGCGGCTGCCGATGCCGACATCGGGAGAATTCGTGTCGCAAGCCAATATGCGATCGGTCAAGGATCGTGAACGCTGATATCGGGCGTGAGGATGTCTACGCTGCCGAACTCGCTGCGTTTGGAGGAACCCTTGCCGATTGCGAGGTTGGCTTTGATGAGTTGCTGTGGATTCGAAATGCGATCTGCGCATCGCTCTGGTGGCCTGCGGGCGACATCGATGTAGAGCAGGCCCGGTCAGATGCGAGATCTTCGACGACACGTGCGGGAGATGATGGGCGGGCTCGCATTCGTATCGCTACAACGCAATGCACCCCGCTGACGCTCGCTCACGAGTTCGCTCACGTACTCGCAGGCGTTGATGCGGGCCACGGACCGAGGTTTCGGAGGGCTGAGCTCGATCTGGTTTTCGCCATGTTTGGGTCGACAGAAACGCAATGGCTGCTCGACGCATTTCAGGCCATGAGCCTGGAGGTTGCAGACCGCAGTTGGCCTTTGCCGACCGAAGGTCCGCTGCAGCGGCTGATCGATCTTGCGTGAGTCGGGAAGGCGGGATTCGAACCCGCGACCCCCTGCTCCCAAAGCAGGTGCGCTAGCCAAGCTGCGCCACTTCCCGTGCGCAAAAGCGTACCTGCCAAACCGTTACGCTCATCCGCTGATGATGAATTCCTTACGACGTCGGGTCACGGTGTCTGTGATGTGCGGAAGTTCATGGGTATTGGCCGCGGGGTGTGCAGCACCAGCCTCACTCGAATCAGAGAGCGAACAGTCCCTCGTGGCTTCAACAACCGCCGAGGAAACGACGACCACGGCTGCTGCTGAAGTACCGGCCAATACGGCAGTAGTTACCTCGGCGGCCCCCTCATCGTCATCGACGACAACATCGACCGTCGCAGGTCCGCCTGATGATGGTGTTCGGTCCGATGAGCGCCGTCTCGTCGAGTTGTTTTCAGTCACTCACAGCGACCTCAAACCGAAAAGCGTTGTCATCGGGCCGGGTGGGCTCGTCTTCACGCAGAACATGATGTATCGGCACAACATCTTGGTGTTTGACGGCGAGGGTGATGTCGTCGCGAAAATTGATGACTCGGTTGATCTCAAAGATTATGGAGTGAGCGATGAATCTATGCAGGTTGCCGGCGCCCCGGTCGAGGCGGCGGTTTCGCCTGACGGGCGCCACTTGTGGGTGAGCAATTACAAGATGTATGGCGACGAGTACCGCTCAGATGCCGACGACGGGTGTGATCGTGGAGATTGGGAAGACAGTTACGTGTATCGCATCGACCTCGAACGTTTTGAGATCGACGGGGTGGTCCCCACAGGAGCAGTGCCAAAGTTCTTGCAGGTCTCACCAGACGGCCAGCGTCTCGTGGTGGCTAATTGGTGCGGCTTTGACGTTTCGGTAATCGATACCGAAACACTGACCGAGATCGGAAGGGTTGATCTGGGCCGTCACCCTCGAGGAGTCGCAATCACCGGTGATTCCTCGCAGGCCTATGTAACGGTGATGGGAGCCGAGCGCATCGATCTCATCGACCTTGAAACGCTGACGGTGGTTTCGTCGCTTGCGAGTTCGGGCATTACGCCGCGCCACATCGTGCTGTCTCGCGACGATGCAACCCTGTTTTCGTCCAATCACCTTATGGACACTGTCCGCATGATCGATGTGAAGGCCGACACCCTCATCGGCACGGTTCGGACGGGCACCCAGACGAGGAGCCTTGCACTCGCAGATGATGAAGCGAGTTTGTATGTGGTCAATTATCTCGACGGAACGATCTCGAAGGTGAAGACCGCCGACATGTCGATAGTGCAGACAATTGATGTTGGTGGACGCCCAATTGGAATTGCCTACGACGCACCTACGAGGCGTCTCTGGGTGGCCGACTACGACGGACGCCTCATCGTCTTCGAAGACCGAGCGGTAATCGATAACTAGCGGGTGATCGACCGAGCGTCAGGAGCGGCGTTTGGCAGCTCGACGAGCAGCACGCCCAATTGGTGCGATATGTCGATGATCGAGGTCACCGATTTCGATGCCATTGTCGAACAGCACGCGGTACCGCTGCCAGTTAAAACCGTTTGCGAGCAAGATGTGACCCTCTGTTCCATCGGGCACCACTCCAATCGCAGGGCGATCGATTTCACCCGTTGCGCGGACGCGGTCCCCAAGCTTCAGATCGATCTGATCGGCATGTGGCTGAGATAACGAGTGAGGCTTCCAAATCGGCACAAACCTATTCTGCACCAAATGAGGGGTGTTCCGCACGTTCCATCGGGCATGGGGGCAGAACCACCGGTACACTCCCGGGCCTGTGAAGAGTTCTGTAGAGACCCTTGAGGGCAACAAAGTAAAGGTCTACGTCGAGATTGACGAGACAGAGTTTGAGACCGATATCGAGTCGGCCTTCCACGCCATTGCGCGTGAAGTAAAACTTCCTGGTTTCCGAAACGGAAAGGCGCCAAGGAAATTGCTGGAGGCCCGCATCGGCTTAGGGCCAGCACGCGAACAGGCGTTGCGAGATTCGATTCCTTCGTATCTCACGAAGGCTGTGCAAGAGCATGATGTCGATCTCATCGCAACCCCTTCGATTGAAATCACCAGTGGTGAAGAAGCGGGCGCAGTCGAATTTGAGGCTGAATGTGAAGTCCGGCCAGAGATCACGGTGCCCGGCTATGGCGGGCTTCGCGTCGAAGTCGACCCGATCGACATCGACGATGAGGCCTTTAATGCGGCCGTTGCAGACCAGCTGAAAGGTCACGGAACGCTGGAAGATGTTGATCGCGCCGCAGAGACAGGTGATTACGCGACGCTCGACATGACTGCTACCCGTGATGGCGAAGAGCTCGCCGGGCTTAACATTGAAGACTGGTCGTATGAGATCGGCCAAGGCTGGGTCACCGAAGATTTTGACGAGAAGCTCATCGGCGCCAAGGTTGGCGAAGAGTTGTCGTTCTCTGGCATTCCCAAGGGAACCGAAGAAGAAGCCGACTTCACCGTGAAGTTGTCGGCGGTGAAGAGTCTCGCCCTGCCCGATGTCGATGACGCCTGGGTGGAAGAAAACATCGGCGAGTACACCGATGTTGCGAGTTGGCATGAGGCCATCAAAGAGCAGCTCTCTGAATCAAAACTCAACGCAGTTCGACAGACGCTTGGGCAAAAAGTCACCGACGCCCTGGTGGAGCTCGTCGACATCGATGCGCCTGAGTCGATGGTCGAACAAGAATTGCAAGGACGTCTTCAAAATCTTGTCCGCCAGTTTGAGGCACAGGGCATGGATCTCGGAGCGTGGCTGTCGGCGACTGGGCAGTCGACCGAGGACCTCATCGCCAACTTCCGTGAGCAAGCAGAAAGTTCGGTCAAGGCAGACCTTGCGTTGCGCGCAATTGCGGTCGCGGAGAACATCGCAGTTGACGGTGAAGATCTTGAGCTCGAATACACCCGCCTTGCAATGCAATTCAGCGACTCATCTGACAACGTCCGACGTGCGTACGAGCAGAACGGGGCCGTTGGAGAACTGACCGCTTCGGTAAAGAAGTCGAAGGCATTTGACTGGCTGCTGCACAACATCGAATTTGTCGACTCAAATGGCGCGCAAATAGATGGCGACACAGTTCTAGGTCACGACCATGATCAAGACCATGATGGAGAGAACGAAGAGGACGAAGGAGAAGATGCATGAACCTCGAGGCAACGAACTATCTGGTCCCGAACGTCGTCGAACAGACGAGTAAAGGTGAGAGGGCCTATGACCTCTACAGCCGCTTGCTAAAAGACAACATCATTTTTTTGCAGACGCCGGTAGACGATCAGATTGCGTCACTGATCTGCGCGCAACTCATTCACCTCGAATCGGAAAATCCTGACAAGGACATCAACATCTACATCAACTCTCCCGGCGGAGATATCACCGCTCTGTTTGCGATCTACGACACGATGCAGTTCATTCGAAATGAGATTGCAACCATCTGTCTTGGTCAGGCGGCGTCAGCAGCTGCAGTGCTGCTTGCGGCGGGCACGAAGGGCAAGCGTCTTGCCCTTCCTCACAGCCGGGTGCTGCTGCATCAACCATTCGGTCAAGTCGGTTACGGGCAGGTCACTGACTTGGAGTTGGCGGCGAAAGAAATTCTTCGTATGCGAGATCTCCTCGAAGAAATTCTGGCGGATCACACCGGTCAGTCCCGGGAAAGAATCCATGCCGATACAGACCGAGATTACGTAATGGAAGCCTCTGAGGCCCTCGAATATGGCATCATCGATCAAGTGATTTCTTCTCGTTCGGTCGTCGACCGTGCGGGTGCAATACGCTGAGGGTGACCTCAGCGCACAAAAAGCGCTTGAGGAGGTGGAGCAATGGCAAAATTCGGCGACAGCGGGGAACTGCTGAAATGTTCATTCTGCGGCAAGTCGCAGAAGCAAGTGAAGAAGCTCGTCGCTGGTCCAGGTGTGTACATCTGCGACGAATGCATCGACCTTTGCAATGAAATCATCGAAGAGGAACTCACCGAATCAACTGAGATTTCCTTCGACAGCCTTCCAAGCCCACGAGAAATTTCAGAGTTTCTCGATGAGTATGTGGTTGGTCAAGACCATGCGAAGAAGATTTTGTCGGTTGCGGTGTACAACCATTACCGGCGTGTGCAATATCAGCAGTCGTCGTCTGGTATCGGGCGCCGTGATGAGGTCGAACTGACGAAGTCGAATGTGTTGCTCCTCGGGCCCACCGGATGCGGTAAGACTCACCTCGCTCAAACTCTAGCTCGCATGATCAACGTGCCGTTTGCGGTCGCAGATGCGACAGCGCTCACCGAGGCGGGTTACGTCGGCGAAGACGTCGAGAACATTTTGCTGAAGCTGTTGCAAGCCGCAGACTTTGATACGAAGCGTGCAGAGACGGGCATCATCTACATCGACGAGATCGACAAGGTCGCGCGCAAAAGCGAGAATCCGTCGATTACCCGAGATGTTTCGGGTGAGGGTGTTCAACAGGCGCTGTTGAAGATTCTCGAGGGCACTCAAGCCTCGGTACCACCTCAGGGTGGACGCAAGCATCCCCATCAAGAGTTCATCCAGATCGACACGACAAACGTGTTGTTCATTCTCGGCGGCGCCTTTGCCGGCCTTGAAGAGATCATCGAGCGTCGTGTTGGCGAACAAGGTGTCGGCTTCCACGGAACTGTGCGGTCTCGACAGGAACGAGACCCAGGCGAACTCTTCGCTCAGGTCCTCCCTGAGGATCTGGTGAAATTCGGGATGATCCCAGAGTTCATCGGGCGTCTGCCAATGGTCGGCGTGGTGCGTTCGCTGAATCGAGATGCGTTGATGGCGATTTTGACCGAACCCAAGAATTCTCTCGTCCGACAATTCACCAAGGTGTTCGAGTTTGAAGATGTTGAACTTGAGTTCACCGACGATGGGCTCGGAGCCGTGGCTGATCAGGCGTTGATGCGAGCTACAGGTGCGCGAGGCCTTCGAGCGATCATGGAAGAAGTGCTTCTCAACACGATGTTCGACTTGCCGGGCCGCGGCGATATTGCGAAGGTTGTCATCGACGCAGACACAGTTCTTGAGCGGGTGAACCCAACTTTGGTGGCTCGTAAAGGCGCATCTCGTCAGCGCCGCGCTGCCAGCTGAACGTCGGGTGCAATGAACTTTGACGCAGCTCTGAGGTACCTCGACGACCACACGTCCTACGACGTGACCGGAAGAATCGACTCTCCAACCACCGAGCGAATTGGCCGGTTGTGCGCTGCCATGGGTGACCCGCAACACGCTGCGCCGGTGATTCATGTCACTGGGACGAATGGCAAGGGTTCAACCGTTCAAATGATTTCTCGCTTGCTGATGGCATCGGGTTTGACGGTGGGTATGTACACCAGTCCGCATCTCGAACGCATTACTGAACGTATTCAGCGCAATGGTGAGCCGATTTCCGATGAGGAATTCGCCGAACAGATCGCAGCCATCGCTCAGTTGGAGGCAATCACCGGGGTGCGTCCGAGTTTCTTTGAGGCGATCACCGCTGCTGCGTTCCGTTGGTTTGCTGATGTCGCAGCGGACGTAATGGTGATCGAGGTGGGGTTGTTGGGTCGATGGGATGCAACAAATGTTGTCGATGCCACGGTCGCAGTCATTACCAATATCGGGCTCGATCACACCGAATTCGCAGGTCCAACGCTTTCCGACATCGCGGGCGAGAAAGCGGGCATCATCACCGAGCATGGAGCTGTTGTTGTCGGCGAGACCGACCCGCATCTCATCAAGGTGTTCTCTCGGGAGCCCCACGCCTCAATGTTGGTGCGTGATGAAGATTTTGCGGTTGTTGATAACACGTTGGCTGTTGGTGGCCGGCTGCTCGACTTGCGTACGCCAACCACCGTGTATAGCGATGTGTACTTGCCTGTTCATGGCGCCCATCAAGCTGACAATGCATCGGCAGCACTGTGCGCAGTCGAGACATTCTTCGCAGCGCCGCTCGCAGATGAGGTTGTTCGGGAGGGCTTTGGGGCTGTCGAACTTCCGGGACGTTTTGAAGTTGTGGGTGTGCAACCACTTGTCATCGTTGATGGAGCTCACAATCCCCCAGGTGCGGATAGTTCGGTCGGCGTGTATTTCGACGATTTTCGGCCCGAGGACCGCCGAATCCTCGTGGTGGGTACCCTTCGCGATGCTGATGAAATGATCTCAGCACTGCGCGCCGACGATTTCGATGTTGTGATTGCGTGTACCGCTCCGACTCCCCGTGGTGTTGAAGCGGCCGCTGTCGGTGCTGCTGCTCGTCGAGCAGGATGTGTCGAGGTGCTGGTGATCGACGACCCAATTGCGGCATGCGAGGAAGCGCTTCGCCAAGCCGGCGCTGATGACGCGATTTTGGTGGCGGGATCGATCTACGTTGTCGGAGCGGTGCGCCCAACCCTTCTGCGTCACAGTGGGAGATGACCGATAGCGTCATCATTCTATGTCAGACCGCACCCTCGTCCTGTTGAAGCCAGATGCTGTTGAGCGCAAGCTCGTTGGATCGATTCTTGACCGTTTCGAATCAAAAAACCTTGACATTGTTGCGATGGAACTTCGCCAACTCGATGCGTCAACGCTTGAGCGTCACTACGAGGAACACGTTGGCAAGCCGTTTTACGCCGATCTCGTCGCCTTCATGAGCCGTGGCCCAGTCGTTGCCATGGTGGTTGAAGGCCCAGAAGATACGTGGGAAGTTGTTCGAACAATGATGGGCGCAACAAATCCCCGCTCTGCGTCACCTGGGACGATTCGTGGTGATCTCGGCATTCTGTTCACCGAAAATCTTGTTCATGGCAGCGATTCGCTCGAAAGCGCCCAGCGCGAAATCGGCATTTTCTTCCCGAATCTGTAACATTTCGCCCGCAGGCTCACATGGTCTGCGTTGGCTTACACGACGAGTTATGAGCGCGGGAAGGAGGAAGTTGTGCGAAGTAACCCACTTGGTTTAGGGCGTGACCTCGCCATCGACCTCGGGACCGCGAACACCCTGATTTATGCCCGTGGTCTCGGTGTCGTGCTCGACGAGCCTTCGGTCGTGGCGATCAATGTGAACGATGGGCGACCGGTTGCGGTTGGCGTCGAAGCGAAGAAAATGATGGGTCGCACGCCCAACCACATCAAAGCAATACGCCCACTTAAAGACGGTGTGATTGCAGACTTTGAGGTCTGCGAGAAGATGCTGCGGTATTTCATTCAAAAGGTGCATGCGTCGAAGTGGTCGAAACCGAGAATGATCATCTGTGTTCCTTCTGGAATTACTGGTGTTGAGCAGCGCGCGGTACAAGATGCGGCCGAATACGCAGGGGCACGAAAGCCGGTTCACATCATTGAAGAGCCGATGGCGGCGGCGATCGGCGCTGACCTTCCCGTGCATACCGCAGCAGGAAACATGATTGTTGATATCGGTGGCGGAACAACAGAGGTTGCGGTGATCTCGCTCGGCGGAATCGTTACCGCTCAGTCGGTGCGGGTTGCCGGCGATGAACTTGACGATGCCGTCATTCAGTACATGAAGAAAGAGTTCTCCCTTGCAATTGGAGATCGAACCGCTGAAGAAATCAAGATTCAGATGGGTTCGGCCTGGCCACTTGAAGACGAACTCACCGCAGACATTCGCGGTCGTGATCTCATTAGCGGACTCCCTCGAACAATCCAAGTGACAACGGAGCATGTTCGTGAAGCCTTGGCTGAGCCGGTGAGCTCTATTGTCGATGCGGTGAAGACCGCTCTTGACCGCACGCCGCCCGAACTTGCGGCAGACATCATGACTGACGGCATTACCTTGACCGGTGGGGGAGCCCTATTGAGCGGACTTCCTGATCGCCTGTCACATGAAACTGGGATGCCGGTCAACATCACCGATGAGCCGCTCTACAGCGTGGTGGTTGGATCTGGGCGTGCATTGGAGAACATCAACGAGCTCCGAGGCCTGATGTCTCTCGGCGGTGACCTCTGAGGAGGGCCCGATCGTGGCGACATACTCTCCTGGACGTCGACGGGTAGTCATTGCCCTTGCGTTGACCTCACTCTTTTTGCTCACCTTGGACCTTCGAGGGAATCAGGTGCTCGATGGGGTCCGCTCAGGTTTCGGCGTTGTGTACCGGCCGATCAATCGGGCGGGGGAAGTGGTGTCGGCTCCAGTTGTCAGGCTGTGGCGCTCATTTCAGGAGTTTGACAATCTCGAGGAAGAAAATCGTCAATTACGTGCCGAAATCGATGCTCAGCGGTCAGCTGAGATCTCTGCCCAGAACGCAATTATTGAGAACCAAGATCTGTTAGCACTCGCCGGCCTTGAGAGCCTCGCATCGTATGGATCGGTCACTGGTCGCCTTGTTGGCCAGTCGCCGAGCAACTTTGACCAGCAGGTTGAAATCGACCGCGGAGCACTTCATGGAATTCGCGTTGGGATGGCGGCGATCAATGAGGCCGGTCTCGTTGGCAAGGTGACGAGTGTTGCGCCCCAGTCGAGCATCATCATGCTGGTGACCGACCCCTCGTATGCGGTCCCGGTGAAGATTTTGGCCTCAAAAAAGGAAGTTCCGGTCGCAGCGACATCAACGACTGTTCTCCCCGTCGCTGACTCTGATGGCACAGCGGTCGCCGCAAACGAAGCCAGTGGTGAAGAAGCCACCGACAGCATTGCGGAAACAACGACGACTGTGGTCGACATCATCCGTGAGACCGGTGTGCTTCGCGGGCAGGGAAGCGATCGCTTGCCGAGAGTGTCATTTATCGCCTCCGCTTCGGCTTTCGGACAGATCGAGGCCGGTGACACTGTGTTCACTGCCGGAGGAAGCACCTCTCTCGCTCCACCTAACATCCCGTTAGGTCGCGTATTGAATGTCATCACAAGGGCAGGCACTGCAGGTCAAGAACTCGAAATTGAGCCGACTGCCGATCTTGATCGTCTGCAGTTCGTTCGGGTGGTCTTGTACCAGCCTGCGAGTGAGGTCGGACAGTGAACGATGTGCCGGCTCGGGTATGGGTCACTCGCACTGTCTTGGTCGGCTTCATTGTGTTGTCGTTGCAGATGACGATCGCAACCGAGATCCGTGTGCTCGGCGTTGTCATTCAAATCGTTCTTGCATTTGCAGTTGCTGCGGGGGCGGCAAGTGGCCCGGGTGAGGGCGCAAAAGCCGGATTTGTTCTGGGCCTGATGTACGACCTTGCGTCAGGTTTGCCGTTGGGATCCACTGCAATGTCGATGACCTTTGGAGGCTATGCGGCTGGCTGGGGTCGGCAATACCGGCTTGAACCAACCTGGTGGATGCTTGCAGCTCTTGCCGCAATCGGAGCTGCCGTCGGTGAGGTCTTTGTTCCGATTATTAGAGTGCTCACCGGTGAGACCGGCGTGTTTGACGCGCGCATCGCAATCGTGCTTCCAGTAGTCGCACTCTCCGCTGGGATACTCTCTCCGGTGTTGATTCCCATTGCACGATGGGCGTTGGTCATCCGTCCAGCCGAAGTACGAGTTGCCGATGCTGACACTTGACGCGCAAGGAAAGACGCGAGACTTACCGTATGGCAGTTGACCGACGTTCTGTTCGTCTCGGAATTCTTGCCTCGGTCGCTTTCATTCTTGTCGGTTTGCTCGGCGTCAGGCTGTGGTTCCTTCAGACGGTGCGGGCAGATGAACTTCAGGCACGAGTCGACCGATCTAGAACTCGGGTCATTCAGCTTGCACCCGAGCGCGGTCGGATCTTTGATGCGGACGGCCGAATCCTCGCCGATAACGAGCGCATTTTGACCCTCGCAGTCGATTGGAAATATCTGCAGCGCTCAAGTGAGCGAACCGAACTTTTCACCAAGATCGCAGAATGGGTCGAGACCGAAGTCAGCGAGATGGAAGACCGCTACCTGTCGGGGTTCTATTCGCCGTTCCTTCCGTTGCCTCTCGTTGAAGGTATTGATGAGCCGACTGCGATCGCAATACTCGAACGCGTCGAGCAGATGCCCGGAGTCGAGATCTTGAACGAATGGAAGCGGGTATATCCGTACGCGCCTCACGCCGCTCATGTCGTTGGCTACATGGGAGCGATAACTGCTGAGCAACTCGAGGACTACCTTGTGCGCGGGTACCTGCGAAACGAGCGGGTTGGCCAGTTTGGAGTTGAACGTTCCCTCGAAGACCTCCTACACGGGCAATGGGGATACCAGGTGCTTGAGGTCGATGCGACGAATCGCCCTGTCAACATCGTTGAGGAGGTGCCACCGATCAATGGTCATGACGTTCAGTTGACCATCGATCTCGATGCGCAGGTATATGTCGAACAGGCTCTTGAAACAGCGATCGTGTCTCGGCGTTATCAATACGCGCCGAACCCGTTAGTTCGTCAGCCAGACGGCACCTACGACCTCCTTGACCCCTCGCTACCAGAGCAGGTCCCGTTCAAATCTCCCGCTGGCTCGGCAATAATTCGGCGATATGACACCGGCGAGGTGATCGCTATGGCGAGCTACCCGACCTTTGATAATCGCTGGTTCGAAGCCGACCTCACCGGGACAAAGTTCAGAGAGATTTTCCCCTCGACGAAGCCAGATGGCTCACCGATCGACCCTGACGAGTCGATTCTTGTCAACCGAGCGGTGCAGGGTCGATACAACCTTGGATCGACGTTCAAACCGTTCACTGCTTACGCAGCGTTGAACACCGGCCTTATCACCTCCGAAGATACCTACGTTGATACGGGTTACTACGACATCTATAGCGTCAACCAAGACCGGTGTGCGCGTGGACTGATCCGCTGCACCTTCAAGAATGCATTGTGTGGCACCGGGGCGCCGTGTGTCTACGGCGAGGTTGACGTTGAGGCGGCGCTTGCGATCTCGTCAGACGCGTTCTTCTACAAACTCGGTGAAGATCTTCTGGTTCAAAACGAGGGAGAGCCGATCTTCCAAGAGGAAGTTGAGGCGTTCGGCTTTGGGGCAGACACGGGGATCGAACTGCCCTTTGAGTATGACGGCACCGTTCCCGACCAAGAACTCAAACGTCTCTACGCCGAACGAGGAGTGATCAGCGAAGACGAAGGGCGAGGGTTTTACGTGGGAGACAGCATTCAGATGTCGATTGGCCAGGGTCTGTTGTCGGCGACTCCGCTTCAGTTGAATCAGGGGTACAGCGTTCTTGCGAACGGTGGTCTTGTCATTCAGCCCACCCTCATTTCGACGGTGTTTGAACCGGGCACACCAGACGGTCGACCCGGATACGCAAACATCTACGGTGGGACGGTGTACCAGTCGAGTCAAGTCCCTGTCGTTCAGCGCAATCTCGATATTGACGATGAATTGCTGGGCCCGATTATCACAGGCCTCACGCGTGTGGTGACGACTGGTGCAGGAACACCTGGCACCGATATTCCTTATCACTCGACGACCGGAGAAAAACTCTTCTTCGATTATCCCGATGACGCAATCCCGGTTGCTGGTAAGACAGGAACGGCACAGGGCAAAGGGAACTACCCTTGGAATGACTCCTCTGCATTCACTGCGTTTTCGCTCGACGACAACGAGCCGTATGTGATTACTGCGTACTTGGAGAAGGCAGGTTACGGATCTCAAGCTGCTGCTCCCGTGGTGAAATGTGCATTCATGATGCTGTCAGGGTCGATTCGAAGCGCTCCGGTTCGTGTTTCAGAGCCGCTCGACGAGTCATCTACCGTTGCAGCCGGACCTCAGCGCCTTGATGAGGTGAGTTGCTTTAACCGCCGCGGTGGAGCAACAGTCGGGTTGATCGAGTAGGTGTGAGATGGCGAGGACGTTGATCTCACGCCCCCCGAGCAGTGGTCTCGGCAATATCAGGCGGTCGCCGGGCGATCCGAGCAGAAATGTCGACTGGGTGCTTCTCATCACCCAGTTTCTCCTGATGGTGGTCGGGTGTTTTGTTGTGTATTCGGCCTCACGAACCCGAATCGAAGGAGAGCCTTTCGCCTTTGCGACCCGGCAGGTGGTATTCGGAATTATCGGACTCGTCGCAATGGTTGTCGTGATGTCAATTGATTACGAGACGTTGAAGGATCGTGCGGTATCGATTTATATTGCGACGATTGCAATGCTGGTGCTGCTGCTTTTGATTGGCCTCGCACAAGGAGCAGATCGGATCTCTTTTGACTTCGGTCCGTTCAACCTTCAGCCCGCAGAACTCGCCAAGTTTTCGACCATGCTGCTGCTCGCTGCGTTTCTTGCAGAAGAACGGACCGACGAAGTGAGTTACCCGCGGTTTCTTGGTGGTCTCATTCTTGTCGGGTTTCCGGCGGTGCTGGTGATTATTCAGCCTGACTTGGGCTCAGCGTCGGTGCTCGTTGCGCTTGCAATGGGGACGCTGCTTATCGCAGGTGCACGGTCGAAATACATTGTCGCGGTCTCCGTGCTTGCAGTGATGACGGTGCTCGCAGCGTTCATTGCCCGTCTCGTCAACGAGTACCAGGTGCAGCGACTCAAAGTGTTCCTTGACCAAGAGACCACCGATCCGGCGCTTCAGGACGCGGTGTATCAGGTGCGAAACGCTATCCGTGCGGTCGGCACTGGGGGCCTCTGGGGTAAGGGGTGGCTTGAGGGGCCTCTGACGAATGGACGCGACATCCCAGTGATGTGGGCCGATTTTCCGTTTGCGGCGGTTGCTGAACAATTCGGCTTGGTCGGATGTCTGCTTCTCATCTCGTTGTTTATGGTCGTCCTTGCGCGAATTTGGCGGGTTGCAAGCCTCTCGAAAGACGCGTTGGGCACATACATCTGTGCCGGAGTGTTCACGATGGTGCTGTGGCAGATGTTCCAGAACATCGGCATGACCCTCGGAATTACGCCTGTCACCGGTTTGCCAATGCCATTTATTTCCTATGGCGGGTCGAGTTTGATCGTGTACTGCGCAATGTTTGGGCTTGTGCAGAGTGTGTATATGCGCCGGATGCGCTGACCCACTATTCAGGTTTCTCAACATGTGGTCAGGTAAACTAAAGGAGTTATGTCCACTCTTGTCACCCCGGTTGTCTTGACGGTGTTCTTTGTGGCCATTGCGACTATTCGTTTGCAGAACGTGGGCGCGTTTCACGCAGCCGGTTTCTGCTCATCTGTGCGCATCGATTGCGCCGACTCTCGTAAGGAATTTCCTCATGGAACAAACACCCCCTCGCGGTGGGCCCGAAGATCATTCGGACACCTCCGAGCAGTCCTCTTCGACAAACGATCGCAGTTCTAACGGAACAAACGCGCCTCCACCCACATCAGCAAATCAGTCTCGGCGCCGGGGCTCGCGTGGTGGTCAAGGCCGCGCCAAGCCTGCTGCCGAAGGAGCTTCATCAGCGTCAAAAAATCCTGAGGAATTGCCAGAACCAATGCGAGAGGGCCGGTTGGGTTCCCCTGAAGCACGCGAAGAAGCACTGGTGAAGAAGCCACAGATTGGCGACACGATGCCTGTTCCAAACGTGCCGCCACCCGGCCCGGCAAACGACCCCTCTGAAGAAGCACAGGGTTCACCATCGTCTAACCGGAGTGGCCAAAAGCGACGCCGCAAGAGCGGTGGACAAAAAGGGCAACAGCAGAAGAAACAGGACACCGAGTCAGCAAATGGGAAGGGTGCGTCGTCAGGTTCCTCATCCAAGGGGCGTTCGTCCTCACGCCGTCGCCGGCGGGGCGGTGAGCTCTCGGCTGAAGCGCGAGATCAGCGGCGCGGTCGTGAACGCAATGGAAAGCCGATTGGGCGTTATTTCATGTGCGTGCAGGTGCGTGAGGGTATTACCCAGGTTGCAGTTCTCGAGGGCCGGAACCTCATTGAGCACTATGTGAGTCGGCCCGCCGACGATGTCAGCCAGATTCACGGCAACATCTACCTCGGACGAGTGCAAAACGTGCTGCCGGGCATGGAAGCAGCATTTGTCGATATTGCAACGCCAAAGAATGCGGTGCTCTATCGGGGTGACGTTCAATACGACTCTGAAGACATTGAGAGTGATGGGAACGACCCTCGTATCGAACAGATTTTGAAGAATCGACAGACAATTCTCTGTCAGGTCACAAAGAACCCGATTGGAGCGAAAGGTGCTCGCCTCACCCAGGAAGTTTCGCTTCCAGGGCGATTTGTTGTGCTGATTCCAAATTCGACGACGTACGGAATTTCAAAGCGCCTACCTGACCAGGTTCGCCGCCGTTTGCGAAGCATTCTCGACAAGGTGAAGCCAGAGGGCCATGGCCTCATCGTGCGTACGGCTGCAGAACACGCAACAGAAGCAGAACTCACTGCCGATATGCGGATGCTGTTAGAGCAATGGGATCGCATCGAGGCTCAAGCAAAGGGACTGAAAAAGCCAGCATTGTTGCACCGCGAACCGGAACTCGCAGTGCGTGTGATCCGTGAGGAGTTCAACGCTGATTATCGCGGAGTGGTCATCGATGATCGCCGTTTGTACGAAGAGGTTCGTGAGTATGTGGCGGCATTCAACCCTGAGCTCGCCGACCGCGTTGAGTACTACGACGCCGAAGCTGAGGGCTTAGCGCTATTCGAGCGTCACCACGTGCACGAACAGGTACATAAGGCGCTAGATCGCAAGGTCTGGTTGCCATCTGGTGGTTCGCTCATCATCGAGCACACCGAAGCGCTTTCGGTGATCGACGTGAACACCGGCAAGAACGTCGGAACATCCAACCTCGAAGAAACCGTGTTCAGCAACAACCTTGAGGCCGCCGAAGAAATCGCCAAGCAGCTTCGGTTGAGAGATATTGGCGGCATTATCGTCATCGACTTCATTGACATGGAAGTCAAAGCGAACCGCGCGAAAGTGATTGAGACGTTCCGCGATGCATTGGCCCGAGATAAGACACGAACCCAGGTCTTCGATATCTCGGAATTGGGCCTCGTTGAGATGACCCGTAAGCGCATCGGCGAAGGATTGCTAACCGAATTTTCTGACCAGTGCCCTAATTGCACCGGGCGGGGAGTGGTTGTTGATCACTCCTTACTCGACTGATGGAAATGGCAGTTGGTACTGATGTCTGCACCCGTTAGCATCCCTGAGGCTATGTACGCAGTAATTGCCACGGGCGGTAAGCAAGAAAAGGTCGCTGAAGGCCAGCAGGTCACGATCGAATTGATCGATGGTGACGAAGGCTCTGAGGTGTCATTTGTCCCGGTTCTCGTCGTCGATGGAGATCGTGTGCTCGCAGGGTCTTCTCTCGAGAAGGCGGCAGTCAAGGGTCGCATCCTCGGCACGATGAAGGGGCCGAAAGTAAACGGCTTCACCTATAAGCGCCGCACGAATCAGCGCCGTCGCTACGGGCATCGCCAGAACTACAGCGTCGTCGAGATCACCTCGATCACTGCGTGAGATTGAGCGGAGGATAGGACATGTCAAAGACAAAAGGTGGCGGCTCAACCCGCAACGGACGTGACTCAAATGCTCAGCGTCTTGGCGTCAAGGTGTTCGATGGCACCAAGATCACCGCAGGAACGATCATTATCCGTCAACGTGGTACCCGCGTGCACCCCGGCAAAAATGTAGGCATCGGCGGCGACGATACGTTGTTCTCACTCGTTGACGGCTCAGTGAAGTTTGGTGAGCGCAAGGGCCGCAAGGTCGTTGATGTCAACCCCGTCTCGTAACTTCTGCTACACGTCAATGCCGGCTGGCAACTGATCTTGTTGCCAGCCAAGAAGTTCAACCGCTTGCCCACACGCATAGCGATCGGTCATTCCACTGACCCAACTCACCGCCGCAAAGAGTGATTCATCGTCGTTGCCCGTCGGCCCGGAATTGAGAAGCACCTCGACCGGAATGAGATGAGAGTGAGCAGTGAAATGCTCAACCAGTGCCTGCAGCATCGAGATGACGCTTTGAGCCTGACGAGTTGATGCTGGTCGCAGATAGATGCTGTCGTAGTTAAACCTTCGGAACTCCGAGAGCGCCTCGGCGATATCAGCGGTCATTCCGATACGCCCTGATTGCTCGGTAGCGCTCAGCATCGCTCTCACAAAGGTGCCGAGCTGTTGGCTTCTTGCAGTGCCACATCGAGAAGAGACGATGTCGGGAAGCATCGACGGGGTGACGATGCCTGCGGCAACCGCATCTTCGAAGTCGTGACATACGTAGGCGATACGGTCAGCCCACGACACAACCTCGCCTTCGGGAGTAGTGGGTGCTGGCCGGCTCCATGAGTGGTTGCGGATGCCGTCAAGAGTTTCGGCACAAAGGTTGAGTGGTACGAGGGTGACATCTGCTCCCCACACCGCGTGGTCGTATCCGTCGTTGAGGTACGGGCTGAACGCGTCTTCACTCGCATGGCCTCCGGGGCCGTGCCCGCAGTCGTGACCAATCGCGATTGCCTCAGCGAGGTCGACGTTGAGGCCAAGCGGCCCCGCTATCGAGCGAGCAATCTGAGATACTTCGAGCGCGTGGGTCAGACGCGTACGTTGGTGGTCATCAGGAAAGACGAAGACTTGGGTTTTGCCGGCAAGACGACGAAATGCTGACGCATGCAAGATGCGGTCACGATCGCGTTGGAAGCATGTACGAAAGGGGTCAGGCGATTCCTCGACTATTCGCGAACCGGCGCCGTGTGGGCGGGTTGCGAGTCGTGCGAGCGAGCGGTCTTGTCGTTCTTCGCGCTCTTGGCGGGAAATGACTGCTGGATCACCTGGCCCGGCCCATGAGTCTTCGTGGGCGAAGGCGACTCCATCATGGTGGTGACCGCGCATTGTCGACGCCCACTTTTCTGCACGTTCACCAAGTTCATCCTCGGAGGGAAATCTGTCGTCGACAGCCATGTCCTCACGATAGGGCAGGGGTGTCGCTAGCGTGCTTGTTGTGTCACAGTTTGTTGATGAGTGCCAACTCAATATTCGAGGGGGTGACGGCGGCGCAGGGTGCGTGTCGTTTAGACGTGAGGGTCCGGTCGTTGATGGAGGCCCCAACGGTGGCGATGGTGGAAACGGTGGCGATGTATGGCTTGTGGCCGACCACAATGTGGCGTCGCTACTGTCGTTTCGTGATCACCCACACCGGCGGGCGACAAATGGCGTGCACGGCAAAGGCAAAGATCTGCACGGAAAGCGCGGTACTACTCTCGAAGTAAAGGTGCCAGAAGGCACCGTCGTGAAAGACCTCTACACGGGTGAAGTGCTCGCAGAACTGTTTCGACATGGTGACAGCTGGCTTGGTGCAGCTGGCGGCCGAGGCGGACGCGGAAATGCACGGTTTCTCTCAAATAAGCGTCGCGCTCCGACGTTTGCTGAGCAGGGCGAACACGGCGATGAACGCTGGTTGAAGCTTGAACTTCAACTTATGGCCGATGTTGCACTGGTCGGGTTTCCAAATGCCGGCAAAAGCACATTGATCAGTGTGATTTCCGCTGCCAAGCCGAAGATTGCGAACTACCCGTTCACCACTCTCGAACCGAATCTCGGTGTTGTTGCTCTTGATGACGACACCAACTTTGTCGTGGCAGATATCCCGGGTCTCATCGAAGGTGCAAGCGAAGGAAGAGGACTGGGTCATCGTTTCCTTCGCCATATCGAACGAGCGCGGGTGCTGTGTCTGCTGATCGATCTCGCGCCGGTCGATGAGATGACCGCCCAGCAACAAGAAGAAACGTTGCTCAACGAGCTCGGCCAGTACCGCCCCGACCTTCTGGAGCGCCCGCGCATCGTGGTTGGAACGAAAGCCGATATGGTCTCGACCGAAGATGTGGAGAACTTTGGCGACCGCTTAGTGATTTCATCAATCACCCAGTCGGGAGTACGCGAACTCGTCGGACAAATGGCATCAGTTGTTCACGAATCTCGCTCGGTCGAACCTCATCACGAGGGGGTCGTCGTGCTGCGCCCTGAGGTCACTGGGGCGGTAGTGGAGCGGCTCGATGACAACGAGTTCAGGTTGGTCGGACGGGAAGTTGAGCGTGTTGTTGCGCTCAATGACGTGACGACAACCGAAGCTCTTGACTGGATTGATTCTCGTCTTGAGCGGCTAGGGATTTCGAAAATGTTGGCCCGAGCGGGCGTTGCTGATGGTGACATTGTGTGGATCGGCGAGTTCAGCTTTGAATACCAGGCCGATGTGTGAGCCCGTTTGTTCGATGTGAACCGGTAGTTGTGTGGGTATGAAAGTTGTCGTCAAAATCGGCTCCTCGTCGCTGACACGCGCGGATGGGGGAATTGATCATGAGGCAATTTCGCGTCTTTGCCGTGATGTTGCCTCACTCGCATCACTTGGCCATCAGCCCATCGTGGTGTCATCTGGAGCGGTAGCGGCTGGCGTCGGCGCAGTCGGGCTCAGTGAACGGCCCACCGATGTTGAGACACTTCAAGCGGTTTCAGCCGTCGGGCAGAGCCGATTGATGGGGGTCTATGACGACGAGTTGGCTTCGCATGGCCTCGTAGGTGCACAAGTGCTGCTCGATCCGCTCGATTTCGTACATCGAAGCCAATATCTCCACGCTCGACAGACCTTAGAACGACTGCTGTCGCTGAAATGTGTGCCGGTCGTCAATGAGAACGATGCGATTGCGAGTAGTGAACTTCGCTACGGCGATAACGATCGAATCGCAGCATTGCTAGCGCACAGTGTGAGTGCCGACCTGCTCGTGTTGCTGACCGATCTTGACGGGTTATATACCGCTGATCCTCGATTGAGCAGCGACGCAAAGTTGGTTGATCGCGTGTCGGCCGACGACCCGTTGCTGTCGATTCAGGCATCGACCTCAAAAAGTGGCGTTGGGTCTGGCGGCATGGCATCGAAACTTGTTGCTGCCCGTATTGCGTCGTGGTCTGGGGTGAGGACAGTGATCGCAAATGCTGAGCATGAAGGTGTTGTTGCGGCGATCGTTGCGGGCGAAACCCTCGGCACCATATTTGAGGCGCATCAACGAACCCTGACCGCACGAAAACTGTGGATCGCGTTCGCTGCAGAAACCGCCGGTCGCATCACTGTCGACGACGGGGCACAAGCAGCTCTGACCACGAAAAACACGAGCCTCCTCCCGGCGGGCGTCACCGAAGTTGATGGAGCATTTATCTCTGGGGCGACGGTGGAGATTGTTGATTCACGCGGTGTTGTCTTTGCCCGAGGGATGACCGGCCTATCGGCCGCCGAGCTACGTGATGTGATGGGACTGCAGACTTCTGCGCTTCCTCAAGGTATGCATCATGAGGTTGTCCATCGCGATGATCTTGTCGTACTTCCGCAGTGATCTACTCTGCGAGGGCTTTCAGGCTCTTCCAGTCGACCTTGAACACGTTTGTGCAGGCGATGTAGACCGCAAAGAGCACGGCTGACAGCGCAATTGCACCGAAGATGCCTCCGATTCCTCGCCAAGAAGATGCGCTCAGCGCAGACATCAGGAGCCAGGTAGAGCAGCCGCCGATGCCGGCCGACAGCGAGAGCACGGCGATGTCGCGGGTAACTGCGATGACGTGAAGAGTTTGCGCGTGCCGCTGGCGGAGAATGATCAGGCTGACGGCCGCTGCCACGAGATAGGCGATTCCAAGCGACAGGCCGAGACCGAAGACGCCGAACGGACCCACGAGAATCACTGCGAGTACGACGTTAAGGCCGTTCTCTCCAACGTTGAGGAAGAACGGCGTTCGGGTATCTCCGTGTGCGTAGAACCCTCGGAGGATGAACAGATATGTCGAGAAGCCGATGAGACCGATCGCAAGCCCGGAAAGCGCATCGCTGGTGTTTTGTGCTGAGGTCGCATCAAATTGACCCCGCTGCATGAGGCTTGTTACCGCAAGTGGTCCGACGACGAGCAAAGCAGCTGATGCGGGAGCGGTAAGAGCAACGATCGCTCTTATGCCGCCGGTGAGTAATTGTGTGAAGCGTTCGCCCTGGTGTTGGGCAACCGCTCTGGCGAGTTCTGGTTGCAAGGTTGTTGCGATGGAGACGGCGAGCAGGCCATGGGGAAGAACGAAGAAGATGAATGCATCGAAATAGGCAGATGCGAGCGACGAGCCCGGGTCAGCGAGGTTGCGTATGACAACCAACGCAACCTGATTCGCAACAACAAATCCAAGTGTCCATCCGCTCATCTTTGCAACGCGGGCAACAGCTGGGTGGCGAAGATCGACGTGCCATTTCAGCCCGACCTTGGTGCGGAACACCGCAACGGTGGTGATGAGCGCCATGAGCGCAATTCCTCCGGTTGCTCCCAAGCCGAGAGTGAGAAAAAAGCGCTTATCGGTAGTGACATCTGAGAGGCGCCACGTTGTTGAGCCGGCACCAGGAAGCGTGAGCAAGGTGGCGATGATGATGACATTTGACGCAACAGGAGCCCATGCAGCCGCAAGAAATCGACGTAACGAATGGAGAATTGCGGTCATCACCCCGGTGATGCCATAGAACAGCACTTGGATGACGAAGAGCCGGGTGAGCATTGTTCCGACCGATCGAAAGGTGTCTGCATCAACCGTGTCGGCGGTGGTGAGGGAGTACAACCGGAAGATCAGCGGCGCAAGCGCCACCGCAAGAACTGCAAGCACAGTTGACGCAAGGAGGGCCGCGCTAACGACAGCATGAAATCCGCGCTCGTCATCTTCGGAGCGTCGTTCCTGAAAGATGAGCGAGGTAAACACCGGCACCAGAGTTGCGGAGAGCACTCCACCGATAATGAGGTCGTACACGATGTTTGGCGTTTCATTTGCCAATTTGTAGGCATCAGAAAGTGCGTTCTGGCCGACAACATATGCGAGCACGATGACACGAAGAAGCCCTGTTGCCCGTGAGCATGCGGTTCCGGAGGCGACGATGAGGTTAGACCGCACAAAGTTCGCCACGAGTGAACACTAGCCCTCGTCGTATCGCGAGTTAAGGCGTCCGAGTTGATGATTGCCCTGACAAACTGTCCAAGTGAAAAACATTGCGTACGTCCGGAAACCGAGTCCACACCTTGGTGACGGATTGGTCACGCATATCGAACGGACCGAAATTGATGTCGACTGCGCTGTTGAGCAATGGCGTAACTACTGCGATGCTCTCGTACGTTGCGGATGGAGCCTTGTCGAGGCTCCTGCCGTCGACGAACACCCCGACGGCGTATTCATCGAAGATGCTGCGGTGATGTTTGGGAAACTCGCCGTCGTTACCCGTCCGGGAGCCCCCGAACGTCGGGGGGAAACCACCGGGCTCGCGGACGTGTTCGGTAACGCGGGTCTTGCGGTAGAAGAGATGCCAACCGGTGATCTCGATGGCGGAGACGTGTTGAAAATCGGGTCGACCGCCTATGTCGGAGTGGGTGGGCGTACTAATGATGCAGGTGTTGAAGCGCTTGCATCGATCATTGGGCCACGGGGGTGGGGAGTGCGTCCAATTCCGGTCACAAAGGTCCTTCACCTCAAATCGGCGGTGACCGCGTTACCTGACGGAACGGTGATCGGCTATCCGCCGCTGATTGATGACCAGACGCTGTTCCCCCGCTTTCTTGAGGTTCCGGAAGAACATGGCGGACATGTCGTTCTCGCAGCCGATGACACGGTGCTCATGTCGACCTCGGCGCCTCGCACAGCGGAGATGTTGCAAGCGCGCGGCCTTACGACCGTATGCGTCGACATCTCAGAATTCGAACGCCTCGAAGGCTGTGTGACATGCCTCTCTGTTCGGGTGCGAGCCAGTTAGCCTCACCTCGTGACACCCGCCGATCCGCTCGCTCCGCCCATGACTCGTCGTAAGGTGATGAGCCTTGGCGCGATTATGGCGGTGATGGCCTCTGGCTATGGCGTCATGTTCACCGTGCTCGATGATTATCGAGACCGGTTCGGCATTTCGGAGAGTCGACTCGGCATGATCGTCGGAATCGGGTTTCTGTCGTCGTTTCTCGCGCAGATCTTCCTTGCGCCACTTGCAGATCGGGGACACGCCAAATCAATTGTCGTTGTCGGGCTTCTCTTGAATTTCGGCGGCTTAGTCATGCTTGCATTCGGGCAAACCACTGCCGTTCTGCTCATTGGCCGTTTTGTTATGGGAATCGGTCTCGGTGTTGCGTTTCCTGCGATCCGTCGGATTGTCATCCTTGGCGATGCTGATCGCCTTGGCGACAACCTCGGTCTTCTTCTTGCCGCAGATGTGGCAGGTTTCGCGGTTGGCCCTTTGCTGTCGGCGCTGGTGGTCGGTCCGTTAGGGCTCCCGGCTCCGTTTCTGATGATCGCTACAGCATCACTGTTGAGCATCTTCATTATCGTGCGCATCAAGGTTGAGGAGCGCGCCGATGCTGAGTCGAGCAAGCTGGCTTTTGATCTGCTGAAGATTAAGCCTTATGCCGCTGCCGTGTGCATGGGTGTTGCAGTCTTCGTGATGATTGGCACCTTTGATGCGTTGTGGGTCGTCATGCTTGACGATCTTGAGGCCTCTGAGTGGATTGCGAATGTCGGAATCACCTTGTTTGTACTCCCGATGATCTTCTTGGCAGAGCGGGGCGGCCGTTTGGCGCAGAGGATTGGACCGTTTCGTGTTGGTCCGGTGGGCTTGATCATCGGTGCCATCTACATGATCATGTATGGACTGCTTCCATCTGCGCTTGTGATGTTGGGAGTCGGAGTCCTCCACGGGGTTACCGATTCATTGACGGTGTCGAGTTCTGCTATTGCCGTCGGAATGGTGACACCCGAAGATCGTCACGCCGGCGGGCAGGGCTTGCTGGGGGGAGTGCAGACTCTCTCGGCCGGCGCAATCGCGGTTGTGGCAGGGTTTCTTTATGAGAGCTACGGCCGATTCCCGGCATACGCCGTGTGTGCAATCATCATGGTCGCCCTTGCGGTGACCGCATTTATCTTGAGTGGAAATCAGCGTTCTGCAACACCTGATGACCCAGTCAACGTGAATGATCCCGCAAACGCAGTTACCGGTCACGCCTAAGACAGTTCAAACCTGAGGTGGTTGCAGATGACGCCAGTGAAATGGTGTTGGCTAGCGCGCCCCGAGCGTCTTTGTCATGGGAAGCGAGCTTCGCTCACCGTCACCTTCCAGAATGACGCTATGTGAACGCTGGACCTGCTGATCGCGAGCCATCAGCCCGATGAAGAGACCGACGACAGCGATCGCGCCGTAACCAGCACCAGAGGCAAGCATGGCGAGCGCAGGTGCTGGACACGTTCCTGCGATTGACCACCCGGCCCCGAAAAGAGCTCCACCATAGACGTGATGTCGTTCAACCTTTGAACGAGCGAGTGAAAGCACCCCACCATAAGGAGTAGCGAGTTGGCGACGCTCCAATAGCCACAGAAGAGGAGCGGAGATACCGATCGCCAAACCCATGAGACCAAACACATAGAAGCTCTCGAGTCGAAGTGTTGCGTGGATGGTGTCGTAATCGTGAAGACGGCCGGCAGCGAGAACAAAGCCAAACATCGCTCCGAAGACGAGACCGATGATGTTCATTGAGCGTCTCATTTCGCCACCGCCGGAACGACATCGCCAAGACCGGTGAACGACGTCAGCAGGAAGGTGACGGCAACAGCAGCGGCCATAAAGGTGGCGGTTGCCGCCCAACTAGCAGGAGACCGTTGAGCAGTTCCGCAGATGCCGTGCCCGGAGGTGCAACCGCCTGCCACACGGGCTCCGTAACCCATGACGATGGCTCCGAGGAGGATGACGATCATGATGGTCGCTTCTGACCACCCCGCAGCGTGGAGGGCGCTATACCCGCGCCGAAGTTCGATACCTGGGCCAAGGATGGTGGCAAGACCGCCGCCGAGAAAGATGCCGACGAAGTAAAAGGCTCGCCAACTCACCGAATCGGTGTCTCGACGAATGGTCTTGACCGTCTGGATATAGGCCCCAGATGCCCCGAGAGGCTGATTCGAAATAGTGAACAGCGCAACAACGAGCAATCCGAGTAGGGGTCCAGCGATCCACCACGGCAACTGATCAGGTAAAACTCCCATGCCGCATCTTTGCACTCTGTGGGCGCCATCACAATAATGTCGGCACTTCTCGCCTCGTAACTCGACTCTGTTGTAGGGGTAGCGTGGCGTTATGGCTGAGATCGACTCCCAAGATGAAGTCGAGCGCCCCTACGGCGGCGCCGAAAACCCCGATGCACCGAAGCGTGTTCGGATTCGTCACTTTGCGCGGGCGAAAGAGCAAGGAATTCGAATTACTGGCCTCACGAGCTATGACGTGCTGACCGCTCAGATTTTTGATGAATCAGGAATCGATTTTCTTCTCGTTGGTGACTCTGCTGGTAACACCGTGTTCGGAAACGACACGACCCTTCCGGTGACTGTCGATGCGCTCATTCCATTGACCAGAGCAGTTGCTCGGGCAGCGAAACGGGCACTGGTCATTGCCGACTTGCCGTTCGGCTCCTACGAACTTGGGCCTGATGAGGCACTGCGCACAGCGATTCGCTTCATGAAAGAAACCGAAGCCCATGCGGTGAAGCTCGAGGGTGGCGAGCGATCAGCTGAACAGATCAGCAAAATTGTGACTGCGGGAATCCCTGTGATGGCCCACATCGGGTTCACCCCTCAAAGTGAGCACGGCCTCGGCGGTCACCTCATTCAAGGTCGTGGCGACGGGGCCGAGCAGCTTCTCGCTGACGCACGGGCTGTCGAAGCTGCCGGCGCATTCGCAGTCGTACTTGAGATGGTGCCCTCTGCTGTTGCGCAACGGGTCACAGAGGCGGTGTCAATTCCGACAATCAGTGTTGGAGCTGGACCGCATTGCGACGGTCAGCTGTTGGTGTGGACCGATTGGGCCGGGTTGACGACCGGTCGCATTCCAAGGTTTGTCAAGCAGTATGCAAACCTTTCCGGTGTGCTTCGTGAGGCAGCCGAGCAGTTCTGTGCCGATGTAGCCTCCGGCGAGTACCCGTCGGCAGAACACGAATATCAGGAGTAACTTCGCTCCGGTTCGTAGGCGAGAATCGGCGCAAGCCGAAGTTCGGTTTCCTCAAGACTGAGTTCTTTGCGCTCTGCGTAATCGCTCACCTGGTCTTGGGTGACTCGCCCAACTCCGAAATAACTGGCGTCGGGGTGTGCGAAATACAATCCGCTCACAGATGAGCCCGGGTACATCGCCCATGATTCTGTGAGCTGAAGCCCGATCTCTTCGGGGGCGTTGAGCAAGTCAAAGATGGTCGATTTCTCGGAGTGATCGGGTTGTGCCGGATAACCCGGTGCTGGACGTATGCCTCTGTACTCCTCGGCAATGACGGCGGCGGGGTCGCAAAGTTCGTTGGGTGAGTAGCCCCAATGCTCCGTTCGAACCACCCAATGCAGGTACTCCGCTGCTGCTTCGGCAAAACGATCGGCAAGCGCTTTCAACATGATCGATGAATAATCATCTCCCGCAGTCTCGAATGCCTCAGATCGGTGATATTCGCCTTCCCCGACGGTGACAGCGAACGCACCGATATGGTCCCGAACCTCACTGCCGGCGGGAGCGATGAAGTCGGACAGGCAGAGGTTAGAACGATGTCGAATCGTTGATGCCTGACGTTGCTGGCGCAAACCGTGCAATGTTGCGCGGTGAGAACCGTCGTCGTTAAGCACTGCAATGTCATCACCTCGAGATTCCGCCCGCCAGAACCCGAGGACGCCAACAGGTGAGAGCCACTCCTCGGCAATGATGGTGTCGAGCATGCGCTGGGCGTCGTTGAAGAGGTCGTTTGCTGCGTGTGCAGATTGCTCGTCGCGCAGTACCGCCGGATAGCCGCCGCGAAGTCCCCAGGTGGAAAAGAATGGTGACCAATCGATGAATGGGCGTAGCGTCTCAACGTCGAGCGAAACCGTGCGTGTTCCAGTGAATGACGGTGGGTGGACGGTTGTGCTGTTGAACTCGAACGCTGTCCGTTCAGTGCGGGCCCGAGCAAGGTCTGGTCGCTCTCTTTGTTGTTCTGCGAGGTGGTAGTTCTCGGCAACGCGGTCGTAATCGATGCTGAGTTCGTTGAGGAACTCGTCACGTTTGTCGTCTGAGAGAAGCTGCGAGATGACCCCAGATGCTCGGCTTGCGTCTGCCACGTGGACGACCGGGCCATCGTTTCGAGCCGGCCGAATACGCAGCGCGGTGTGAAGTCTGCTGGTTGTCGCACCTCCGATGAGAAGTGGGGTGTCAATTCCGTTGCGGTCGAGTTCGTTTGCAACATTCACCATGTGATCGAGCGAGGGAGTGATGAGGCCCGAGAGGCCTATGATGTCGACATTATGTTCTCGCGCTGCATCACAGATCTGTTGGGTCGGGACCATGACGCCAAGGTCGATGACGGTGTAATCAGCGCATCCGAGTACGACCCCAACGATGTTCTTTCCAATGTCATGCACATCACCCGCAACGGTTGCTAACAGCACTTTGCCGGAAGATGAGGGGGACGTCGAATCATCACTTGCGGAGCGCTCTGCCTCGATAAACGGGGTCAGGTAGTTCACTGCTTGTTTCATTACCCGTGCTGACTTGACGACTTGCGGTAGGAACATCCTTCCGGCGCCAAAAAGTTCGCCGACACGGTTCATGCCGCCCATGAGTGGGCCTTCAATGACATCGACTGCTGCGCCAAGCTGTGACCTTGCCTC
Source organism: Ilumatobacteraceae bacterium (assembly GCA_022425725.1). GTDB lineage: Bacteria > Actinomycetota > Acidimicrobiia > Acidimicrobiales > Ilumatobacteraceae > Casp-actino5. The sequence continues at coordinate 32,463 of JAKMEY010000045.1, forward strand.
TTCGACATCATCTTCAATGAATTCAGTAGTGCCGGTGACGAGGGAGTGCGTGATGCGTTCGTCGACGGGTAATTCTCGCCACTGCTGGTCGGCGACTGCGGTAGATGAATCGCTGTGACCGGAAAACCGTGTCGCAGCGGCAAGTAAACGGTCGGTGGCATCGTCTCGCGTATTCAACACAACATCGGAACACAGGTCTCGAAGTTCCGGGTCGAGTTCATCATGGATTGCGAGCTGAGCAGGGTTCACGATGCCAATCCGCATTCCGGCAGAGATTGCATGTAGAAGGAACACCGAGTGCATTGCTTCGCGCACGGTGTCGTTTCCTCTGAACGAGAACGAGAGGTTCGAGACCCCTCCAGATATGTGGGTATGCGGAAACCGCGTCTGGAGTTCGCGTGCTGCTGCAATGAAGTCAATGCCGTAGGTGTTGTGCTCTTCGATGCCGGTGCCTAAGGCGAAGATATTCGGGTCGAAGATGATGTCTTCCGGCGGCATCCCAATACGGTTTGTGAGGATGTCGTACGCCCGCGAGCACATCTCAATTCTTCGTTCTTGTGTATCGGCTTGACCATGTTCATCGAAGGCCATAACGATGACAGCAGCGCCGTAATCGCGGCAAATTCGTGCCTGTCGACAGAACTCTTCTTCACCTTCTTTGAGCGAAATTGAATTGACCACTGACTTACCCTGAAGGCAGCCAAGTGCTTGTTCGATGACATCGAAGCGTGAAGAATCGACGACGACCGGAACTCGAGCGATATCCGGTTCGGCCGATAACAGGCGTAAGAAGGTAGTCATCTCGTGGGCTGCATCGAGCAGACCCTCGTCCATGTTGATGTCGATTGCCTGCGCCCCCGCAGCCACCTGACTCCGGGCAATATCAAGGGCATCTTCGTAGTTGCCTTCTTTGATGAGGCGGAGAAACTTTCGTGAGCCAAAGACGTTCGTTCGCTCGCCGATATTGACAAATGGGATGTCGTCGGTCAGTTCGAAGCGTTCGAGCCCCGCAAGTTCAAGGTGAGCAGGGCGGGTTACGGGAATTCGTGGCTGGTGCGGCGCAACTGCAGCGGCGATTGCAGCGATGTGGTCGGGCGTTGTGCCGCAACATCCTCCAACGACATTCACTAGGCCAGCCGCTGCATATTCGCCGACAATGGCGGCGGTATCAGCAGGTGACTCGTCATAGCAACCAAGTGCATTTGGCAGCCCGGCATTTGGGTATGCCGAAACCGGAATATCGGCGAGAGCGGATAACTCGGCAACAAATGGACGCATGTCGTGTCCGCCGAACGCACAGTTCACGCCAACGGATACGGGTTGGCTGTGGCGCACCGAGGCCCAGAAAGCCCCCATTGTTTGACCTGACAAGGTTCGACCGGAGCGATCGCTCACCGTCCCTGAGATCATGATGGGTAGGGCGATTTGGCGGGATTCCTCGAGACGTCTGATTGCGACGATTGCGGCTTTCGCGTTCAAGGTGTCGAAGATGGTTTCAAGAAGAATGAGATCAACACCGCCATCGACAAGGGCTTCGATTTGCTCGGTGTAGGCAGCAACCATCTCGTCGAAGTGCACGGCTCGGTATCCCGGATCTTCGACGCGGGGTGACATTGACAGTGTCTGGTTTGTTGGGCCTACGGCCCCTGCAACGAACCTTGTGATGTCGTCCGAGGTGTTGTCGACGGCAGTCCGGGCCAATCGGGCGGCTTCGAAGTTGAGATCTCGTACGATGTCTTCCGTGCCGTAATCGGCTTGAGCGATACGCGTTGAGTTGAATGTATTTGTGCAAATGATGTGAGCACCGGCGGCGATGTAACTGCGATGGATATCGCCGATGACATCGGGTCGGGTCAGCGACAGTATGTCGTTGTTTCCAGTGAGGTCGATTGGGTGCTGAGCGAAACGGTCACCTCGAAAATCGTCTGGCGAGAGATTTCGACTCTGTATTTCGGTGCCCATTGCTCCGTCGATGACGAGAATGCGCTCAGCGACCGCTGCAGAGAAGGCATTTCGGATTTCAGACATGTTGATTTCCTCTGATCGCAGAAACGAGTTCGCAGAGCAATTGCGACGAGTTCAGGCTGTAAAGGTGGAACTCATCGAGGCCCTCGGCATGGAGGGCTTCGATTTGCCGTTGAGTCCAGGTAATTGATTGTTCGCGCTCTGCGGCAGCATTGCCCTTTGTGGAGGCAAAATGCGAGAGGAGTTCGCTGGGAATACTCGCCCCACATCGCTGGGCGAATGCCACTGACTTTTCAAATGAATGGATGGGCATGATTCCAGGAATCAAGTCGACCTCAAGACCTCTCTGCGCGATCCGGTGGCGTAAGGCAAGAAACGCCGAGTTATCGAAGAACATTTGCGTCATCGCTCGTGTCGCACCGGCTTCAACTTTTGCGGAAAGGACGTCAATGTCATGGCTGAGGGTGGGCGACTGTGGGTGCTTTTCGGGGTATGCAGAGACTGAGACAGTAATCGGCTGCCCTCGGAGTTGCGCTCGTTCAATGACCGCTGCGACGAGCTGGTCGGTCTGCTGAAAGCCTTTGGGGTGGGGTTGGTACGGGGCATCAATTCCTGAAGGGGGATCACCTCGCAGGGCAACGATATGTGTAATACCAAGGTCGAGATAATGGTCGATAACGGCGTGAACCTCATCGATGGACATCCCGACACAAGTGAGATGCGCAGCGACGGGGCAGCCGGCGTGATCATTGGCGAGCTCGACCGATGAGAATGAGCGCTCACGCTCTCCGCCGCCGGCACCATATGTCACCGAAATAAGTGTCGGATCGATCACTTGAAGTTCGTGCATCGATCGCCTCAGCGTCTCGTGTCCCTTGGTGGTTTTTGGCGGGAAAACTTCGTAAGAAAACCTCATTGCTCGCGACCTTTCTGCGCAAGCCAAATGCCCACGCTGAGGCGGTCACTCTCTGGTTCTTCAGCAACTTGGTGGTGCCGGATATTGAGCCCTGCGTTGCGACACCAGGTCGCAATTTGCTGATTATCGAAGCCGAGCCGTCTATGGGCATGTTCCATTCGAAGTGTTTCGTTCTCATGCGCCATCAGGTCGACGATGGCAACGGTGCCGCCGTTTGATGCAAGCCGAGAGATTGCCTCGATCGCTCGGTCGGGGTTGTCGAGGTAGTGCAGCACTTGGTGAACGATGACGAGATCAAATTGGTCAGTTCGGTTCAGCGGAGCGAAGAGGTCTGCGTGGCGGAGTTCTGCGCGGTGGATGCCCGCAGAATCGAGAGTGGCGCGTGCAACTCTTAGCATCGCTGCATTCGAGTCGAGACCAACAACGCGATCACTGTGGTCAGACAGGAGTTCGATCATCCGGCCGGTACCGGTGCCGATGTCGACAATGTTGCCCAGATTTGACGACGGGAGAGCGCTGTTGAGGGCTGAGAGAAGAGCTGACTCGACAATGTGTTGTGAGACGTGGTGGGAGCTCTCGCGGCCCCAGGCTTCTGCTCGAGATGCGAAGTGGTGATGGGCGGCCTCTGCGCGACGTTGGCGAACCGCAAAGAGTCGATCTCGGTCTGCTTCGATCTGTGGGTCTGATGAGTGAAGGGCGCTGAGAATGCTGTGGGTGATGCGTTCGAGTTGGTTGTTATTTTGCGGTTGCCGTTCGAGGCCGAAAAAGACAAATGACCCTTCACGATGTCGGGAGCACACGCCGGCATCGACAAGAAGTCGGAGATGGCGAGAAATGCGTGGTTGTGATTGACCGAGTATTTCGCAGAGGTCAGAAACAGAGCATTCGCCGTGTTGTAGCACGGCGACGATGCGCAGTCGGCTGGGTTCCCCAATCGCTTTGAGGATCTCGACGGTGTTGTCGAGTGGAAGAAGATCATCGGTTTGAGGAGCTTCGAGTAGCGTCATGTACATAAAGATATAAAGAAATCTACATATTGTCAATTCCATGGGATTGCGGGGGGTCGGTGTGCAATTCCTCGGAGTGTCAGAATGTCCAAATGGAATTGCTCGAAGGGCTTGTCCGACGCGCTGGAAACACCGGTGATGGTGAAATGGTGGTCGTTGGTGACGACCGATTATCGGCTGAGGCATTACTTTCTCTGGCCGACGCAACAGCCGCCCGTATACGTGGGGCCCGCGCAATTGCCGTGTGTGCAACACCGTCGATGTCAACGGTGGTTGGCATCGTCTCTGCGCTTCGGGCAGGGGTTGCGATCGTGCCAGTTGCCTCCGATTCAGGCCCTGCCGAGCGAGACCACATTTTGGGTGACTCCGGTGCGGTTGCGATCCTCGGCGATCATGTATGGGATGAGTCGTCGCTTCCCGTGATCCCCCTTGGCGGTGATGGCAGCTCGTTGTCATCTGGCGAAAGTGGCGATCTCAATGATGCTGCTCTCATCATGTACACCTCGGGAACGACAGGTGCGCCGAAAGGTGTGCTCATGCCGGCAAGTCCGATTGGGGCGTGTCTCGACGGATTGGCTGACGCCTGGCAGTGGACCGAAGATGACCACCTTGTTCACGGGCTCCCTTTGTTTCATGTTCACGGGTTGGTGCTTGGGATGCTCGGGTCATTGCGGCGAGGTAACCGGGTGACACATACCGTTCGGCCCGCTCCGGAGGCCTACGCAGCAAAAATGGCGGACGGAGCAACGATGTTCTTCGGTGTTCCCACTGTCTGGTCGCGGATGGTTTCTGACACGTCGTCAGCTCAAACCTTGAAAGGGGCGCGAGCGATCGTTTCGGGAAGTGCGGCGTTGCCAGTCGCAGTCTTCGAACAACTCCAACAGCTCACCGGAGTCACCCCGCTCGAGCGTTACGGAATGACCGAGACGATGATCACCATCTCGACCCGAATCGACGGCGATCGGCGCCCGGGCCATGTGGGATTACCACTCGATGGTGTCGAAACCAGACTCCGGGGTGACGATGGTGAACTGCTCGACCATGACGGGCAATCGATCGGAACGCTTGAGGTGCGGGGTCCAACAGTTGGCGCCGGCTATCTCAACCGCCCCGATGCGACAGCGGAGTCAACCACGACCGATGGGTGGTTTGTGACCGGTGACTCTGCTGTAATCGGTGCTGATGGAATGCATCGAATCGTTGGTCGAACGTCGGTCGACATCATCAAGTCTGGCGGATACAAAGTTGGCGCTGGTGAGGTTGAAGCCTCCGTTGCGGAACTCGCGGGAGTGGGAGAGGTCGCCGTCGTGGGCGTCGCCGACGATGACCTGGGCCAACGAATCGAAGCCGTGGTAGTGCCGGCTGCCGGTGCGACAGTGCACCCAGGCGAGGTGATTGCACATGTTGCCGGTCAACTGTCTGTTCACAAACGCCCACGACAGGTACACATTGTCGAGAGTTTGCCACGCAACGCTCTCGGAAAAGTTCAAAAAGCGCAACTACGCGCCTCGCTCGAGGAGATGTCATGACAACACCGAAACCGGCAACCGCTTACACCCAACAAGCGAACGCACCACGCGACCTCGGAATGGATGACCGAGATTTCGACCGGGCTCGGCAAGGTCGCATCGCCCAGCATCCCACCGGCGTTCTTGAGGGCCCGCTCGGGGTTGCTTGGGATGCAAGCCGTCACGACTACGTAGTCGACGGTGCGCAACCTGACACAGTCCATCCCAGTCTGTGGCGCCAAGCCCAACTCAACGCGGAGCACGGACTGTTTAGCGTCGCGGACAAGGTCTGGCAGGTGCGTGGCTACGACATCTCGAACATCACCTTTATCGAAGGGGAGACCGGATGGATCGTGATCGATCCGCTCACCGTTGAACCTGCAGCGAGAGCGGCACTCGAATTAGCGAACACACACCTCGGAGAACGCCCCGTTGTCGCAGTGATCTATACCCATTCTCACACCGACCACTTCGGTGGCGTGCTCGGCGTCACCAGCCAGGAAGAAGTTGACGACGGACGATGCCGGGTCATTGCTCCTGAGGGATTTCTCTACGAAGCGATCGCAGAAAATGTGATTGCTGGTTTTGCGATGGGCAGGCGCGCTGCGTATCAATTCGGACCGCTGTTGCCACCGGGGCCTACGGGACACGTCGATTGCGGCCTCGGCAAGGGGCTTGCGATTGCCGCTCCGAGTCTCATTGCGCCAACTGAGGAGATCACCTTCACCGGTGAAGAGCTGGACATCGATGGGGTTCGGGTTGTGTTTCAGTTGACTCCCGAAGCTGAGGCTCCAGCCGAAATGAACTTTTTCTTCCCAGATTTTGGTTGGCTGTGCATGGCAGAAAACTGCACACACACGATGCATAACCTCGTGCCCATCAGGGGTGCTCTGGTGCGTGACGCACTTGCGTGGTCGAAATACATTGACGAGGCGATCAGTCTCTTTGGAGCCGAGACCGAGGTCTTCTTCGCCTCCCACCATTGGCCACGCTGGGGTCACGACGACATCGTTGAATATCTGCGCAAGCAGCGAGATATGTACCGCTGGATTCACGACCAAACAATGCGGCTCGCGAATCATGGATACACGGCTCTCGAGATTGCAGAAGAACTTGAACTCCCCGAAGAGTTTTCAACGCAAGGGCATACCACCGGGTACTACGGCCATCTCGTTCACAATGTAAAAGCGGTATACCAGAGGTATCTGTCGTGGTACGACGGAAATCCCGCAAACCTTTGGCGCCTGCCTCCGACCGAGGCGGGTTCTCGCTATGTCGCCCTTGCGGGCGGGGCCGACGCAATGGTTTCAGCTGCACAGAAATCGTTTGACGAAGGCGATTATCGGTGGGTGGTGGAGATGCTCAACCACCTCGTCTTTGTTGAGCCCGACCATGCCGCAGGGCGGGCGCTCCAAGCTGATGCTCTTGAACAGCTTGGCTACCAAAGTGAGTCGGCGACATTTAGGAACGCGTATTTAACCGGAGCTCAAGAATTGCGGAATGGTGCGCCACCGAGACGAGAAGCCATGCGCCGCGGTTTTCTCGATGCGATGACGGTTAGCCAACTGCTTGACACTCTTGCCGTGCGATTGCCGTCTGATCTGGTCGGCGGGCGGCGTGTCACCATCCACTTGACGATCAGCGACCGTCCGACCGAGGCGGACTGGACGATAGAAATTTCGAATCGTGCAATGTCGTCGATTGCGGGGTTGAGAGGTAACTCAGATCTTGCAGTCACTATGCCGGTGGAGTACCTCATTGCGCTTGCTGCTAACGAGACGACGGTCGATGACGTACTAGCAGCATCACGTTGTGAAGGTGATCACACCGCGTTCGAATTCGCGTTCGGTCATCTCGAGTTGTTCTACTCGGGATTCGCGATCGTCGAACCGTAAAGGCGTCAAACGGTCATTACGGAGCCTGTTGCGAGCGCACAGAGAACGAGCGCGCAATGACCCCAGCGATGATGACGATGACTCCTGACACCATTGCTTGCCATGGAAGTGCAAGCGCCAGCACGCTGCATCCAACAAGACCGAGGCGTGCAATCCATTGAGGCCACAGGCGTTCTGCTGGCTGCAGACGCAGCGCAGAAGCGTTCGTGATTGCGTAATAGGTGAGCACCGCCACTCCAGACAGCGAGAGGGCAGAGGTGAGTGAAACGGTGTTGATGAGAGCGACGACGACCGCAACGACGCTGAGTTCTGCACGAAGGGGGAGTAAACGCTGCGACGAGACTTGGGCGAACCATGCAGGAAGATCCGCGCGCCGACCCAGCGCCAAGATCGTTCGGGCGACCCCTGGAATGAGATTGAGTAATACCCCAAAACATGCGATGCCCGCACCAACTGAAATGGCCGGAGCAAGGCGAGAAAGCGAGCTGAATCCGACGATGGTGCTCAGCGGGGCAGAGGTTGCCGAGATGTCCTCAGGTGTCAGCGATGAACGCACGACGACTGCAACCGTGAGATAGATCAGAAGAACAGCTCCGAGTGCTCGCGTAATGGCCCAGGGAATCGTTCGCTCGGGGTTAATGACTTCTTCGCCGAAGGTTGCGATACGCGCGTAACCTGCGAACGCGAAAAAGATGAGCCCGGCGGCTTGCAGAACTCCATATGGGTTCGTGTCGATGGCGCTCAGTTGTTCGACAGGGCGTGGCGTCGTCTGTACCCAGGCGCTGGCGACCACAATGATGAGGGTGAGGCCGGTGGCACCAAGAATGACCCGGGTGACAAACGCTGTTCTCGACAAGCCACCCAAATTGATCGCTGCGATGAGCACCACCGCTGCTGTCGCGACGAGTCGAGCCTGAGAGGGCCAGATGTAGAGGCCAGCAGTTAGGCCCATCGCTGCGCAGCTTGCGGTCTTGCCGACGATAAAGCCCCATCCAGCAACATGGCCCCAAAATGGCGACAGGCGCTCTCGTGCGTAGACGTAGGTTCCGCCACTCTCTGGATGTCGGGCGGCAAGTTGTGCTGACGAGGTGGCATTACACAGCGCAACACCACCAGCGATGAAGAGGCTGAGAAGTAGCCATGTGCCAGCAGCTCCCGCTGCGGGTGCCCACACTGCGAACACCCCGGCCCCTACCATTGACCCGATGCCAACGACAACGGCATCGGTCGGAGTGAGTTGGCGACGAAGCGCTGTTGTCATTGGAACATGCGAGAGCAGTATTCGCCAATGGCATCGTGGATGCCGACTGCCCGGGACATCGTGTGCCATCGAGCGATAAACCCGTGGACAACTCCCGGCACCGCGAGGTATTCGGCATCGGTATCTGCAGCGGCGAGACGTTCTGCATAGAGAGCCCCTTCATCGCGAAGTGGGTCGAACTCTGCGGTGATGGTGAGGCTGGGAGCAACACCGTTGAGCGATTCAGCTCGTGCGGGCACCGCATAGGGGATGTCCTCACCGCCGTTGGCGAGGTAAAGCCCCCAGAACCAACTCATGTCAGCCGCAGTAAGGAAATATCCGGTCGCGTTCTCGGTCATCGACGGGTAGGGGTCTTGTTCGGTGTCGACGCACGGATAGCAGAGAACTTGTGCACATAGGCGAAGCCCCTCATCGCGAGCGCGAAGTGCGATACCGGCGGCGAGATTTGCGCCAGCCGAGTCGCCAAAAATGATGATCCGAGATGGATCTCCACCGATTGACTCTGCTTGTGCGCTGAGCCATTGAGTTACCGCCCAACAATCATCATGTGGCTGAGGAAATGGGTGCTCAGGTGCAAGTCGATAGTCAACTGAAACGATGAGAGCATCGGTGACCACTGCGAGCCTGCGCGCTACGTGGTCATGGCCGTCGACACTAGAGAGCACCCAACCTCCTCCGTGAAACATGACGACGACGGGAAGATGTGCTGGCTGCGATGTCGTGGCGTAGATACGAATCGGAATTGATCCATGAGGCCCATCCACCGACGACTCGGTTACGTGTGCAATCTCGTCGGAGGGTGGAGTCGGCGTACGAAAATAGTTTGACCGCGCTTGCTCGACAGTTCCCTCTGACAGTGCAGGCGCCCCGGTCTCGGCCAACGCCTGCACAAGCTGGGCGACATCGGGGTCAAGCGGCACGTTAGGCCGCCTGGGTACCGTCGAGAACCTGCTGAACCTCTTTGATGATTCCTTCAGCGGTTGTGCCCGGCGTGAGTACTGCGGCAACGCCCTTGGCTTTGAGTTCATCGAGGTCGTGGTCAGGCACGGTGCCGCCGAGGATGACCGGAATGTCTGCACCGCGTGCCCGAACCGCCTCGACGACGAGAGGGGCGAGGGTCATGTGAGCACCAGAGAGCATCGAAAGACCGATGGCATCGGCGTCTTCATCGACTGCGGCAGCGGCAACGGTTTCTGGCGTTTGGAACAGGCCGGTGTAAATCACCTCGTAACCGGCGTCACGAAGGATCCTGGCCACAACCTTTACGCCCCGATCATGGCCGTCGAGGCCAACTTTAGCGACAAGAATTCGTTCTCCTGACATCGTTTCTCCCCTTAGATGCTTGGAACCTCGACGTGACGCCCGAAGACGCCTGCCATCGTGTTCATCATCTCGCCGACGGTTGCATATGCGTGTGAGGCCTCGATCAGAGTTGGCATGAGATCGACCTCTGGGTCTTCGGCTTCAACCCGCAACTTATTCAACACTTCGGTAACGGCATCCTGGTTGCGATCAGAACGCACGCTGTCAAGCCGCTTACGCTGCCGCTGCTCATCTTCGTTGGTAATCCTGAGTAGCTGGATCTGATCTTCTTCGTTCCCGGCCTGGAAGTCGTTGACACCGACCGTGATTCGTTGGCCAGCGTTGAGGCGGCGCTCGAGGTCGTAGGCAGAATCAGAGATTCGACCCTGGAACCAGTTTTCTTCGATACCGGTGATGACGCCTTCAAGCAATGATCCGTTGCCCAGTGATTCTAGGTGGGCAAAGATTTCTTCTGCCTGACGCTCGACCTCATCGGTAAGAGATTCGACGTAGTACGAACCGCCGAGAGGGTCAGCGACATGGGCAACATTTGTTTCGTGAGCGATCACTTGCTGGGTTCGAAGAGCAATGCGAGCGGCCTTTTCGGTTGGAAGCGCAAGCGCTTCGTCCATCGAATTTGTGTGGAGGCTCTGTGTTCCTCCGAGCACGCCGGCGAGAGCCTCGATTGCGGTACGAGCGATGTTGACCTCAGGTTGTTGAGCGGTGAGCGAAACACCGGCGGTCTGAGAGTGGAAGCGGCACTGCATCGACCGCGGGTCGGTCGCTCCATATCGTTCCTTCATCCAGCGAGCCCAGATTCGGCGAGCGGCACGATATTTTGCGATCTCTTCGAAGAAGTCGATGTGGGCATTGAAGAAGAAACTCAATCTCGGTGCAAACGCATCGACGTCGAGTCCGGCCGCAAGAGCGAGTTCGACATATGCAAAACCGTTTGCGAGCGTAAATGCGAGTTCCTCAACCGCAGTTGAGCCGGCCTCACGGATGTGATACCCCGAAATTGACACCGAGTGCCACCGAGGCATCTCGCGCGAGGTGAAATCGATGGTGTCACGAACGAGCCGCATTGACTGGCGAGGAGGGAACACGAACTCTTTCTGAGCTTGGTACTCCTTCAAAATGTCGTTCTGCAGTGTTCCGCCAAGTTGGGCGCGGTTTACTCCAGCCTTTTCAGCTTGAGCGATGAACATTGCGAAGATGACAGCTGCAGGGGAGTTAATCGTCATCGAGGTCGTGACCTCGCCCAGATCGATTCCTGCGTAGAGGTCTTCCATGTCAGACAGGCTGTCGACGGCGACGCCGCATCGCCCGACTTCCCCGAGCGACATTGGGTCGTCCGAGTCGAGTCCGAGAAGGGTCGGCATATCGAATGCAGTCGAAAGGCCGGTACCCCCAGCTTTGATGATTTCTTTGAATCTCCAGTTGGTGTCCTCTGCGGTGCCGAAACCGGCAAACATCCGCATCGTCCATAAACGTGACCGATACATCGAGGCGTACGGTCCGCGGGTGTAGGGGTATTGGCCTGGGAAATCGCCATCTTCAGGGCCATACACAGGGTCGATCGGAATACCTGACAGGGTGGTGAATTCTGCGTCTCGGGTTGGGGAGGCGTTAAATGCTTGCTCCCACTGTTCGCGTGGTGAAGTGGTGTCACTCGACATACAAAAAGGATACTTTGACGTCCAAATATTCCTCTAACCCGAGTTACCCTGCCGGTGTGTCGTCCCCATCGCCTGAGAATGACCCGATTGCAGCTGCTGTCGTTAATTGGGTACAGCATGGCTGGGAAGGCGCCGCCACTCCGATGAGCATGGTCACTTCGGTGATGCGGGTGCAACAGTTGCTTGCCGCTGACATCGATCGGGTGTTGAAACCGTTTGACGTGAGTTTTGCTCGATATGAATTCCTTCGCTTACTTGCATTTAGTCGCCGGGGTACATTGCCGATGGGGGTTGCCGGAGAACGTTTGCAAGTGCATCCAGCGAGCGTGACCAACGCTGCCGACCGCCTCGAACGCGACGCTTTAGTGCGTCGGTCAAGAGACGATGTCGATCGCCGAAAAGTCATCGTTGAAATCACCGATGAGGGTCGCAAACGAGTTGACGCAGCAACAACCGAATTGAATGCCTACTTTCGATCGATTCCGATGTCGCAGGCGCAACAGGGCGAGTTATTTGCCGGCTTGCGAGTGTTGAGGGCTGCGCACGGCGATCTCGATATCGGTTTCGCCGATGAGGGTAGTCGTGACTGATCTTCGCCTTCACAGCGATGGCAACGCTCGGTGTGGCTGGTGCGGTGACGACGAAGACTACGTCGCGTACCACGATGCTGAATGGGGCGTTCGGGCAATGAGCGACAATGAGTGGTACGAGAAAGTGTGCCTCGAAGGCTTCCAATCAGGTCTGAGTTGGATCACGATCTTGCGACGACGTGCTGCGTTTCGGGAGGTGTTTGCAAACTTCGACCCAGATGTCGTTGCGACGTTTACCGACTCTGATATCGAACGTCTCGTTCTCGACGAGCGCATCATCCGCCACCGCGGAAAAATCTCTTCAACAGTCAACAATGCGAAACGAGCCCTTGAACTGCGTACCGAGTTCGGCAGTCTCGACGCATTTTTTATGAACTATGTCGAGCCTGATGGGCACCGGCCAGATGCGCTCGGGGATGTGCCAGCACAAACAGATACATCACGCGCCCTCGCAAAAGAATTGCGGCGCAGGGGTTGGACATTTGTGGGCCCGACAACGATGTATGCGATGGCGCAGTCGATGGGGCTCGTCAACGACCACCTCATCGGTTGTTGGCGTCGAGACCACTGCTGATGTTTACTATCGGCTGAGCGCTACGAAACGGTCTCGCGGATAAACGAGTGAACTTCTGGCCACAGCCGTGCGGCAAGATCGTTGTCTTGAGTACCTAGCGCATTATGTGATGCCATGAATGCATGGCCGGTGCCCGGGTGCACGGTCAGGGTTGCGTCGACTCCAGCCGCCTGCAGGCGTTGCTCGAGATCGGCAGCACCCTCTGGAGGGAAGAAGCCATCTACTTCTGCCATATGTCCGCGGATCTTTGCGGTGATGCTCGAGTAATCGGGTTGATCATCGCCTGAGGGGAATCCATAGAACGGCACCGCTGCCGAAATTGCATCAGGGCGAAGAGCAGCAAGCACAAAGGTGAGCATGCCTCCCATGCAGAACCCCATGACGGCAAGCGTCGAGCTTGACGTCGAGTCGTGAGCGACGAGGTAGTCAACTGCTCCGCTCATATCTTGCGCAGCGCGGTCCATCGGGAGCGATGTCATCAGCTCTCCGGCTTTATCCATTTCGGTATGCCCTGCGAGTTCGCCGTGATAGAGGTCTGGGGCCAGCGCAACGAAGCCGTTTCGGGAGAGGTCGTTGCAGATATCGATGATGCCGGAGTCAAGCCCCCACCATTCTTGAACCACGATGACGCCTGGGCCCGACCCGCTCTCTGGGGTTGCGAGGTATCCGGCTGCGTCTCCGCTTGGAGTAGAAAAACTGACGTTCGTGCCCATGACGCAAGAGTAGTCAAGCGTGCCTGGGCAGCAAGACAAGAGCGCGATGCCAGCGATGAGGGTCATTTCAAGAAGAATGTCGCTGTGGTTACGACGCGTCCTCCAATGTTGTGGGAGCCAGATCCCAATGCTCACTCTCGGCTCACCGATTTCACTCAATATTGTGAGCGCGCCACGGCCCTTCGGTTCGCGACCTACAACGAATTATGGGAATGGTCGGTCGCTGATGGCCTTGAGCGGTTCTGGGAATTGCTTTGGCAATGGTGTGAGATCGAGGCCTCAGAGCCGTATTCACGGGTGTTGAGTACGCGGGTGATGCCGGGCGCCAAATGGTTCGCGGGTGCGCAACTCAACTATGCGCACCACGCGCTACGGCACCTTGCAGATGACGCCGAAGTGCTTGTTGGAATTTCCCAAAGCCGTGCGCGTCAGTCGCTGTCGGGCGCCCAGTTGCGTGCGGAGGTGAGTCGGATTCGCAGTGGGCTCATCTCTCTCGGTGTGGGTCACGGCGACCGTGTGGCGGGCTACCTGCCCAACGTGTGTGAAGCGATTATTGCGTTTCTTGCAACGGCGAGTCTCGGTGCGATCTGGACTTCATGTGCGCCGGAGTTCGGGGTTGGTGCCGTGCTCGACCGCTTCGGGCAGGTGGAGCCTAAGGTACTGTTCGTCGTCGACGGCTATCGGTATGGACGTCACGACGTCGACCGAAGCGATGAAATCGGTCGTCTCCGTGCGGGTCTGCCGACGGTGACATCGACGGTAATCGTGCGTCATCTCGGTTCTGCGCCGTCGACGGATTCGTCATCACCCGGTGCGATCGAATGGAGCGAGCTCGGAAATGGTGAAAGCGACGAACTCGTTATCGACGACGTCGAGTTCGATCACCCGCTCTACATCCTTTACTCATCGGGTACCACAGGGCTTCCAAAGCCAATTGTTCACGGTCATGGGAACATCACCCTTGAACACCTTAAGGTGCTCGCACTCCACAGCGATATGGGGCCGAGTGACAGGTTTATGTGGTTCACCACAACCGGATGGATGATGTGGAACTACCTCGTCTCCGGTTTGCTCACTGGGGCGTCGCTCGTGCTCTTTGACGGTGATCCCGCTAGCGACGGGCCGGACACGTTGTGGAAGGTTGTTGCGGAAGAGGGCGTGACCTGGTTTGGCGGGGGAGCGCCGTGGTTCTCGGCGTGTCGTCGAGCTGGCTTGCAGCCGGCCGAGCGTTTTGACCTGACGCAGGTTCGAGCGATTGGAGCGACCGGAGCACCCCTTCCACCAGAGGCATTCCGTTGGATATACGAGGAAGTCTCTGCAACCGCGTTGCTGTCGCCGATCAGTGGCGGTACCGATATCTGCTCTGCGTTTGTTGGAGGCAATCCTTTGTCAGTAGTGCGAGAGGGAGAAATCCCTGCGCCCTACCTTGGGTGTGCCATCGATGCCTGGAATGAGTCAGGGGAGGCCGTTGTCAACGAGCAAGGGGAGCTCGTGGTGACTCAACCCATGCCATCGATGCCGGTGGGCTTTTGGGGTGACTCTGATGGCTCTCGCTACCGATCGAGCTATTTCGAATTTTTCCCCGGAGTGTGGCGACATGGCGACTGGGTGACATTTACTGAAGATCGGTCGTGTGTGATCTCGGGCCGAAGTGACGCAACGTTAAATCGAGGAGGCGTCCGTGTTGGGACCGCAGAGATCTACCGGGTTGTCGAGTCGGTAGGGGGTGTCGCTGACTCTCTGGTGGTGCACCTAGAGGCTCCCGGGGCGGACGACCCTGGTGTGCTCGTGCTGTTTGTCGCTCACGACGGCAACGGTGACGAGGACGATATTGTCAACTCGATCCGAGCGACAGTTCGCGAAGAGTTGTCACCACGTCATGTGCCCGACGAAGTGCATTTCATCGAGGTCATTCCCACCACCCTGAGCGGCAAGAAATTGGAATTACCGGTGAAGAAAATTCTTCGGGGAGCGCAACCAGATGATGTTGCGAGCAGAGATTCACTGAAGGATCCATCTGCGTTAGACCCGATTGTGGCGATCGCAGCGACTCGAAACTGAACGGCTGCTATCGGGGTTCGACGAGCAAGCTTTGTGCAGATATGCCGACAGGCCCGTACTCGTCGTGAACGGTTGAGACCGCGAGACCCGAGCCGAGGGTTCCGTATTCGCTACGTGCATCGAGACAGACCCATTCACCTTGTGGCGGGCGAACGAAATGGATGGTGAGATCAGGGTTGATGTAGAGCCAGCTGAGATGCTCTACTCGCGCTGAGACGCCATTACCAAAGTCGGCCGCAGCCGCTACTCGTTGTGCGCCGGATGGATCTTCACCGGCGACGACCGGCAGGCGGAGTCGCACCCAGACGACGGCACGGCCGGGATCGTCCCAACCCCCGGTGATGAATCTGTGCTCACATGAATCAGAAGCGAACGCATGCTGCTCATTCATCGATACCGGAACAGATTGTGTCGCAGAGCCCACGTCAGGGGCACGGAATCCTTCTCCTTGTGCTGGTACCTCGGTGTGTTGTGTGCGAATACGGAGGGCACGAGCTTTTGCGACCTCGGTGTCGCCATCGCGCATCGAGACTCCAACGACTGAGATTTTTCGGCCTGGCCGCTCGACATCGGTAATGAGGGTGAGGGGACGGCCAACAGGAACTGGACGCTGAAGTTCGATAGTGATTCGACTGAGTTGCCATTCGTCTCCACCAGCATGTTCAACTTCTCGAACGAAAAGCGCAGCGGGCGGCGCCCCATGACAGTGCTCAGGATTCCACGGCCCCTGTGACCACTTCGTGGCGACCCAGGTGTTGTCATCGGACCGTTCGAAGAGAGCATCTCCCGGAGACACCTCATGTTGGGGTCGACGAAACCCCTCGGTCACGCGATCTCTCGTTCAAGAGGGAGCACTGTAGATGCGAGTTCGCCGAGATGGACAATCCATTCGTCGGCAGTCGATGGTTCTGTCATCGGAAGCACAACAAATTTGGTGGTGCCGACCGAGATGAATTGCTCGATGAGCGCGCAGAGATCTTCCCATGACGATGGAACGAGTTGCGACGGGTCGTTGAGGTGGGGTCGGCGCTTCGCAAGGTTGGCGAGCAGTGCCTCAGGTACCGGCCCGTTTGCGTAGGGAATCAGCACGCCGTAGTGATCTTCTTCGATTTCTCGGCCGTATTCGGCGAGAACACCCTCGATAACGGTGCGGCCCTGTTCGGCATCTTGCGGCGTGACGAACGAAGGTAACCAGCCATCTCCGAGCCGGCCAATACGCCGTAGTTCGCTTTCTGCGATTCCGCCGAGCCATACATCGAGGCGCTCCGGCACAGGACCGACACGGATGTTGTCAACTTGGTAGTGCACTCCGTCGAATGTGCAGGGCTCACCCGTCCAGCAGGCACGCATGATCTGCAGCATTTCATCAAACATTTTTGCGCGCTCTCCGCGCTGCACCCCAAACGCGCGTTGTTCTACCGGGTCGACGGCTCCTAGACCGAACGCAGGAAGAAAGCGCCCGCCTGACATTGCTGCGAGCGATGCAATTTCTTTGGCCGCGACCACCGGGTTACGACCGGGCAACACGAGGACGCTGGTGCCCAATTTGAGGTCTGTTGTTCGACCGACGGCGGCTGCAGATGCGATGAGCGGGTCAGGCGCGGGCCCATTGATGCGCTCTGACAGCCACAGCGAATCAAACTTGAGGCGTTCAAGTTCATCGACGACGGTGAGGAAGTCGGCGCCGTTGAGTTCAGTTCGCACCCCGAGTCCGATGCCGATGCGGACTTTCATGCGTTCACGACTTCCTGAATAATGGAGGCGATCGTTGCTGGCTCGTCAACAAAGGGTGAGTGATCGCTGTCGATTTCAATCACCGATGAGCATCGTGCAGCCATGATGCGTTGATGCTCGGGATGCACTGCTCGATCTTGATTGCAGAGCACATACGTCGACTCGATCGCTGATATGGGTGCTCCGTCAACTTCTTGTGTCATGGTGGCATTTGGCTGTGGGCCCAGTCGCTTAGCATTCGCCCGCTGAACGACCGTTGAGCTTCCGGGGTACAGCAGTGCACCGGCATGTTCCGGGTCGAGGGTGGTCGTACCTTCATCGGTCGGCACCATGATGTTGGCGAGTTCGACCTTGTGTCGGGGAGCGCTCCGAAGGAAACCGTTCACACTTTCTCCGGCTTCAAGTGCGAAAGCTGCGATGAACATGAGATGCGCGATGCGGTCGCTATGGGCAGCCGCCTGCGAAATCACTGCTCCGCCGTATGAGTGGCCAATAAGGAGTGTGTCTGATGGAAGAGCCCCCAGCGCCTCAACCACTGCGGCTGCGTCGCCATGGAGGTCACCGAGCGGCAGTGGTGAGATGCCATGTCCGGGTAGGTCGATTGCGTGCGAGGGAATTCCGAGTTGGTCGAGGGCCTGTTGTAGCGGTGCCCAACACCACGCACCATGCCACGCGCCGTGAACGAGGAGAACGTTGCTGATCGCCATGAAGTGATCGTCGCAGGTTCGCCTAATCGTCGGAGAATCCGGCGATGTAGTTCAGCCTCGCATCATTTGAATCCATGAGCTGAAGAACCCGACGGTGAACACCATCGTGGCCAACGTGACCTGGCCGTGATGGTCGAGTCGCTCATCGAGTGCATATGCAACGCCGCCAGCGAGCGATGAGTAGAGAAGCCCGAATCGCGCGGTTGATCCCCATGAATGTGAAATTGATGCCGTTGTGCTCATGCTTGCAAGAGCGCGTCCTCTCGGACATCTCGCGTTTTTTCGAGAGATGTGTGGCGCCTCCTCAGCAGAGGTCGGGTCGTGTCGTTGCAGTAGCGTCCGGTCGATGGCCACGGCGTTGGGTGTTCTCCGGCAACAAGCGGTTCGCCGGTATTTGGGCTCGACTGCCTTCGCAGCAATCGGGATCAATATTTGCATCACTGCGCTGTTCAAGCAGGTGTACGACATCACTGGAGATCCCTTCTCGATCGGGCTGCTGGGCCTAGCGCAGTTTGTGCCCGGTCTTGTGTTGGCGATCCCAAGTGGTTACATCGCCGATCGTTTCGATCGACGACATGTGACCGCAGGTTTCCTGTTGTTGAGGTTGCTGTCGATAGCGGTGCTCATCTGGTTCACTAACTCGGGCTCCACTGCGGTCTCCGTGCTCGTGCTTGTTGCGATCGGTATCGGGGTTGCCGATGCGTTGATCACGCCGAGTAGGCGAGCGATCTTGCCGTTGATCGTCAGCACCGATGATTTGCCGAGAGTCATTGCGCTGTGGACAGCAACATTCACGTCGAGTGCAATTATTGGCCCGGCTCTTGCCGGCTTTTTGTACAGCATCGATCCATCGATTGCGTATGCCGCAGCAGGAGGTTCGGCTCTGCTGTCAGTGCCGTTGACGTTGGGCATCAGATACCTGCCCGGAGTCGCCCCGATCGCTGATGAGGGGCGTCCGAGCGTTCGTTTAGCTCTTCAAGGGCTGCGATTCATTCGTCGTTCGCCGATCGTGCTCGCAGCGATCAGCCTTGACCTCTTTGCTGTGCTCTTTGGCGGGGCAGTGGCACTGATTCCGGTCGTTGCAAGTGACCGACTCGGGGTTGGCGACGTGGCATACGGTTGGCTTCGAGCGGCGCCTGGAGTTGGGGCTGCGGCGATGGCGATCGTGCTTGCGATTCGACCTGTAAGTCGTCGTGTCGGACCGACGCTGCTCGTTGTCGTCGCAGTGTTTGGCGCAGGCACCGTGATCTTCGGCCTCACCCGCTCATACGTTGTTGCATTTATCGCGCTCGTTGTACTGTCGGCTGCCGACATGGTGTCAATGTTCATCCGGGGAGCGATCGTGCCGCTCGCGACACCTCCAGATCAGCTCGGTCGGGTGACCGCTGTTGAAGGAGTGTTCATCGGCGCATCGAACGAACTCGGCGCGTTTGAGAGTGGGCTTGCCGCTCGGTGGTTTGGGGTGCCGTGGGCAATCGCGGGTGGCGGGATTGCAACCATCGTGATCGCAGGCGCCTTTGCTGTCGGATTCCCTGCGTTACGAAAGCTTGACCGCTTTGATGATGTGAAGGTTGAGGTACCCGATTAGCCGGTGAGGCGTCCGAGTTTGGCGAAGCCTTTGAAGCGCCGCAGCCGAAGCACCGACTGGTCGGAGGCGAGCCGTCCGATACCGCTCGCGATGGTCGGGTACACATGGGGCACGCGGGCGAGTTCTTCTATCGATACCGAGAACCGAACCGCAAGAGCGATCTCGTTAATGACTTCAGACGCACGGGATGCGATGACGTGACCGCCAACGATCCGACCATGAACCGTGACGATCTCGATAAGCCCTTCCGAAGACCCTTCGAATAGTGCGCGGTGTACCTCAGAGAGCTCGAGCTGATGAACCTTCACGGCGCGACTTCTGAAGCGCTCTCTGGCTTGGGCGGCGGTGAACCCGGCTCGGGCGAGTTCTGGCTCGGTGAAGACGCACCACGGCGACATCGTGCTTGCTTGAGCGCGGCCAGGCAGAAACATGTCACGTACCGCAAGTGACGCGTCGGCGACCGCGGTGCTCGTCAGGCGAGGTCGACCTGCAGCGGCGTCACCGACTGCATAGATGCTGGTTGTCGCCGTTCGACTTCGGGCATCGACGTTGATCCCTGCTGGAGTGGCGACGACTCCAAGTCGTTCGAGCCCGAGCGATGTGACCGATGACGAGCGCCCGGCGGCGACGAGCAGATGTTCTGCATCGAGCTCACCGTGGGCGGTCTCGACATACGCTCGACCATCCTCGTAACGGGCTGCGAGTATGGGCTCGCCGACATGAACGTCGACGCCATCATGGCGAAGAACTTCGGTAATGCGCTCGCTGAAGATGGGTTCTTCCCGGGGAAGGATCCTCGGCCCCGTCTCGTAGAGCTGCACCTTGGCTCCGATACGTGCAAGTGCCTGTGCCGACTCAACCCCGACGGGTCCTGCCCCGACAATGATGATGTCCATTGGCGGCGAGTCGAGGTCGTAGAGGGTTTCATTGGTGAGAAATGGAACATCGGTGATGCCAGGAATGGAAGGAACCGTTGGTGTGCTTCCGGTCGCGATGAGGAGGAATCGACCTTCGAGGGTCGTGGTGCTGTCGTCGGACGTCACTTCGACGGTGCGTGGCCCGGTGACGACAGCGGAGCCGGTATGCACGGTCACGCCCCAGTCGTTGACGGACGCCTCGTCAGATACATGTGAGTGCACTGATTCGCGGGCCTCGACCATCGCGCCCCACGCGGTAGCCGGGTCTGGTGCCGCGAGTTGCCGATGTCGAACTGTTGCCTCGAGCAGGGCTTTCGAAGGTATGGAGCCACTCCATACGTTGGTGCCTCCGATGCGCCCGCGATCAACGGCGGCGACGCGTAAGCCGAGTTCTCGTGATGCGAGGCGGGCTGCGGTGAGACCGGCGGGGCCGAGCCCAACAATCACCAAGTCGTATGCCCGTGCCATGGCATGTACGGTACCGCGGTGACGAGGGTTGTAACGAGTGACACGATCTGGCCTGCGCAGTGTGCTCTCATGTTGATGTGCCCATTGTTCGTCGCCGCTACGTCGCTATCGCAGTGTCGGCAATCTTGGGTGCCGGAACGGCGGCCTGTGGCGGTGATGACGTTGTCACCGAGGTCACTCAAGCGACGGTTGCCGGAGTAGGGCAGCTGCCAGGGCCGGTAGAACGTGTGACGGCCGATGAACTTCAACAGGGCCCAGGCGAGCAGGAATCATCGTCGGCGGTGCGCCCGGCCGACCTCGGGCTGCCGAGCCTCGGCGAACTCGTCACCGGTAATCGAGTGATCATGGTTGGGGATTCAATTTTCGCGTCCACCGCTCCACGGTTCGGCGGTTCAATGTGTGAGCGATTGAACGAGGCTGGCTGGGATGTCGAAATCAATGCGGAACCAGGTCGGTTTATCGCATTTGCGCGAGAAGTTCTCGATGTGAGGTTCACACCAGAACAGGGCCTTGATTGGGACGTAGCGATCATGTTTTTTGGGAGCAACTACAACGAGAGCCCAACCAATTTTCGATCGACGCTCGACTCACTTCTTGATGAGCTCTCGCCTCGGCCAGTGCTATTGCTTACGGTGACCGAGTTCCGGCAAAGCCGAAAAGAAGTAAACGACATCATCCGCGACGTCGGTGCGCAGAACACGAATGTTCAGATTCTTGACTGGGCGCGCATCACCGCCGCCGAGCCGGGCTTGTTGAACGCAGACGGGCTTCATCTCTCAACTGCGGGGAAGAACCGCATCACCACAGAGATCGCTCTCGCACTTGGCACTGCGCCCACGTTGGTCACCGACGGCGAGGGTGACTGTTTGCCCACATTGTTTATCGAAGATGAAACACAAGCTGCTCAAGAAGCGGCTGAGCAATCCTCGGGCTGACTGCTCGTAGCCTGTCAGGGTGCTGCAGGCCCGAAACCTTTCCGTCGAAGTTGGCGGACGACACGTTGTTGAGGGAGCAACCTTCACGGTTTCACCCCGCGACAAAGTGGGCATTGTTGGGCGAAACGGTGCCGGGAAAACGTCATTGTTCAAGGTGCTAGGTGGCGAAGCGGAAGCAACTCAGGGCTCGGTGGTCCGCAAAGGAGGCTTCGGATATCTACCTCAGGATCCGAGAATCGGAGGTGTGCACGACTCCCGTCGAGCGATCACCCATGTGTTATCGGGTCGAGAAATCGATGACCAGATCACGCGAATAGAAAAACTGCGGATCGCAATGGAGGAGTCACCCTCAGACGAGGCCGTCGCTCGATACTCAAAGGCCGAAGAAACGTTTCGTGTCAATGGTGGCTATGCCGCCGAGAGCGAAGCAAGGGCGATAGCCGCCGGGCTGGGCCTTGGTCAAGATCGTATGGAGCTCGAGCTCGGGGTGCTGTCAGGTGGTGAGCGCCGTCGCGTTGAACTCGCCCGCATCTTGTTCGCGGGTTCAGATGTGCTCTGTCTCGATGAGCCCACCAACCACTTAGACATCGATGCCAAACAATGGCTGCTTGGCTTTCTTCGGCAATACCGGGGTGCGCTTCTCGTTATTAGTCACGATCTCGAACTCCTCGATGAGGCGATCACTCGCGTGTTGCATCTCGATCGACCAAACGAGGGAGACACTGGTCATCTCATCGAGTACCGAGGCACCTACACCCAATATGTTTCGGCTCGCGCTGAGGATGAGCGACGGCAAGCCAAATTGGCTGCTCAACAAGAGCGCGAGATCGCTCGAATG
This sequence comes from Ilumatobacteraceae bacterium, assembly GCA_022425725.1. Lineage (GTDB taxonomy): Bacteria > Actinomycetota > Acidimicrobiia > Acidimicrobiales > Ilumatobacteraceae > Casp-actino5. The sequence continues at coordinate 55,121 of JAKMEY010000045.1, forward strand.
CAAAAGGTTGTCGACCGTTTCGGAGCCAAGGCGACAAAGGCCGCAATGGCTCACAACATGGAGAAGCGAATCGCACGACTGGAATCTGACCGGGTGAACGCCCCCGATAAGGGCCGACGGATCGAAGTGCGTTTTCCGGAGCCCCCGCCGTGCGGCGTCACCGTCGTCACCGTGGCCGAGTTATGTAAGGGGTACGGCGGGCCGTCAGTGTTTGAAGACGTCGGGTTCGATCTTGGGCGCGGAGAACGCCTGTTAGTGCTCGGCCTTAACGGGGCAGGAAAAACGACGATGCTGCGCATTTTGGCTGGTGAACTCAGTGCAGACCTTGGCAACGTCGAGTTTGGCTACCAGGTTGAGGCGGGTTACTACGCGCAAGAGCATGACAACCTCGATCCCGACAGAAGCTTGTTAGACAACCTTCGAGGGTCGGTTCCCTCCGGTGTAGGCCTCACCGAGACTCAATTACGGGGCCTCCTCGGAATGTTTGGTTTGAGCGGTGACAAGGTGATGCAGACCTCCGGCACGTTGTCTGGAGGAGAGAAAACCAAACTTGCACTCGCCATGTTGATGACGGGTCGCAACAACTTGCTGCTCCTCGACGAACCTACGAACAACCTTGATCCTGCGTCTCGAGAAGCGGTTGGTGATGCCCTCTCTGAGTGGCCGGGAGCGATGATTCTTGTGAGTCATGACACCGAATTCGTCGAGCGCCTTTCTCCGACGAAGGTGCTGTTGCTTCCCGATGCCGATGTCGACTACTTCAATGACGAGTGGTTAGAACTCGTCGAATTGTCGTAGCGCAATGTTAACGACGATGCGACCTCGTCGAACTACTTCAAGTTGACGCCAACGGCACGAGTTGCTGCCTCGGCCTTTACCTGCTCGAAGAAATCATTGCCTTTATTGTCAACAACAATGAAGGCCGGAAAGTCTTGAACTTCGATCTTCCAGACGGCTTCCATACCCAGTTCTGGGTATTCGAGAACCTCAACCGAGGTGATGTTATCTTGAGCGAGTCGGGCAGCGGGGCCGCCGATTGAGCCGAGGTAAAACCCGCCGTGGCTGTTACATGCGTCGGTGACCTGTCGTGAGCGGTTTCCTTTGGCGAGCATGATGAGCGACCCGCCTGCGGCTTGGAACTGCTCGACGTATGAGTCCATGCGGCCGGCCGTTGTGGGGCCGAATGACCCTGATGGCATGCCCTCAGGAGTTTTTGCGGGTCCGGCGTAATACACGCAGTGGTCCTGCAGGTACTGGGGCATCGGTTCGCCGGAATCAAGTCGTTCTTTGATTTTTGCGTGGGCGATATCACGAGCGACAACCATCGGGCCGCTGAGCATGACGCGAGTTTTGACGGGGTACTCGGAAAGCTCGGCGCGGATTTCGGCCATCGGACGGTTGAGATCGACGTGAACAACGTCGCTTTCGTCGAGATCGCTCGCTGTGGTGTCAGGAAGGAAACGAGCGGGGTCGTGCTCAAGCTGTTCAAGAAAGACGCCCTCTGCGGTGATTTTGCCGACCATCTGTCGGTCTGCCGAGCATGACACCGCCATCGCCACCGGGCAGGATGCACCGTGGCGTGGAAGCCTCACAATGCGAACGTCGTGGCAAAAGTACTTACCGCCAAACTGGGCTCCGATCCCGGTCTTCCGGCTGAGTTCAAGCACTTTTTCTTCAAGGTCGGTGTCGCGAAATCCGTGTCCGAGGGCTGATCCCGAGGCTGGCAGCCCGTCGAGGTACTTCGCTGAGGCCAGCTTTGCGGTCTCAACTGCGAATTCGGCTGACGTTCCCCCGATCGCAATTGCGAGGTGATAGGGAGGGCATGCGGCCGTGCCGAGGGACTGCATTTTCTCGTAGATCCATGGCAGCAAGGTTGCCTCGTTGAGCAACGCTTTGGTTTCTTGAAATAGGTAGCTCTTGTTTGCGCTTCCTCCACCTTTTGCCATGAAGAGAAATTTGTAGGCATCGCCGTCGGTTGCGCTGATTTTGATTTCAGCCGGAAGGTTCGTTCCGGTGTTCTTTTCTTCGTACATGTCAATCGGTGCCATCTGGCTGTAGCGCAAGTTGGCGGTCTGGTAGGTGTCTTGCACTCCCTGAGCGATGGCAACTTCATCGCCGCCACCGGTGAACACCATCTGGCCTTTCTTGCCCTTGATGATTGCTGTGCCGGTGTCCTGGCACATTGGCAGCACCCCCCCTGCCGCGACTGACGCATTTTTCAGTAGGTCGAGAGCAACGAATCGATCGTTATCGCTGGCCTCAGGATCGTCAAGAATTGCCCGAAGTTGTGCGAGGTGGGCAGGCCGGAGGAAGTGTGCAATTTCACGCATTGCTTCTGCGGCGAGCGAGCGAATCGCCTCGTTGCTGACCTTGAGCATTGTGCCGAGTGGCGTCTCTACCGTTTCAACGCCCTCGGTGGTGAGAAGGCGATATTCGGTGGTGTCTTCGCCAAGTGGGAGGAGTTCGGTGAACCAGTCGGGAGAGTTCTCGATTGCCATGCCCCTACCTTACGACGGCAAGGGTTTAGCGGAGCATTTCGATAGCGGTCTCGATGAGAAGAAAGGTTGCTGAGAACGAGCATGTCGTGAGCAATGCGATGCGCAATCGGTGCTCCGGGAATCGAGAGATTACCGGTCGAGACAGCGCGAGGCCGACGAGCACTCCCGGTAGCAGCAGGAGGCACAGAGAAATATGGCGCTGATTCACCTCGCCAACGGCGGCGAGTCCGGAAAACGAGATGATTGACCCGAGGCCGAAGAACACTGCGAGGGTCGCTCTCGTCGTGGCGGGCTGCTCATGTTGGTACGCGACTGCGAGGGGCGGCCCACCGATTCCGGCGGTGGTGCCAGAGAATCCAGATGCCATTCCAGCGATGACAAGGTTTCTCGTGCTTGTCGTTACGTGAAAGCGCGTCGCCGATGCCGCAACCGCAAGAAGTACCGAGATACCGACGAGCAATCTGACCGTGCCCGATCCGGTAGATGAAATCAGGAGCGCTCCGATGGCAACGCCGGGAAGACGCCCGCATAATGCAATTCCGGCATCTGACCACGCAATGTGTTCGCGCTCGCGTCGGGCAACTCCGAAGCTCAACGGCATCACCATCACGATGGTGGTGACCGGCAAGAAATCTGGGTCGATGAGCGCCAATATGGGAGCGGCGAGCACGGCCATGCCGAGACCAATCGTTGCCTGAACCGCAGCTCCGATACCGATGGTGATGACGGCAACCACGGCAAGTGGCCACGCAATACCTGCGACCTCAGTGGCGGCGATCAACATCTAGTCGTCGTCATTTCCGAGGCGTCCCGGTGTTGCCTCGTGGGGGTGTTCTGGCCAGCGATGTTTCGGGTAGCGACCAGCTAACTCTTTGCGAACATCAGACCACGATCCTCTCCAGAACCCGGGGAGGTCAGATGTGACCTGTATCGGACGATCTGCCGGTGAGAGCAATTCAAATGTGATGGGCATGTGTGCAACGGCGGGGTGATTGTCGAGCCCGAATACATCTTGGACTCGAGCTCGAACAGTTGGTCGAGGTTCGCCATTGTCATCAAGGTAGGAGATCTCGGTATCTCGGCCGTTTGGCAGTCGAAACACAGCCGGTGCGATGTTGTCAAGGTCTGCGCCCTCGGGCCACGGCAGGCTCGCTCGCAACAGTGTGGTGAGATTGAGCTGATCGATATCGGCTTGACTTGATGCGCTCATGAGGTAATCGGTCAGCCATGAGTCGATAGTGGTGAGAAGTCCGTCGATACTCCAGTTAGGCCATGGTGCTCCAAGCGCGAGATGGCAGAACGTGACGCGTTCTCGGAGGCGCAGCGAGTCTGAGGTCCATGGAAGTGCAGCCAATCGGGTGGCTCTCAACCGGTTGAGAAGGGCTTCGGTTGTCTCAGGTCCGGGTTCTGGGCGTCGAAGTTGTTCGTCGAGACGCAGCACACCGAGTCGTCGCTGAACCCGCAAGACGAGATCATTTCTCTCAGAATCCCATTCGAGAGTTGATCGTGTAGTTAGTCCCTGCCCAAGGTGTTCGAGAGTGTCGATCACCCGTTCTTCTGAAATCGGTGCAGCAAGACGCATACGTGCTCCATCGCGTCGACCGTCGAGATCGATAGCGATAACGAATTCACTGTTACTGAGGGGGTCGCTTTCAGGCATCCAGGCTCCTGAGCCGGAGGTCAATTGAAATTGGCCGCGCCGGCGCAGGCGGGCGATGCGATCAGGAAATGCGTGGGCGAGAAGTTCACCTGCGGTATCTGGCCGTAGAGCCCCAAGTGAGAAATCGATTCCTGCGCGTCGGGCGAGATCTTCGCTCCGCTGTTGCACCCGGCGGCCTCGTTGACGATCGAATCGCAATGTTGTTCCCGACGGATCGAGTACGGCTTCAAGGCGTTCTGTGAGATCGGTGGGACGCTCATCAGGCCGACCGACCGCAATGTCGCCGTCGTCGAGTAGCGCAGCGATGACCGCAGCCGTGGAGGTTGGTCGTGCGATCACCATTCGTGCGAGGCGGGGGTGAACGGGGAGGCGGAGCATCTGTTCACCGACTGGTGTGAGACCATCTTCAGTAATAGCTCCGAGAGTGGTAAGAAGTTCGGTAGCGGCTCGCAGCGTGGCTGCGGAGGGCTTGGTGGGAAGGCGAAGAGCCGAGAAGTCTCCTCCCCATTTCGCAAGTTCGAGTGCAAATCCACTGAGCTCGACCGAATTGATCTCGGGTTCAGGAAACGCGAGACGGCTTGTGTGTTCAACTTTGCTCCATAAGCGGTAGCACACTCCGGGGCCAGTTCTGCCGGCACGTCCAGAACGTTGTTCTGCCGACGAGCGGCTGGACGCGATGGTCGTCAACCGGGTCATTCCAGTTCGGCTGTCAAAGCGGGGCACACGAACAAGCCCTGAATCGACGACGATGTTGACGCCGTCGACGGTAAGCGATGTCTCTGCAATATCGGTGGCAAGAATGATGCTTCGACGTCGATGCTCCCGGCGCAATGCGGCGTCTTGTTCGTCTCGAGGCACTGAGCCAGCAAGTCGGTGAATGGAGATGTCGTCGTCAACCACCGAAGAAAGGGCATCTCGCAACCGGTTGATTTCACCAATTCCGGGAAGAAATACGAGCACATCGCCGTCGTCGCTGTCGAGAGTGTGAGTGATGACATCGGTCATTGCGTTGATGAGCTCGTTTGTGGTGGGAGGTCGAGTATTGCGGCGGTTGTTGATCAGAGGGCGCCACCGTATGTCGACATCGAACTGCCGTCCATCGCAGGTGAGCACTGGCGCCCCATCGAGCAGGCGGCTCATCCGATCGGTGTCGGCGGTTGCTGACATCGTGCATATCGCAAGGTCGGGGCGAAGTGTCGATGCAACATCAATGCTGAAGGCAAGTCCGATATCGGTGGTGAGGTTTCGTTCATGGACCTCATCGAAAATGAGGATGCTCGTTCCCGGCAGCTCGGGGTCGTTTTGGAGTCGGCGGGTGAGGATGCCTTCGGTCACCACTTCGATTCGAGCATTTTCGGTGATCACCGCGTCGTCGCGAGTTCGATATCCGACGAGTTCGCCGAGAGCGGTGCCCGAGAGTTCGGCCATACGCTGAGCGACTGCTCGAGCGGCTACTCGACGTGGCTCGAGAACGACGATGCGGCCGCTGACTTGACCGTCGTTGAGAAGGTGAAGAGGAACCAGGGTCGATTTACCTGCGCCCGGCGGGGCTGAGATCACGCAGCGCCGTGACGTGGCGAGGGTTTCTCGAATGTCGTCGAGGATGCTCTGAATGGGAAGGTCAGGAAGCCTGAACGAGTGTTGATGTGGAAGGTTCACAAGGTGGTTAGCCGAGAGCTGGGGAACCAGCGAATGCAGCTGGGTCGCCCGGCAACGGAATTGTTGGCGCACGCCACGCCGTTGCTGCGGTAATTGCTTTGGCGACCTGGCGCCACTCGGCAGGGTTCCAGCCTTCAGCGATGGCGTCGATCGTGCCATCGACACGAATGAATGCGAATGCCGGGATCGTGGCTATACCGAGAGCTTTCACCACTGATCGATCTGGGTCGGTGAACGTGAGAAAGTCATCGGTGATCGGGCCCAAGAATTGCCGGGTATCGGCCTCATCAGCGGTGACGAGCAGGTTCACTCGGGCGTGGCATCCTCGAAGTTCCTCGAGCAGACGAACAGCAGATTTCAGCACCCATGAACTTTCATTTGTGTACGGGTCAAGAACGACGGTCGCCATGTGGAACGTTGTCAACCACTCTGAGAGCGGACGAGCGTCCGCTCCTACGGGTTGCAGGGAGAGTTCATCAGCAAGTTTCACTGCCACAAGATGCGATCGTAGCGACTGAGAGGTCGGGCCGACCAATATCAAGGGCAACTCTTCGCTCACCCAGACAGCCAACTGTTCTGGTCGATACTGTGTCGTCGTGCACCCGCTTGAGTATCTGCGCTCAGTAGCCCGCCATCAACGGGCTGATGCCTGGTCGGTCGCGCTTGAATTTGTTGACCTTGTTGCTGGCTGGGGTCTGGAAGGCGCAGAGCTTTCGGTTGCTGCTCGACGTTTGTTGAATCGCCGGCCCGATGCGGCTCCGCTGTGGTGGGCGGCGTCTCAGTTGGTGCTTGCTCCTGAACCAGTCACCCTTGCGGCCGATCTTCGAGAACAGTTGCGCGGAGGACTGCCTGAGGTTCTTGATGAGGGATGGGTGGTGGAGGCTGCGGCGCTGAGCAACCAACGAGTGCTCTTCGTCAGTGGAGATGTCCATCGATTCTGTGAAGCGCAAGCGATCGATGTTCCTGTTTCGGTGGTTGCACCGACCGGGGTGCACCTCGATGACCGGTATCTCGATCGAGTGCGCGAAGGCGCAGAAGGCCGAGGCGATGTTGTGCATGAGGAACCCGTCGAGGGCCTGAAAATTGTCGGCGTCGGTTCGATCTCCCCGTTTGCATCAGAACTCTTGCGAACCTCTGCAATCTGACTGCGTGTCGGGCTGGCCGTTCAGGCGACCACTACCATCGGAGTGTGGCGCGAACACTGATACGAAACGGCACTGTCGTCTCCCCGAGCGGATCGTGGGCAGCGGACGTTCTCGTCGATGGCGAGCATGTTGCAGGCCTTTTCGAACCGTCGTCGGTCGAGGCACTCGGCATCATTGCGGACCGAACGATTGATGCGGCCGGCAGGTATGTCATCCCGGGAGGGGTTGACGTGCATACCCATATGCAGTTGCCGATGGGCCCGACGTTTTCCTCTGACACGTTTGAAACCGGGACGATCGCAGCCGCCTGGGGTGGAGTGACTACGGTTATTGACTTCGCGTCACAGCAGGTCGGCGAACAGGTGATGAATGGCTTGGAAGCCCGACATGCCGAAGCGGCGGGAAACTGTGCGATCGATTACGCATTCCATCAAACCATCGGTGGCGTTGATGAAGAATCCCTCCTTGCGATTCGACAGTTGGTTGAACGCGAAGGCGTCACCAGCATCAAATTGTTTATGGCCTACCCCGGGGCGTACTACTCAGATGATGGACAGATTCTTCGAGCGATGCAGGTGGCGGGAAATCTTGGAGTGATGACGATGATGCATGCCGAAAATGGCATTGCGATCGATGTGCTTCGCGCCCAAGCAATTGCAAAGGGTGACACCGATCCGGTGTTTCACGGTCTCACCCGTCCACCAGAGCTCGAGGGAGAGGCAACACATCGCGCCGTGCAACTCGCCAAAGTCGCGGGAGACGCCCCGTTGTACATCGTTCACCTCTCGGCATCTGATGCGCTTGAAGAGGTTGCCCGTGCCCGTCATCGTGGCCAGAACGTGTTTGCGGAGACCTGTCCGCAATATCTCTGGTTGAGTCTGGAAGAGCACCTTGCGCAGCCGGGCTTTGAGGGGGCGAAATGGGTGTGTTCAACTCCGCTCCGATCATCTCATGAGCATCATCAACGCGATCTTTGGACAGGCCTCAAAAATGATGACTTGGCGGTGGTGTCAACCGATCACTGTCCGTTTTGCATGAAGGATCAGAAAGAACTGGGCATCGGGGATTTCACTGCGATTCCGAATGGAATTGGTGGTGTTGAGCATCGAATGGAGTTGATGTACCAAGGTGTGGTCAACGGCGAGATCACGCTCGAGCGATGGGTGGAAACCTGCTGCACGACGCCGGCGCGGCTCTTTGGTATGCACCCACAGAAGGGGGAGATTCTGCCAGGTGCTGATGCCGACATTGTCATCTGGGATCCAACTTCGACGACGACCATTGGTATCAACGACAAGCATCACATGAACATGGACCACTCAGCGTTTGAGGGTTTTGTGGTCGATGGGCGAGTCGAGACGGTGATGAGCCGCGGGAAGATCTTGGTTGAGAATGATCACTTTGTCGGAACTGTCGGTCACGGAAAATTCCTCAAACGCGGACTTTCGTCGGAGTTACGTTGATGACGACGGTTGAGGTCGGATCGTTCGACGCCGTGATTTTTGATGCTGGTGGTGTGTTCGTGCTTCCTGATCCCACCGTCATCGCCCCGCTGCTTGCTCCATTTGGTGGCTCGATTGACCTCGAGTTGCACCGTCGAGCTCATTACGCAGGTATGGCGGCGAAGTCGCGTGTCGATGCCGTTGAGGCAGATTGGCAGGTGTACAA
>JAKMEY010000062.1 GCA_022425725.1 Ilumatobacteraceae bacterium
CATCATCGTGATCTGAGGCCCTAGCGTCTAGGGGTTCAATTAGGCGTTGAGAGCGGCTTCGATGGCCTCAACCACCATCGGATCCTCCACCGTTACGTTGGGCGGGAACCTATTGACAACCGTTCCATCTTTGCCGATGAGGAACTTTTCGAAATTCCATAGAACCTCTGGTAGATCGGTCGTCTCAATGCCGAGGCCAGTGAGGCGGTCACGGTATTTCTGGTGGTCGCCATCTGGAATTGCCTGCTGAGCAATTAGTTCTGTGTACAGCGGGTGGCGGTCATCGCCGGTTGCCGCGATTTTTGAGAACATCGGGAACGAGACATCAAAGGTGCCCTGGCAGAACTCTACGATTTCTTCGTTAGTTCCGGGCTCTTGGCCACCAAAGTCGTTCGCAGGGAAGCCGCAAACTGAGAGACCACGGTCTCCGTGAGATTGCTGGAGAGCTTCAAGCGATTCGTACTGGTACGTCTGACCACATTTTGAGGCGACGTTGACAACAAGAAGTACCTCTGCATCGATTGCGCCGAGGGTGGTTTCTTCACCAGAAATTGTGTTGACAGGAATGTTTCTAAGTGTGCTCACGGCTAAAGAAACGTAGCAGCCATTCGAAGTATTCCGGCATTTTCGGAACCCTACAGAGATTCAAACGCCAAGTTGATGAGAGAATTGTGGTCTAGCCCCTGCAGACCACACAGAATTCGCCGCCGTCAGGGTCAGCCATCACCGTTGCTCGCATACCCATGTGGCCAGAGCCTTCCGCAGGGACAAGCACCGTTGCACCAAGCTCAACGAGTGCAGCAACCGATTCGGCATCATCAGAGACAAAGAGATCGATATGCAAGCGGTGCTTTGCGGTTTTCCCTTCAGGCACCCGCTGAATCGTGAGATGGTTAAGGGGGCGTCCAGCGGGGCTGTCCGACAGCGTGATGTACGGATTGCCGTCTCCTTCGCGGCGACGGAACCCGAGGGCGGCTTGCCAGAAGTCGGCGGTGCGGTCGGGGTCATTCGAGTCGAGCGTGACGCCAACGGCTCGTAGCTGGTGCTGCTGAGTATCCATTCTTCAACGGTACTTCTTCAGGAAGCACCGTTGAAGAATCGAGGTTTTACGGTTTAGTTGGCCTCAGCCATTCGTTTGGCAACCTGAGCCTGAAGATCTCCGACAGGCTGAATTCTTGCTGTTCCCGCTGAGAGAATCGGTCGGAGCCCTTCGACAAGATCGTCGTAACTGTCAGTTTCGACAACGAAGAAGAAGTCGTGGCCAGGCGGGTCAACCCAGGCACCGATAACGGTGACCCCATGTTCATTCAGGGCAGGCAATACCGAGCCAAATGTCGCCCCGACGGCTTCGGGGCTATTGGCCGGACATGTGTTCTCGTCGTGACGATGATGAATGTGAAATATCATCAGATGTCCGTAGGCGTGAGGTAAGAAATCTCAAGTTCAATGCCATTTGATGAGAGAAAATCGGCAAGGCCGGTTTCTACTCGCCAACCGACGTACGCCTGATGATGCTCTACTGTTTCCCACTCTTCGTAGAGCACGACGTCGTTGCTATCGTTGCTCATCAGGGTCTCAACTCGTGTTGCGCCGTCATACGCGCGGGTGACAGAGAGTCCCTCTTCACCAGAAAGAAAATCAGTGAGAGCAGATCTGCCTTCTGGGCTGCAACGAAATGTTGCTATTGCTATTGCTGACATGGTTACTCCTTAACTTGTCATTAGCTTCATCATGTCCTCAGTGGACACGAACGGCCCTGAGGACTCGACTTCGAACAACTGCTCGGCTGCGAGTCGAGCGATGACTCGAGTTGATGACTCAACATCTGGATAGACGTTGACGTTGACAAACTTGCCAATCCCTGCGGCGAAACCTCCAACAAGAGTTTCGGCATTGCCTTCGCCGAGGATTTCAAATTGTCGGGTGATGAGGGCGTTCCATTCATCGGAACCCATGGCGACGCCGTCGTAAGCGCGACCGGGTCGCCCAATGGAAAATGATGTGTAACTCATGATGTGCTCCTACTTGTAGATGGTGATGACGTGGATCACCGTGATGAGTGCCGTAAAGATGGCGTTTGTCGCCCGGTAGAACTGAAACTGGGCTGGGTTTTTGGTTGCCTCACCGATGGGCGTCCCCTCCATGCTGTCGGGCATTGATTTATTCAGCATGATGTAGGCCTGCTGTGCAGCATCGAATGACAGGAGGCCGAACAGGCCGATACCGATTGCCGAGACCGTCAACAACAGATTGACGTCGTCGCCTCGGCCGAACACGATCACCGCAGTGATTGCAGAAACTGCGACGAAATATGTGAGCTGAGATGACCGAAGACGGTCAGAGATCTGACGTCCCAGTTCCATATAGGTTGATTCATTCATAAATATAATCCTTTTCGATAGTGGTGTTGTTTAGAGATTCACCTCGGCGAGGACGTCGAGGTCAGTGAATTGGACCTCGCCAACCCTCGCTGAGAACTCTGCTGCGGCGCTCTGCGTGACGTCGAGGTTGTTGTTGCGTTCAGCATCTTCAACTGAGTCGAAGAAGACGATCTGGATGATTTTGCCCGGTCGGTTCCGATCAGCGCAGACGATGGCGCGGCGGGCATACGAGACACCCTTGCCTTCTTCTGCGTACTTGTTCATCAGTTCAACCGCTTCAGCGGAGTCCATGTCGAACTCCATGATCTGTGCGTATGTCATGTTGGTCACCGACTCAGAGCATGTTGCGACCGATGACACGACCTAGCACTTGGGCGCCGGAATCGGTCATGATCTGCATCGTCTTCGGGTCGGCAAACATCTTGTTCGATGCGGCCAAGAGATCGTCAAGCGAATCTGTCCATGTGACAGCCGTTGCATTAAACGGTGATGGTCCTGACGCAACTGACGTCAGCCAGGTGAGACCATTTGCGCCTTCGTTCATGTGGGACCAGTTGTGATCCATGTTGCTTTCCATGGTTGCGTCGTCAAGAGGACGGCCCGACATGTAGAGGATCGTCCCGTACTGACCACTGCGCTCGCCGCGCTCAGATTGCACCCGGAACAGTATCCGCCGGTTGATCTGCACCTGTGTGTCTTGCATCATTCCGACGAGTTCGCTGTCTTGGTAGAAGCCGGCTTGCCCTTGCATTGCGGCATCAACTGAGTCGTACTCGAAGCCGATCACACACATGCCAGCCATCTCGCCACCCATGACGATTTCGGTCGCAGAATATGATCGAACCCCTAGCTTCTCCAAGTTCCCACCAACCCAGGTTTGGCTTGCCTCAGAAAAGGCCTTTTTGTCGCCCACCTGAGCTAACACTGAATACAAATAGGTCATATCTGACTCCTCTTAAAAGTTTTGAGAGAATCCCTCTCAAAATTCGACCGTAACACGGCTGGCAAAACAGGAAAAGAGACGGAGTGCGAACTTTTTGTTAAAGGAAACCAAACGATCTTCTTTGACCGACGTTCGCTGTAACTGAAATGCTCCCAAGTTGGGTGTTCTGCGGTCAATCAGAATGGTGGCCACTCGCCTAATGTCGTCCTGTGACTGAAACCCCCGAACTTGATCTGCCTCGTCGAGGGAAAGTCATCATCACCATCGCAATTGTCATGTCCGCGACATGCGTGGCGCAGTCATTCGGGCGCTTCACATGGGGAGTCGCTCTCCCAGGCGCAAGAGACGAACTTCTTGATGGTTCAAACACGCTGGCCGGGTTTTTCGGCACCATAAACGTCACTGCCTACCTGCTCGGAACATTACTGGTGTCGTGGGCATCGTCGAAGATGACCTTGGTGCAACTTGTCAGGTTTGGGCTCACGATTTCAACGGTGTCTCTTGGTGCTGCCGCATTCTCAAACTCCGCCGCCGTTCTCGGTGTAGCGCTTTTCTTCATGGGGCTCGGAGGAGCAATCATCTGGATCCCAGCACCCGCAATTGGTGCACGAGTGTTCCCGCCAGAACGTGCGGGCATTGCCGTCGGCCTCGCCGGGTCAGGTATCGGCCTTGGCATCGTCTTTGCTGGCCAACTCGCATCATGGCTTGGGCGGACGCGAGAGGCAGTCGACGTCTGGCAACTCGTCTACAAAATCGAGTTCTCTATTGCGGTGGTCGTGCTCGCAGGAACCCTTCTTTTCTTGAAATCCCAAGGGCAACGACCCGCAGCAGCAGGAGGGTTCGGAGGATTCGGCGCACTTCGAACGGTTCGAGCATGGGTGCCAACCACAGTGGCGTACACGGCCTACGGCTTTGCCTACATTTTGGTGATCGCGTTTCTCGTTGCGAGATTGAAAGACGACTCAGGGTTCTCACCCTCTGAAGCTGCACTGATGTTCTCGCTTGTCGGGATCGCCGCAGCATTTGGAGGTGTCTCTCTTGGTGCACTCGCAGATCGCATTGGTCGCCGAATCACGTTGATGGGAGCGTTCACGTTGTATGCGGCCTGCGGGTTGCTTGCCTTGACGGGGCAACAGCCAATCGTCGCTATTGCATCCCTCGGTATTGGTCTTGCATTCTCCGGGGGTCCGGCTCTCATCACCGGTCACATCGTGGCCCACACTGATAGCAGTACTTACGGCCCCGCATTCGCTGCAGCAACGCTTTCATTTGGCATCGCCCAAATGATTTCACCACAGATTGGTGGTCTCATCGCCGACGCAACCGGCAGTTTCACGTTGGTGTTTGTGCTGTCAGCCACCATCTCGATGGTGGGTGCGGTAGCAGCAAGCCAACTGCCTCGACACGGCACGTAACGCGAGTGCACCACTGCGCGATGGGTTATGAAGTGGTGTCAGATGCTTCGGTCAGCGCTTGACCAATACTGAGCCCGAATGACCTTCTTATCGGGCTTTCCAACTGCAGTGAGAGGAAGAGCATCAACAAACTCGATGGTCTTCGGCGTGTAAATCGCACCCTTGCGCTCGCGGACAAGATGACGAAGATCATCTGGGTCACAAGTCGTGTCAGGCTTTAGCACCACAATTGCAGTCACCGCTTCACCCCACTTCTCGTCTGGCGCTCCGATAACGGCAACCGATGACACCGCTGAATTCTCACTGATGACGTCTTCGATTTCACGAGGAAACACGTTGAACCCGCCTGAAACGATCATGTCTTTCTTTCGGTCAACGAGCGTGATGAACCCATCGTCGCCGCGAACACCGATATCGCCGGTGTGAAGCCATCCGTCAACCAATGTTTCGGCAGTGAGCTCGGGTTGACGCCAATATCCGTCCATTACAGACGCCCCTTGCACACACACTTCTCCAGGTGTGTCGACCGGGCACGGGTTTCCGTCCTCGTCGAAGATCTCCACCCGAACGCCGGGCATCGCTAGACCGCACGCACTCAGTCGTTGCATGTCAGTTGGAATGTGATCAGAGCGACTCATCGATGACGTGATGCCAGCACATTCGGTCTGGCCATACAGTTGAGCGAACACCGGGCCCATGCGTTCGATACCCTCGGCAAGCCGCGTCGGTGACATCGGCGACGCTCCATACATGATGGTCTCGAGGGTGGACAGGTCGGTCGTTTCAAGATCGGGGTGGTCAAGGACCGCGTAAATCATCGTCGGGACAAGAAGTGACAGAGTGATTCGGTCACGCTCAACTGCAGCAAGCCAGTCAGCAGGAGTGAAACCGCGCAACAGGGTGACCGAGCCACCCGTGATAAGGGTCGGAACAATGAGCATTCCGGCCGCGTGAGAAATTGGTGCAACGGCGAGATACCGGCGATCGAGCGGAAGATCCCACCCCATCGACGTTGCGAACACCATCTGTGCTACCGAACGCTCCGGGAGCATCGCCGCTTTGGGCACGCCCGTCGTGCCGCCTGTGTACAGCAACCACGCGAGATCACCGGGGGAGCGAGCACCGAACTGCAACTCAACGGGCTGAGCAGCAGAAAGTTCTGAGTCGAGGTCAACAACACCATCAGCTGGGCCGAACGAGAACACTTCCTCAACGCCGTCACAGGCTTCTTTCAGTTCGGCGCCTCTTTCGGCGTACGCAGGGTCGACAAACAAGAATCGAAGTTCGGCCTCATCGCAGGCGTATTTGTGGTCGTCGAATGATCCCATCGGGTGAAGCGCCGTGTAGCGCCCGCCGGCGAACAGGGGGGCGGTCTGTACGTAAAACACCTCAGGCCGGTTGGGTGACAGCACCCCAACTCCGTCACCATGTTGGAAGCCTCGCCGCTGCAACAGATCGACGATGCGAGATAACGCGTCTTCAACTTCAGCGTTGGTGATCGTCTGGCCCTCGTACCTGAAGGCGTCTTTAGTGGCATGACGCCGCAGAGCCGTGAGAACGAGATCGCAAAATGTGACGTGATCATGCAGGTCGGCCATACGAAGAAATTAGTACGGGCGACATTCTCCAGAAGAGGCGCTGCAGTTCTTGTGGTTAGAGATGATCTGGGGTGAATCGCTACGGAGCAACGACGAGACGGCCCGTCACAGTGCGGCTCTCTAGAGCATCTAACGCATCTAGCACCTCTTCAAGCGGGTACACCTTTGTGACATCGGCTTGGATAACCCCGGATTGAAACTTCTGCATGAGGTCAGCATGAGCAGAAAGCACAATGTCATGGAAACCGCGATCAGAGTAAGCACCCCAGTACAGCCCAATTGCGGAATAGTTCTTCACAAGAAGGTGGTTGCCCGGGTATGAGGGAATCTCGCCTGACGCAAACCCAATGACGATAAGACGACCCTCCCATGCCATCACCCGACGGGTGACCTCACCGACTGTTCCACCGACCGGATCGAAGGCAACATCGACACCATGCCCTTCGGTAATCGACATGATGTCGTCGCGGAGGCTGTCAGAGCTGGCGTCGAGTACGAAGTGAGCTCCCAAGTCTTTGCAATGTTGACGCTTCGCCTCCGTACTCGCCGTCGCAATCACTCTGGACCCAGCAGCGGCACCGAGTTGCACGGCGGCCGCTCCCACTCCACTCGATGCCCCGTTCACAAGAAGCCATTCGTCAGCTTTGAGTTGGCCGCGGTAATGAATGCCAACATGAGCGGTTTGGAACGTTGAAAACAGCACTGTTGCTGATGGAGAATCAACATCATCGGGGACCGGCACCGCCGTGTGAGCTTTCACAAGTGCTTGTTCTGCATAACCCCCGTAAGGAAGGGCAGCCATGCCAGCGATACGGGTGCCGACTTCGAGGCCAACTCCCGGGCCTACAGCATTGATTCGGCCGCAGGTTTCGAGCCCGGGCGTGAGCGGCACTCCGGGACGTTCCTGATAGATGCCTTGGCAAAGAAGAATGTCAGCAAAGTTGATGTTGCCGGCTTCAACAGTGATGCGAACCTGACCTTCGCCGGGCTCTGGCACATCAACATTGTCACGCAAATGAAGTGACTCTGACGGGTGACCGAGCTCATCAACCCGCCATGCCCTCATCGTTGCCACTTCAGGCTCCAACAATCATGTCGCGGAGCTTGAACTTCTGGATCTTGCCTGAAGGGGTTGTTGGCATTGCATCCAAGACCTCGAGTCGCTCTGGCAGATAGTTCTTCGCAACACGCTCGCTCGTCAAGAACTCGATCATTCCATCGAAGTCGATCGAAGTATCAGGCTTTGCAACAATCACTGCGCACGCGCGTTCGCCCAGACGTTCATCTGGGTACGCAACGATGGCAACTTGGGCAACCGATGGATGCCGATACAGCAGGTTCTCAATCTCGACGACAGGAATATTTTCACCGCCACGAATGATGACGTCCTTTGAGCGACCGGTAATGCGGATGTATCCCTTATCGTCAACTCGTGCGAGGTCGCCGGTATCGAACCAGCCGTCGGCATCGGTTGCATTTAGGTGGGGTCGCTTCAAGTAGCCGCCAAAGTTTGAGCACGCCCGTGCAAGCAGACGGCCAATATCGCCGGTTGGCAGCGTGTTGCCGTCATCATCGGCGATGCGAACCTCTACGCCGGGCAGCGGGCGCCCGTCGGTTTCAATGGCTCGTGATGGATCATCATCGAGCATGGTGGTGGTGATTGCGCCGTTCTCGCTCATGCCCCACGCCGACACGATCGTGGTGCCAAGTGTCGGTTGGGCTCGCTCAACAAGCGGACCAGGGATCGGCGCTCCGGCACATAAGAACGTCGACAGGCTCGGCACTCCTGTGCCCGAAGATGCAACGGTCTCGGTGAGATCGGCAAGGAATGGCGTGGACGCCATGGTGAAGGTCGCACCGTAGTTGTTGACAATCGATATCGCCGTCGGAGCGTCCCACACATCCAAAATTACTGCTGGGCATCCGAGAACTACCGGCATCATCAGGCCGTACATGAAGCCCGTTTGATGCGCCATTGGCGAGGCCATCAGCACAACATCGTTGCTGTCAAGATTGAGGCGTTCGGCGTAGGGCAAGATATTTGAGTACAGGGTGTTGGCGCTGTGCATCACGCCTTTGGGCTCACCGGTCGTGCCAGAGGTGTAAATGAGTTGGGTTACGTCATCAGCACTTGGTCGACTCCCGGTGAGGATCGACTCAGCGTCAGGTTCGTTCTCCCATGCAGGTCCGCTCAGCAACGCGTCGAACCCAGATGAGCCATCGTCGCCAATCGCAATGATGTGCTGGAGAGATGGCACTTTCGCCGCAAGGCCTGCATACATTGCCGCAAAATCATGGCCCCGGAACGTTGACGGGATGATCGCTGCGACGGCCTCGCCATGATTCAACATGAACTCAAGTTCGCGTTCCCGGAAGATATGCATGAGCGGGTTCGTCACTGCACCGATTCGCACACAGGCAAGATGTGTAACGGTGAACTCCCACCAGTTCGGAAGTTGCACCGCGACAACATCATTCGCTCGCACGCCCAAGCGATGAAGGCCAACGGCGACACGATTTACCATCGTGTTGAGTTCGTTGTAAGTGAACGACCGTACTTTGCCGCTGTCGAATTGGGTTGCCGCAAGGGCGAGCTGATCACCATATGTCGTAACGGCATCGTCTAGAGACTGGTTCATGGTGATGTCTCGCCAATGCCCGGCGCCGACCATTGATGGTCGTCGGATTGGAAGGTTGTCGGCGTCAAAGTGCATGCGTTCCCCCTTCTCGCACTGAGATGTCTGATCTAGTTTGGTACGTTCTCGCGCCCGGCCCGGGTTCGGGCGATGATCGTCTTCATGATTTGCGCGGTGCCGTCACCAATCTGGAAGCCAAGTACATCGCGAAGACGTTGCTCCATGACGCCACGGTCATATCCACCGTGACCGTGTACGAGCAGGCACTCGTGAATCACGTCGTACGCCAAGCGTGGTCCCCACCATTTGCACATCGCAGCTTCGGCTGAATGGGGGAGACCCCTGTCAGCCGCCCAAAGCGACTGGTAACAGAGCAGGCGTGCCGCTTCGACTTGGGTGTCGAACTCGGCAAGTCGGTGTGAGATGCCTTGGAACGCAGACAATGGCTGTCCGAAGGCTTGACGTTCGGTGGCGTACTGCCACGCGTCATCGAGGGCGGCGCGAGCGACACCGAGCACCTGCAAGCCAATGAGGGCTCGCGAGAAGTCGAAGCCCTGCATGACCTGCACGAACCCGCCGCCCTCGTCGCCAAGACGATGTGACTTCGGAATGCGAACGTCGCCGAAGAAGATTGATCCACGGCCAATCGCACGCTGCCCATGACAGTCAAAACGGGTGGTGGTGATGCCTTCGGTCTGCATTGGCACGAGGAGAGCGGTAATGCCTCTCGCTCCAGGTCCGCCGGAGCGGCCGAAGACAACAGCAATGTCGGCCTGGTCAGCTGCCGAGATGGAGGTCTTTTCGCCGTTCAGCACATAATGATCGCCATCTTCAGTAATTTGAAGAGCAAGAGATGCTGCGTCCGATCCACCCTTCGGTTCAGTGAGGCCAAGCGCAGCGATCACGCTGCCGTCGGTGATGCCGTGCAGCCATGGCTCAACGATCTCAGGGTCACCATGCTCAGCGAGGATCTGGCCATTCAGCGACCCGAGAAGGTTGATGTATGACAGCGAGAGGTCTGCGGCGCCAATGTGCTCATGAATCACACCAGCCGCGACACGCGACGCGCCGTGACCACCCCAACGCTCGTCGAGCTCGGGAGCGATGAGCCCGAGTGCACCCATTTCCTTGCTGAGGACACGATCAAGTACCCGGGTTTCGTCACGCTCGGTGAAACCCGGAGCAACACGCTCCTCAGCGAACTGGCGGGTCATCTCAGCGAGTTCAAGCAACTCGCCATCGACATAGGGATTTGGCCGAACAATCATGAGAGATTCCGGGGGAGGGGTCGCAGTAGATACATAGCGCTCCAATGTGTTGGTCGTGTTGAGAGTGAGATTCCAGGCCGAAGCGTTAGCCCGCCATGGTGAGGCCACCAGAGACGCTAAGCACCTGGCCCGTAACGAACGAAGCCGCATCACTAGCGAAGAACAGGATTGCGCCAGCAAGGTCTTCAGGTTGCCCGAGACGCCCAATCGGAATTGAGCGTCGGAACGCCTCACGAAGTTTCTCCGGGTTTGCTGCCGCGTCCGTCACGGTCGCAAGAAGCGCCGTGTCGGTAGGGCCAGGGCAGACAACGTTGAACGTGATGTTGTGTCGTGAGTGTTCGCGAGCCAGCGTCTTCGAGAGAGCAACCATGCCGGCTTTACAGGCGGCATAGACAGCCTCACCCGATGATCCAACTCGAGCGGCATCCGATGAAACATTGATGATGCGGCCTCCACCGTTGTCGATCATTCTGGGGATGACCGCATGGTGCATGTGAAGTGCCCCTATGAGGTTGATATCGATGAGGCGTGACCAGTCCTCTGGTTGTGTGTCGACGAACGGCACAAAGAGATCCCACCCAGCGTTGTTGACAAGGGCATCGATGGAGCCGAGTTCGCTGTTCACACGGTCGATACCAGCGTCAACGCTTGAGCGCTCGGTGATATCGCAACCGATGGCGACAGCAGTGCCACCTGCGTTGGTGATGGCTTGGGCAGTGGAGGCCGCAGCTGACTCGTCGCGGTCAACCACCGCAACTTTGGCGCCCTCTCCAGCAAAAGATGTGCAGACCGCGGTACCGATGCCGCCCCCACCTCCGGTGACAACGACGGTTCGATCGGTAAATCTGTTCATGTTGCGCCTCCAAGCAATGTGTTGACTATCAACATGTATAACAAGATGCCGTCAGCGGTGGCGAAACACGATTCAGCCGGAGTTCCGCAGACCTGTAGCGATTGCGTTCAACGTCAACTGCAGGCCCCGGCGAACCAATTCGTCGTCGTTGCCAGCACGTAACCGCTGCAACATCTCAACCTGCAACACGTGGAGCGGATCAAGATACGGGAATCGGTTCTCGATGCTGCGAGTCAACACCGGGTTGTCGCCGAGAAGGTCCTCTGACCCGGTAAAAACTGACACCCAACGAAGAGCGTCTCGATGGTCATCCCGCAGGCGGGCCATCACATCACGAGCATGCTCGATGTCGGCAGCCAGATTCGTCACGTAATGATCAGCAATTTCCATGTCGACCTTCGCAAGAACCATTGCCATGTTGCTGACCACCGACCGAAAGAACGGTGATTCTTCATACACAGCGGTTATCGCATCGACACCAACATCTGTCGATACCTCAGTGAGAGCAGAGCCCACACCGAACCAACCGGGAATCGACAGTCGACATTGGCTCCACGCAAACACCCAAGGGATTGCTCGAAGGTCTTCAATTCGGTTTGACGCTGTTCGCGATGCCGGCCGAGACCCGACGTTAAGAGAACTGATTTCTCCAACCGGAGTGACCGAACGGAAAAACGAGGTGAACTTCGGATCGTCGTAGACCAGCGATCGATAGTTGCTCATCGCTGAGGCCGCAACAGCATCGATCACTGCTCTGCCGTGAGGTGTTTCGGCTACGTCATTTCCATCATGGGCGTCACGAAGCGATGAGATCAGCGTGGCTGCTACCAAAGTGTCGAGGTTTCGATACGCGGTGACTGGGCGGGAATATTTCGCGGCAACCATCTCGCCCTGCTCGGTAATTCTGATCGCCCCTCGAACCGACCCCGGCGGCTGAGCGAGGATTGCGTCATGCGCGGGCCCACCGCCGCGACCAACGGTGCCTCCACGACCGTGGAAGAGCCGCAGCGCAAGGCCATGACGATCTGCGACTTCAGCAATTTCGTGCTGAGCGGTGAAGAGCGACCACTGTGAGCGAAGATATCCACCGTCTTTATTCGAATCCGAATATCCAACCATGACCTCTTGAACGCCACCGCGTTGCCCAAGGTGATGCCGATACCAGGGAATGCTCGCAAGGTCGTCAACGATTCGTGGAGCATTCTGAAGGTCATCAATCGTTTCGAAGAGTGGCACGATGTCAACGTCGCCTATTCCTGCTTCGCGAGCGAGCAAGAGAACCTCAAGCACATCAGACGCCGACTTGGCCATCGAGATGATGAGGTGCCGAATGACGCTCGCCCCGAAACGGCGAACTGCGTCAGCTGTAGCGAAATACACCTCGAACTCTCCAGCTGCTTCGTCTGAGTAACCATGCTGTACGTCGTGCAATGCCTCTGGAGACTCGATGGCTGACAGCAGAAGCTCAACACGTTCTGCCTCGCTGCGGTCGAGATAGTCGTTGCAGATGCCTGAAGCTCGTAGTAGCTCATCGACCACTCGTTCGTTGACCGCCGAGTTTTGTCGAAGGTCAAGTGAGCATAGATGCCAACCAAATGTCGTAAGAGCGGCTAGCACCGGTTCTACCTTGGCGTCTGCGATTTGATTGGCACCGTGAGAGCGAAGAGATTCACTGACAACGGTGAGGTCGGCAATGCATTCGCCGACCTGTTGATACGCCGGCAGCTCAGTATGAGGGGCGTTACCAGGAATGTCATCGATAAGTAGTTGAGACGTCGCCGCGAGCCGGGCGTAAATTCCTTTCACAGCCCGCCGGTATGGCTCATCAGCACGAAAGATCGAATCGTCCTGTGAGCGCTCAGCAAGGGCGATGAGTTCATTAGTTGGCTGAACAAGCCTGGCCGACATAGAAAGATCACGCGACAACTGCCACACCGCAGCGAGATGATGGGCGAACGCTTCGGAGGCGTTCGCCTGTACCGCAAGCCGGAGAACATCTGCGGTTACAAACGGGTTGCCGTCGCGGTCTCCGCCAATCCACGACCCCATACTCACCAGATGCAAGGAATCAACACTCGGGTCAAGGGTGGCTCTTGCCACCGAGGTCACTTCAGCCTGAAGCGCAGGAATGACCTCGAAGAGGCTTGAACGATAGTGACGGAGCGTTTCATTGATCTCGTCACGTACGCGAAGTTTTGAGAGCCGAAGCACCGCCGTCTGCCACAACGTCAAAATTTCAAGTCGTAACGTGTCATCAACTTGTGCAACAACGCTCGGACTTTCAGCCCTAAACGATCGTCGGTCGAGCAGATCCGCGATGCGGTCGACGACATCGAGAACGGTTTGGCGACGAACTTCGGTCGGGTGCGCCGTGAGAACAGGTGTGACCGACAGGGTGTTCAGCACCGATGCGATCTCTTGTCGGGGAATTCCTGAAGTAGCAAGTCGCTCGATAGCGCTCGCAGTTGAGCCTGGGCGGTGCCCATCGCCAGCATCGAGATGTGACCGCCGTCTGCGCTCGGCGTGAACATCCTCAGCGGTATTCGCCAGCAGAGCGAGCCAGCCGAACGCCCGAATGACGTGAAGAGCGTCATCGATGTCAATCGACTGCAGTTCAGTTGTGAGGTCTTCAATCGAGGAAGCGTCCGTACGGCGACCATCAACAGCGAGACGCCTCACGCTCTCGACCAGGTTGAACGTGTCATCTCCAGCTTGCTCACGCACCACATCGCCCAACAGTCGGCCGAGGAGGCGGATGTCGTCACTCGTAGTGCTGGCGTCGTGTGCGGCCACCTCTTAATTGTGCAGTAACTGCCGCGGTATCACTACCCGGCGCTACGAGAACTTCGTCGCGTTAGATCGACATGCCGCCATCAATTGCAAGTTCAGCACCGGTGGCAAAACTTGCCTCAGGTGAGGCGAGAAACAACACTGCCTCAGCAACCTCATGTGACTCACCCATTCGACGAAGCGGCGTCGTTTTCACCAGGACGTCATTCATTCCCGGAGGGTTAGGGGCGTTCATCGGGGTATCGATAACGCCAGGGAATACCGCGTTGACGCGAATCTTGAAGCGGGCAAGTTCAAGAGCGGCTGATTGCGTCATTCCTCGCACTGCCCACTTCGATGCGGAATATGCAAACAGTGTCGACGCTCCGCGAAGCCCTGCAACTGACGAAATATTGATGATGGAGCCACCTCCGGCTGCCTTCATCGGCTCAACAACCGACTTCATTCCGAGGTACACGCCAAGTTGGTTGATGCGGTAGAAGAGATCAAAGGTGTCGACATCGGTATCGATGAGTTTGATGGCCTTCGAGATTGCCGCGTTGTTGACAAGCACATTTACTGAGCCAAATGTAGAGAGCGCCGTTTCGATGACGGTGTTCCACCCTGATTCAGATGACACATCATGGGGAACAAACACTGCGGATTTGCCGATGTCGTCGGCGATGGCTGTTCCTTCGTCGGAGCGAACATCGGTGAGCACGACGTTCGCTCCTCGCTCAGCGAACATGCGGGCCTCCTGTTCACCCATTGCGCCGGCAGCACCGGTGACGATGGCGGTCAGTCCAGAAAACGAGGTCATGTGTACTCCTAAGGTTTCATGTTGAACATATTCAGCAGGTCTGGATGTCGGCTCGGAAGGGTCGCTCCACCGTCGATCACAAGGTTCGCTCCGACGATGAACAGAGCTTCTTGAGAGGCGAGAAATAGAATCGCAGCCGAAACTTCTTCAGCGGTGCCGTACCGGCCAGCGGGTATCGCTGAAGTGAATGCCGCTGAATTCTGTTCGTCTCCGGCGGTCGTCGACGACATCGGGGTGTCGATTGCACCCGGCGAGACACAGTTCACGCGCACCCCTGATTCGATGAGCTCGACGGCCATGCCTTCGGTAAGAGCGATGAGGGCAGCCTTGGCCGACCCATACGCACTCATGCCGGGGTCAACCCTAAGTCCGTTGAGCGACGACAAGTTCACAATCGACGTTGATGGTGCCTTGCCATCAGCAACCGTTGACCGCAGAAGTGGAAGTGCTGACTGAGAGAGGTGAAATGCTCCAGTGAGGTTGGTGTCAATCATCTCATGCCAGTGACGCGTCGACATCGAGGCAAATGGTCGTGCGTTGACGACGCCGGCCGAATTCACCACTACATCAAGGCGACCAAAGGTTGCCTCAATCGTCGTCACGAGGGCATCGATCGCTGCGCGGTCGGTGACGTCAACATGGTGAAAGTGAACGTTGTCGTGTGACGACGCAATCTCTGCACCTCGCGCATCATTTCGACCCGTAATGAGAACATGCGCGCCTTCTGCAGCGAATTGCATTGCGGCTGCAGCACCAATGCCTGAGGTGCCGCCGGTGACCAGAACGACGCAGCCGTCAAAACGACGTCGTGATTGAGCAACCGATGTCATTCAGCGCTCGCCAGAGCGAGGTCAATCTGGTTATGGAAATGAATGAGTGGAGGTTCAATGCGACCGTAGACGACGCGGTCGAGTCCTCCTGATGCCATGCTCTGCTGAATTTCAGCCATCAGCGTGAAGTCTTCTTGCCCCGTCACCGCAAGAAGCAAGTCGAGGTTCCTTACGAAGTAGTCGTGCTCGTTCTGATCTGCCGGAGGCCCGGGCGAATACACGGCGGTGTGAGTGCGAGTGCGATTCGGTGAGAGCGGCTCAACAATCCACACCTCGAGGTGGTCAAGTTGGTGACAGATCAACGCATTTGGCACCAAGAAATATTGGATGGTGCCGTAGGGGAGCAGACTCCATTCTGATTCTGGTTTATCGAACTCGTCGGCGACGTTTGCCCGAAGGCCGACGGACAGCAGGTTCTTCCCAAAAGCATCGAAGATGACGCAGTCAGAGTTGAACGTAGGAGCAAGAGTGTTCTTGTGCAGCGTGCGGATGTGGTAGCTCTCCGCAAACGTGTCGAAGAACAACTTCCAGTTCATATCCCATTCGTTGGTGCGGGTCTCAATGTGCACATACGAGCCGATATCAAACGACGAAAGGTCATCTTCGGCTCCGCCGAGCGTCTCATCAACATCAATGGGTTCATCGCCTTCGGGTCGAACGAAAATGAGTCCGTACTTTTCAGCGACTGGGCGACGCAGCAGATTGCAGGTCATTTCGACATCATCGAAGGCGCCAGCCGACAGAGGCCTGTTGCGAAGCGTTCCATCAAGGTTGTAGGTCCATGAGTGGTATGGGCAGGTGAACGCGTTCAATCCCTCGCCCGTTGAAGAGGTGTCAACAAGTGGTGCTCCTCGGTGGCGGCACGCGTTAATGAATGCATCAAGGGCGCCGTCTTCTTTTCGAACAACAACGAGAGGCAAGCCGTCTACTCGTAGTGCCCGATACGAGCCGATCTCTGCGAGATCAGCGCTCAGGCCAAAAAAGATTGGCCCCTTGCGGAACAGGTGCTTCATCTCTTTTGCGAATTGCTCCGGGTCGGAATATGACGAAGTCGAATTAGTTCGGCTTGCATCGGAATGCAGACCCTCGAGATGTTTTCCGCTGGCCTGCACTCGTTTGAGGAGTTCTACCTGTCGTTCATGACGCATGATCAGCTTCCAGTCGTACTCGAGGTCGAATGTGGCGTGGTGATGAAGTCTTCAAGCCCCCGCTCGTTCGTCATTGTCCAATAATCGACGAGACGAAACGGCATTGGGGACCTCACCTTTCCAGCGGCGGTGCGGTAATAGGTGGGAGTCCCCGGGTGGGCCCAGATGAGATCAGCATGCAGTTCATCGATGCGTTCGGTGTACTCGTCACGAAGTTCGCTGATGCATTCAGCGGTGGCGATGTTGTTCTCAACCATGTCGCAGATCCGTTGGGTGATGTAGTTGCTTTGCGTTTCCGCAAGCCACATTCCGCTTCCGCCATGACCCATGTTCGTATTCGGGCCGTACATGATGAACAGGTTGGGGAAGTTCGGCACGTTGATGCCGAGCAGTGCCCGCGGGTTTTCATTAGCCCAGTCGTCGGCAAGGGTGACACCGTTCTTCCCTGTGATATCGATGCGCGACGCAAGGGTGGTCACGTCGAAACCGGTGGCAAGGATGATGACATCGGCTTCATACACCTCGCCGTCATTCGTCTGCACACCCGTTTCGGAGAACTGATCGATCGCCTCGGTGACGAGGGTGACATGCGGCTGACACAGCGTGTCGAACCATCCGTTATCAATGAGGATTCGTTTGCCGAATGGCGGGTATGAAGGGATGCACTTATCGAGCAGGTCTGGTCGACCCTCAAGTTTCTCGGTGATGTACGACACGATCTCATTGCGGTGTCGCTCGTTGATGCGGTTGAGTGAGCGGTCAGGGTGCTCCCACTCGGGATCGACTTTCAAGAATCGCAGGAGACCATCTCCGTAACGCCACAACTGGGCGAACCGGTACCACTGGCCGTACATCGGGAGATGACGGAACAGCCACGCAGCATGCTCGTCGACGGCGAGATGGTATTCAGGGACGTTGCGTGCCCATTGCGGCGTGCGTTGGAAGATCGTGAGAGCGGCAAGATCGTCTGCAATTGTGGGAACGAGCTGCATTGATGAGGCGCCGGTGCCGATCACCGCAACCTTCTTCCCAGAAAGATCAAGATCAGTCGGCCATTTCGCAGTGTGGACAATCTGCCCGGTGAACGAGTCTTGGCCATCGAAGGTTGGCGTGACCGGCTGGTTGAAGTGGCCGGTCGCGCTCACGAGAATGTCAACGGTGTCGTGACGAGATCCGCTCTGGTCGACGAGTTCGATATCCCAGACATTGTTGACGTCATCCCAGGTCGCCGACTGAACCCGAATGCCACAGGTAACTCGGTCACGAAGGTTGTTGTCATCGGCAAAACGTTCGAGGTAACTCAGTAATTCACTGCTGCCGGAGAAGAAGTGGGTCCAGTCGGGGTTCGGAGAGAATGAATAGCAGTAGAAGTGGTTTGGCGTGTCGACGCCGCAACCGGGGTAGCGATTTTCGTGCCAGGTTCCACCGATATCATCGTTCTTTTCGTAGAGATGCCAGTCGAGTCCGGCGATGTCGAATTGGTGCGCGAGGCACAGCCCTGATGCGCCAGCTCCGATGATGGCAATGCGTGGTCGTGGGTTGTTTGTCGAGGTGATCTTCCGAGGGGCAGCTTCGGGGGAGTACCCGAAGTCTTTGCGGATCATCGGCACATACTCCGGTGGAACTTCTTCTCCAAGAAAGAACGACATCATTTTGCCGAACGTGTCGGGCCCGGGGTCGGTGGTGTTTGGCTCTGACGTGTCAGAAAGCAACCAGTCGCGAGCGGCGTTCTTAATGAAGTCCGCTGTTTCTTGACTGAAGCCTGCCATCGGATCAGCGACAAGTCGGACATCTCGTTGTGGTCGCATCTCATCGCTCAGCCATTTCTCGTCGCCAGTGAGATGGAACAAACACGCAACGAGTACTCGAAGATCGGCTGTGGCGAGGGCTTTGTCGACGGCATCAGCAGAATGTTGGACGGGAGATGTCATGACATGATTAAATCTAGTACGCACTAGAAAAGTCAAGTCCAAGGATGTCGCTGCCTAATAAGTGAGTACGTACGCATGAAGAAATCTGATCGAACTCGCCAAGACATCCTCGATGCAACTGCGTCGTCACTTGCGACGGCTGGCTATACGGCTACGACCGTTAAGTCGATAGCCGAAACGATTGGAATGCAGGATGCATCGATCTACTACCACTTCTCATCTAAAGATGAGCTCGTTGGAGAAGTACTCGATATCGGAACCGCCCGCGCGGTGACTGCAGTCGATCGAGCACTGGCCGAATTACCGGACGATCACGATCCGAGAGAAGCGCTGCGGGTTGCGATCATTGCTCATGCTGAAGCAGTTCTCGGAGGTGGTGACTACCCAAGAGCGAACGTTCGAACATTTGGTCAACTCCCACCCGACCTCACGCATCGGCACCGACAAGGTCACCGAAACTACGGCCAGATATGGACACGACTCATCGATGACGGTGTTGAATCGGGCGTGCTGCGGGGTGACCTCAACCGTTCAGTTGCCCGGCTCATCATTATTGGAGCGTTGTGCTGGGCGATCGAATGGTTCGATGCCGGCGAAGAAGTGTCCGCCGCGGATGTTGGAGAGCACGTCTTTCAGATGGTCGTCAACGGAATGTCAGTCGGGCAGCCTCACAGCACCGCCGTGTCGGTGTGAGTGATGCAGATCAAGTAGATAAAGGCCAGGGGGAATAAGAAATGACGCTGTCGCCACAGTCGACCAATCTCGCTGAACTTGCGCGTTGGTCATGTCAAACATATTCAGAGGTCTTGGCAATTCGAGACGGAGACACGTCATTGACGTATGGCGAACTCGGTGAGGTCACGAAGAAAGCGGCGGCCGCAATGATTGCAGCCGGAGTTGGCCCTGGAGATGTTGTTGCGATCTGGGCCCCAAACTGCTGGCAGTGGCTCGTGGCATCAATGGGCATCTCACGCGCCGGCGCAGTTGTTCTTCCAGTCAACACGCGCTTCAAAGGCGCAGAGGCCGCCCACGTGTTGAACACTGCTGAAGCGCGCATTGTTTTCATCGTCGACGGGTTCCTCGACACCGATTACAGCGGCATGCTCGCCGCTCAAGAGCTCCCCACCGTTCAACAGGTCATCGATCTGTCGACCTCCGCGTTTGATGATTTCTTGGCGACCGGTGACGAAGCGCTCTTCAACGAAGTTGAAGCCCGCACCGACGCAGTGACTTATGACGACATCGGTGCAATCATGTTCACCTCCGGTACAACAGGGCACCCCAAGGGTGTGCTCGTTCGAGGTGGAGCGATGGTTCGCTCATTCAGCGGGTGGGGCGCCGCAATGGACGTGCGGAAAGGTGACCCGTATCTCATCGTGAACCCTTACTTTCATGCATTCGGATTCAATGGCGGCATCGTCATGTGCTTGCTGTTCGGTGCAACAAACATTCCTTTCCCGGTGTACGAACCGGTCG
>JAKMEY010000011.1 GCA_022425725.1 Ilumatobacteraceae bacterium
TGGTCAAGAAGCGCAAGTGCATCGTTTGCCGAATCCCAGTAGGTGAATGGCCCTGGCGCTCGGGTGCCACCGAAGCCACGCTCGTCCCACGCAATACATCGGTACTCGGAAGCAAGGGCTTCCAACTGAGCGTCAAACATTGTGTGATTCATCATGAAGCCGTGGCTAAACAACACAACC
Organism: Ilumatobacteraceae bacterium; assembly: GCA_022425725.1. GTDB lineage: Bacteria > Actinomycetota > Acidimicrobiia > Acidimicrobiales > Ilumatobacteraceae > Casp-actino5. The sequence continues at coordinate 181 of JAKMEY010000011.1, forward strand.
GGCCCATCGCCGCCTGTGTCTCGGTAGTTGATTTCAATGCCATTGACCGCTGCAGTTGCCATGTGATGAACGTAGTTGGTTCACAACTGCTCTTCGATGGTCGGCGACTATGTTGTGAGAGATGTCGACCGCTTCGGGGCACCTTCTTGCAATATCGAGTGGGCAGAAAAGTGTGATGACCCACGGTTCTCGAAGCATTGAGACGGCATTTGTTAAACAGCCGCTGGCGGGAGCGGTGACGATTTCTTCGCTCGGAATCGAAGGCGATGAGCACGTGTACGAACACCACGGTGGCCCCGATATGGCGCTGCTCATTTACCCGTCTGAGCATTACTCGTATTGGCGGTCGGTTGGTCTTCAACTGCCTGACGCCGCAGCAATGGCAGAAAACTTTACGACGGTTGGTCTGCTCGAGACCGAGGTCGCAATTGGAGATTTCATCAGTGTTGGCTCAGTTGTTGTGCAGGTCGCCCAGCCACGGAGCCCCTGCTATAAGTTGGCGGCTCGCTTCGGCCGTAAATCACTACCTGTTGAAATGCAAACGACGGGATACACCGGTTATCTCGTGCGGGTGATCGAACCGGGGGTGTGCGAGGCAGGCGATGCTCTTCTGCACGAGAGCGGTACCGCTGTCGATCGAATTTCCATTGCTGATGCTGGCCGAATTTTGAATGTCGATCGGCACGATATTGAAGGGGCGCAACGACTGTTGTCAGTTGCCGAATTAGGAGAAACCGTTCGCACCGCCTTGACGGCAAGAGTGGCGGCTGGTGGGCAACATGGCGAGGACGTCGATCGCCTCTACCTCGACTGATTCGATGTGGCTGTGACTTAGTCGCAACAAGAATCGCGCCAGCCGCAGCCGCGGCATTTGAAGTGCGCATGTTCGGGGTGAAGTTCTGAACCGCAGAGTGGACATTCAGGAAATGTTCCGAATTTGGTGCGACATTCTGTGGCCGCACCGTCGGTCTGCTGGGGTTGAGATGAGGAACCCAATGTGCGGGTTTCGGTTGACATCAACACAGGCTGGCATGGAAGACCCCTCCAACATGGGATTTCTTCTCGATTTGACCGGCGGTTGCAGACCCAGATGCTGTTTCTCAGTTCACGTCATCGGTGCCATCGTCGAAACGCTGAACGCCGCCCACGGGCGACACGATCCATGCGTCGATGTCGACTCCTGGTTCACACAGCGCAACGACACAACCACCAAACCCGCCACCGGTCATCCGTGCCCCGTAGACGCCCCGGATCTGACATAACTCGTCGACCGCCGCGTTCATCGTCGGAGTCGACACGTCGAAGTTGTGGGTGAGACTGTGATGGCTTTCGACCATTATCTCGCCGGCAGCGCGGTAGTCGTGGCTCGCCAACGCCTGAGCAAAAGTTGTCACTCGTTCGTTTTCGCTAATGACATGTCGAGCACGTGAACGCACTGTCAGATCAGTGATCTCTTCGATGTCGGCAAGATTCGCAAAAGGAAGCGGGCCGATCTCGGCCTCTGCATGTGAGCATTCGCTGACCCTTGTCGAATACTCCGAACCTTCGAGCGTTCGATGTGCAATAAACCGAACCGCAATCTTGACGTCTTCGGGTACTGCAACATGATCGATCGTGAGGTCGTTGCAGTCGATGCGCGTTGCGTGGCCTGGTGTCGCGCTTGCGATGCAGAGTTGGTCCATGATGCCGGTCGGTACGCCAGTGGCGGAAACCTCTGCTCGACGGGTGAGTTGGGCGAGTTCGACAGCGCTGCCGTCGAAACCAAGGGCAACCGCAATTGCAACCATGAGCGACGCGCTCGATGAGAGACCAGCACCGATCGGCAACGTTGTCGAGATGGTGCCAGCAATGCCGTCAACCTTCTGACGGTGTGCGAGTTCGTTGCGCACTGCGGCGACATATCGTCCCCAAGCGGGTGTGGCTTCCTGGGGGCGCGTCGGTTGAGCAGCAAAATCGACTGCGCCAGATTCGTCTTCAGACTTCAGGGTGATGCGTTGAGATGGTTCGCCTCGAATTTCCGTCCATCGATCTATTGCCATCGGCAAGACGAGCCCGCCGGTGTAATCGGTGTGATCCCCAATTAGGTTGACTCGCCCGGGCGCTCGGACGCGAATACTCATTTGAGATCTCGCAGTTTCTGAGCAACCTCCGATGGATTCACAGGGTTGAAATACTCCTCACACGCAACCTCTGCTGCAGCGATGTATCGCTGCACGCCCCGGCTGCGCCATGGCGAGACAATTTCGATGTTGAACCAGACTGACTGGTCGTAACTGGTGGTTGACGGCGCTTGATAGATCCACATCATGTACGGAAGAGGAGCGTCATAGATGCGGTCGAGGCGTGACAGCACGTCGACAAGAACTTCTGCGAGCCCGTCCCGCTCATCACCCGACGCATCACTGATCGTTGCGAGATGGGTGGTCGGGGCGATTGACAGGGCAATCGGATACACCGAGGCAAATTGGGCCGAGACCTGCCAACCCTTGTGCTCAAGAATGAATCGATCGGTCGGTTGTGTATCGGGTCTCCAGCCAGCTTCGAATCGGCGATGTGGACGCGGTGGTACGTGATCAAATGCGTACATCTGGCCGTGCGGGTGAGAGATCGTGGCGCCAACTTCGGTACCCCGGTTTTCGAAGATGAGAACAAACTCAACATCGTCGAGTGCGGAAAGAGCGGTTGTTCGATCAGCCCAAAGGTCAATGACCTGACGGGCACCTCCTGCGCCGAGAGAAGAAAATGTCGCGTCGTGCTCTGGTGTGTAAAGAACGACCTCACATCGACCTTCAGTGAGCGCAGGCCAGCGATTAGGAAATGCCCTGACCGAGTACTGGTCTGGGGCTTCCCGCCCTCCGACACAGAATGGGCACTCGTCGCTGGGGAGATTCGGTCGGTCTTGGCGTGTCGTCACGACATGAACTGGTGTCCCAAGAAATGGATCAACTCGGCGCTCACTTGTCATTGCACATCACAGTAGGGGCGCGGCGCAAAGATCTCTGACTCATTGATATGTGGGTCACTTCGGTGTCGGCTTTCCAACTCCTGACAGCGCCCAGGTCCATCGGTAGTCGCCTGCCGGCACGACATAGTCGGGAAGAACATCAGGCCCGCATGCGCCGGTTCCGACGCCGCGCATTGCGACGTCAACATGCACCTCGGTGGTCGTTGCCTGGTGAAGGTCAGCAAGTGTTGGTGCGTGTGTCAGGTCGCGGTCATGGTGGGATCGAGCGGTCATGATCAGCGGTGTTGCCGCGTCAATGCGAATTCCTTGGCCAGAAGGTGCGCAGAGTTGCATCCAACGGCACCCCATGTGGGCGCCGTGCTCTTGGGGGACAACGTACGGATGAAACTGTTTGTCGACGGTCGATCGCCAACGACTCAGCATCGAGCCCGAACACCTGTCGGGGTACGACTCGGTGGGTCCGAGCCCGAACCATGTCAGTTGAGAAAAGTGAGGCGGAACTTCGAATCTGATGCCGACTCTTGGAAGATCAGTCCAGGGTGCCGGTAATTGAATGTGCTCATCGAACAGGGCAACTCCGTTTGCAATGGAGATATGCGTGGTGTGCGTGGCGTGATGAGAGGTGCCGTGCAGAGCTCGTGAGATGCTGACAACGCATTCATTGTCTGACTGTTGTCGAGAGATGTTGATGAGTTCGTATTCGAGTTGATGAAGTCCCCATTCCTCCCAACGTTGCAGGGCCCCGCCAAGGCTGTGCACGCCGTGAAGGAGTGATTGCCCGAAGCCGTCGTTATCTGTTGGCGCTCTCCAAAGTGAGGCACAGAGATCTGTCACGAAAGGGTCGCCACCACCGAAACTGACGGAGAGTTCTGCTCGGTCACCGGTTACGAGATCGAGCGGCAGATGTCGTTGTGTCGGTGGCTGTTGCGAGCTGCTGATGGCGAACTGTTCCCACGCCACGACATGATTTTTCGGCGCCCAAGACGTCGCGGTGCGAAGACAGAACTCAACGGAGAGATGGAGTTCGCCGCTGACGTCAGGCCGTGACGACGAAAGATCAATAGTGGCCGATTTGCCCGGTGAGACATCGATGAGTTCGCGTCCCCGACAGGCGATCTCACCGTCAGCGGTGAAGGCCCACTCCATGGCGAGGTCGGTTGTTGCGGTGAACGACCGGCGGTTGGTGACGCGCACCTTGCAGCCGCCGAGGTGTTCGGCGATCACCGGTCGAGCGCCCCAGGCAAACTCTCGAAGTGCAGGGTGAGGGGTGAGGTCGGGTGCAGTGAGGCCGTTGATGCAGAAATTTGCGTCGTTTGGTATGTCTCCGAAGTGGCCTCCGAAGGCCCAAAAAGGGCGTCCATTCTCGTCGTGCTCGAGCAGGCCTTGATCGCGCCAATCCCAGACGAACCCGCCTGCGATTGCATCATGTTGCCAGAAGGCTTCGAGGTAACGGTCGAGAGAGCCGTTTGAGTTTCCCATGGCGTGGGAGTATTCGCAGATAAGAAGTGGCCGGTCATCGAGTGCGGTGGTTTCGGCCCATTCGGCCCATTCGATCAGTGTCGATACAGGGGAATACATCGCAGAGACGACATGTTGGCAGCATTGCACCGATGGCGAGGGAGATCGTTTCCACTCGCCGGCAGTGGCGGTTGTTCGCCAACGCTCTGCTCCCTCATGGTGGATGAATCGGGTGGGGTCGGTGTGTGAGATCCAGGCAGCTGCTGCCGAGTGAACGGGCGCGTGACCCGATTCGTTGCCGAGTGACCAGCCGATGATGGAGGGGTGATTTCGGTCTCGGGTCACCATGCGCGTGATACGGCTCATGAGCGCTGCGGCGTAACGAGGGTCGTGCGCAAGCGTTGTTTCGCGAGCGTGGCATTCAATGTTTGCCTCGTTAACGACGTACAGGCCGAGCTCATCGCAAAGGTCAAGCAGACGATGGTCATTCGGGTAATGAGCGGTTCGAATCGCATTGATGTTGTGTTGTCTCATCAGCACAAGTTCTTCGCGCATTTCATCTTCGGTCACCGTCTTTCCGGTGACCGGATGATGATCGTGTCGGTTGACGCCGAAGATCTTGATCGCAGTTCCGTTGATGTTGATGCGACGGTCAGATACTTCGATGCGACGAAAGCCGGTGAGCGTGGTGACAACTTCGACGATCTTCCCCTTGGGGTCGATGAGTTCGGCGACAACGCGATAGCGGGTCGGAGTTTCCGAAGACCACGGTTGCACAGAGGGGATTTCAAAACGCTCCAACGCCGAGATGTCGCAGCGAGACCTTGCACGGTTGTCAGCGCTCGTCAGGGTGAGCATCGAGTTACGAACTTGTGAGACCCGTTTTCCGCCCTCGGTTTCGACCCATAGGTTCGCGGTGAATGATCGTTGTCGAACGTTGAGCCCAATCGAGATTTCGCAGGTACCGAGCTGAGTTTCAGGGTCATAATCAGCGTCAACGATGAGCTCGTCGAGCCGCACTTTTGGGCGAGCCTCAATGTAGACCGATCGGTGCAGGCCAGCATGCCACCAGTGGTCTTGATCTTCGATCCAGGTGGCGTCACTCCACCTGATCACCATGACTGCGAGGAGGTTGTCGCCTTCGGTGATGAACGGGGAGAGGTCGAATTCGGACGGAAGTCGAGAATCTTTTCCCATTCCGACGAATTCTCCATTGCACCACACCGCAGCGAGGCTCTCTGCTCCGCCGAGGTGCACGATGACATCGCGAGATCGCCAGTTGCGGGGAACGGTGAAGATTGTTCGGTAAAGGCCCGTCGGATTGTGGTCAGGAACATAGGGCGGTTCCTTGCCCTTCCAGGGCATCACGACGTTGGTGTAGTGGGGGAGGTCATCGAAGCCTTGGCGTGTCCATACACCCGGTACGTTGATCGTCGTCCATCGGGCGTCATTCGTGGCCGGATGCTGCCAGCGGCGCGGCGCAGATGAGGGTGAATCGATCAATTTGAAGCGCCATGTTCCGTCTAATGAGCGGCGGAAGCGTGAGGTACTTAGGCGTGCCTGTTCAACATTCGGGTAACTCTTAAAAGGCTGGCGCGCAGGAAGACGATTGACCTCGACGAGTTCGGGTTGAAGGAAATTCGTGACATCCATGAAGAAACCGGTGTTGGAACCAGGTAGGCGAGATGCGATGACCGAACCGCTCAGGTCGAACCGCTCAATCCGAACCCGGGGCTGAGAACCTCACTGAAAGCAGCGGTTTAGATGGCGTTGTAGACGAAGCGCGTGCCGCAATTTTTGATGTCTGGGTACGCAGCAGCGACCGTCGCCATCATGTTTTCGAACCATTCGCTGTTCATCATCGCATCGGTGAATGCTCCGCATGCTTCAAAGGAATCGAAATCGATCATGTATTCAACTCTGTCCATGTCGCCGCCCGCGAAAGAACGCATAAGGCGCGGGTTTCTCGCTCCAAGGCTTTCATGGACTGGTGCGGCAGCTTTTGAACCTGCGACGACTCCTTCTAGGGCTGCCGGTGTGCCTTCCCATGTGGTGATTGCTGTGACAAGCATGTGTTCCCCCTTTATGTGCCTGTGCTCATTCACAGTATCTTGCAGGCGACCAGCGAAGTGAGGCGGCGACGTTCTTGGCGTGCCGAGCTCTCGGTGCGATCGACGTCTGTTCCTTACCGCTTAGGTGTTTCGGAATTGCTCGGTCAGAGATGTGTGAGCGGTGTGTTGGCGAGTATTGCGAGATGGCTATTGACCGCTGAGCGCCCTACTGCGACACTAGGGCATGAACGCAAAGCAAGATTTTGATCGCATCACTGAGATGTTGTCGGCACTCATTGAAGGTACCGATGCTTCGCAACTGGATGACTCGACACCGTGCAGCGACTTTGCGGTGAGAGACCTCGTTGGCCATTTCACACTTGGTCGGTTCTTATTTGCCGCCGGTTTTGCAGCCGATAAAGATCGAGGCGACGAATTGCTTGCGGGAATGCCGGCTCGCATGGGTGACGTTGTTGCAGATGGACATAAGGAGACCTATCGAGACGCATCGGAGCGGCTCGAACACGCCCTCGAGGGTTTCCCCGATCTCGATCAACCTGTGTCGTTAGTGTTCGGCGAAATGCCCGGCAGTTACGCCTTGCAGATGCTGTCCGCTGACAATTTCATCCACTGTTGGGATCTTGCCACCGCGACCGGCCAGCAATTTGACCCACCGGAAGATCTCATCGAGTCGACACACGTATTCTTCGAGGGTTTCATCACTGATGCATCTCGTGATGGTGGCTCGTTTGCTCCTGTGGTTGACGTTGCTGACGATGCGTCATCGCTTGATCGGCTGTTGGGCCTCTGCGGAAGGCAGGCCTAAGCACTCTTCCCACATGATGATGACGCCTTCGGGTGTTGTCGCTGCTCGGTGAGAGAACTAACGATCTCTTACCCCTTCGGCGTGAGCGTTCATTGACGCTTTCTTCTCGCAGGGTAAGAAACAAGTGTCGGCTTAGGGCGACGTTGTTCGTGGTGATGTTCGAGCCGTGAGCCGACCCCACACATACTGTGCGGGGCGAGATGAGAGAAATGGGCGCGTCAGCCGGTAGGCCCTCCCCGGCACACACACGACGCGGTTACGGCGCAGCGCTCGCTGAGTTTCCTCGACGACATCTTCAGGGCTGCACCACAAGAATCGGGGGACCTTCTGTTCGAGGTGGTGAAGCCCGGCACGAGCGTGAAGGTTGGTGTGTACATAACCCGGGCACACTGCAACAACATTGACTCCGTGGACGGCAACCTCAAGAGAGAGGCTCTTCGCGTATGAGGTCGAAAACGCTTTCGAGGCCGCATACGGACCGGACTTCCTCATCGGTGTGAAAGCCGCGATGCTGGAGATGATGACGACCGTTCCGCCTCCGCGGGTAACCATGCCGGGGACGACACCTTCGCAGAGTCGAACGACGCCTGCTCCCATGAGATAGGTAAGCCTGTCGATCTCTGGGCGCGGTAGCGATCCGGTTTCGGCTGCGGATGTCACCCCCGCATTCGCGATGAGGACGTCGACGTCGGTGCAGCTCGAAATGAGTTGTTCTACCCCCTCGGCTTCAGAGAGATCGGCGGAGATAACACTGCACTCGCCGGGGGTGTCATGCAACGATGCGCGGGCTTGCTCTAACGCGTCGACATCGCGACCAACCAAGGTGACCTTGTGGCCGAGTTCGGAATGGTGGCGCGCAAATGCAAGGCCAATTCCTGAGGATCCTCCAGTGATGACAACGTTGATGCCGCAATGATGTCACATCAGACTTCAGTGATGATGTGGTGAGAAGGTTGGCAACGGCTCACACGTTGGTTTCAACCGTGCGAGTTTTTAGTGGGCGACGGGGCGGCGCCATGCCTCAACGACCTGTTCGACAGTGTTCGTGCGAATCACTGAGTGGTCGTCGGCGAGTACGTCAGTGAGAAGGCCGTCGGGTGCGTACAGATTAAACACAGCAATGGCGCCATCGGGGCCGCCTCGTTCCATATGAACATCTGGTTCGACGGTGTGGCTGTAGTCGCCAACTCTCCTAATGCGAACACCGGTCTCGTTGCCGTCATCGTCGAAGTCGGTGACGTGAAGTTCACCGGCGATCACCGTTGACGTGGTGGAGCAGAGATGACGATGGAAGTGGCAGTAACTGTTGGGTGCCCAGCGGTAGGCAAAGTCGAGGTGGCCGTCGTCGCCTACATGCAAGATTGCACCCCAGTAATCGATTGGGTAGCCGAACCTTGGCGTGCCGGTGAAGTGGCTCCAATGAAGATCAGGGTCGTTCAGCAAGTCCATGAAAA
>JAKMEY010000013.1 GCA_022425725.1 Ilumatobacteraceae bacterium
CTGTTGATTGCACCACCGCCAACGCGTCACGAGCGGTTGGAGTAACCGGTCGGTCGAGATCCCAAAATCGTTTCCATGCATCGCTGAGGTGGCTCAGAGGGTGTCGGGTTGGAAGCTCCAACACCACCCGTCGGCGCGCATGACTTGTGAGGGCCTCAATGAATGGAACGAGATCACCGACGTTGTAGACGACGTGATGGCTTATGGCGATATCACAGATGGGAGTCTCATCAGCTACTGCTGGCCACTTGCCGAGAACAGTCGCAGCTGACAAGCCTCGATCTGCGGCCTGAGTGTTGACGACGTCAAGCATTTCTTGTTGCTGATCAACTCCAACCACGTGGGTCGTGGGTGGAGTGAGCCCAAACACGCCGCGTCCTCCACCGCATCCAACGTCGAGCACCGACGGCGAGTCGATGCCATCGAGTGCATCGAGCGCTCGATGACGAGACGGCGTGTCAACAAAGAGGTTGCCGCCAGGAGTAAAGCTGCTCACCGGGTGAATCCACGGCGACTGAGGGGCCGCGCTCAGAATGTGGTCGGGAATTCCCCACGATGCAAGGTCGTCAGCCCAGCGTTGTGCAACGGCGTTGGCCATGGGGGTCACGTTAGTTCTCGAGCGGGTTAGTTCGTTGGGGGAATGGTGATCACGAGCGAGCTGTTGTCAGTTGGCGCTCGTGTGCGAGCAACCATCGCTTTGCATCGAGACCGCCGGCAAAACCGCCGAGGCCACCAGATGCCGCAATGACGCGGTGGCAAGGGATAACGATCGAGATTGGGTTGCGGCCGTTCGCCGAAGCGACAGCACGAACTGCGCTCGTACGACCAAGGCTTGTTGCTTGTTCTGAGTAACTCACGGTCGATCCGAACTTGATGTCGGTGAGTGACTTCCAGACGGTGCTCTGAAACTCCGTCCCAGTTGGCGAAAGTGGCAGGTCAAACACTTGTCGATCTCCTGCGAAATATTCCTTGAGTTGCGCAATGGCGAGCTCGATCACAGCGGATTGTTGAAATATCACTGAACGGCGATCGATCGCAGCCCGCTTCCACTCGTTGTCATCGTCGCCCCAGAGCACAGCCCGAATCGTGGTATCACAGGCTACGAGGACAAGTTCTCCCACTGGGCTTTGCATTGTTGTTGCCGAGAGTGGAGATGGCGCTGACATGTGGCCATGTTTGCACAGTCAGGGAGTATCGGCAGCAAAAACTTCGAGGGGTGGCAATCGTCACCCATGCTTCGGAATGGAATAACGGTCAACCGACGTTAGATATGAAGTGTCACCATCGTGGCTCCCCCCAAAAGAAAGTTGTTGACGTCGAATATGTATGCCTCTTTGGCCCGTTGGGCCTTCCGTCGCGGAAAAGTTGTTATTGCTGCATGGATCATCATTCTGTTCGGCGTCAACGCAATTGCTGGTGCTATCGGCACTGCGTTCTCCGGTGAGTTCTCCACCCCCGAGTCGGAAAGCACGAGAGGCTTTGCGGTGCTCAACGAGTACTTCCCAGGCTCGAGCAGTGCGTTCAGCGGAAACATTGTGTTCAAGGCCGAACAGGGTGTCACCAACCCGGAAGTGGTCGAGCAAATGTCTGCCATGTTCCTCGAGGTTGATGGCATCGAAGAAATCGGGGTTGTGAGTCCATATTCGCAGATGGGTGCAAGCCAGATTTCTGCTGATGGCACGGTCGCGTTCGCTCAAGTCAATGCTGCGAACAGCATCGATCAGACCACAGGATCCGAAATCGGAGCGGAGATTCGCGGTATGGCTCCCAACATCGATGGCGTGACAGTCGAAGTTGGTGGAGCAGTGTTCTCAGAGTTCGCCCCACCCGAATCAGAAATGATCGGCCTTGCCTTCGCCATCGTGATTCTCATCGTTGCCTTCGGCTCGGTAATGGCAATGGGTTTGCCGATCGCAGTTGCCCTTGCCGGAGTCGGCACCGGCGGCTTTGGTGTGGTGTCGCTGATGTCTCATGGCATATCAATCCCTGAGTTCGCGCCGCTGATCGGCATCATGATCGGTCTTGGCGTGGGCATCGACTACGCCCTCTTCATGGTGACCCGCTATCGGGAACTCACTCGGGCTGGCTACTCCTCGGAGGATGCAACCGCAGGTTCGCTCAACACCGCAGGGCGCGCCGTCGTATTTGCCGGCATCACGGTGGTGTTTTCTCTTCTCGGAATGATCACCGTCGGCCTCGGGTTTGTTTCCGGTCTCGGCATTGCTGCCGCCGCAACGGTTGCGGTGACACTGCTTGCGTCGATCACCCTGTTGCCAGCTCTGCTCGGTGTTTTCCATTCAAAAGTCGAGGTCACGAGATGGCGCGGCTTGATCGCAGCGGGATGTGTCTCGTTGGCACTTCTCGGAGTAGGCCTCAGCCTTCCGGCTCTCTCGGCCATTGGTGCAGTATTCGCTGTGTTGACCGTGCTCGGCAGCATTGCGATTCGCCCCCTCCGCAAAGAAGTTCCTCCCCGACGTGAGCGTCCTCTTCGCGAAACGGCGTCATATCGGTGGAGCCGCCAGATCCAGCGTCGACCGTGGCTGTACGCGTCACTCGGTGGTGGGCTACTCATCATGCTCGCGTTGCCGGTGTTGTCGCTTCGGCTCGGATTTTCCGACGAAGGGAATCTGTCAGAGGAGACCTCGGCACGCCGGGCGTACGACATGATTGCTGAAGGGTTTGGCCCAGGGTTTAACGGTCCACTTCTCGTCGCTCTCGAGACGAGCGACCCCGGAGATGTTGCCTACGTTCAGGGTCTCACCGCCTCGCTTGAAGCAGATGTTGGTATCGACCGCGTTGCACCGCCGTTCCCGAGCAATATGACGAATCCTGGCGAAGCAGAGGCATGGATTATTCAGGTCATTCCAACGACTTCCCCGCAAGACGAAGCGACGGCGGCAACGGTTGACCGTTTGCGAGATGAGGTTCTGCCGGCGTCATTGTCAGGTTCTTCGATTACCGCGAGTGTGACCGGCGCTGCAGCCTCCAACATCGATTTCACCTCGTATTTGGCGAGTCGCCTCTTCATCTTCTTTGGGGCGGTGCTCGGCGTGTCGTTCTTGCTGCTGATGATGGTCTTCCGGTCGGTGTTGGTGCCGTTGAAGGCGGTGCTGATGAACGTGCTGTCGATCGCCTCGGCTTACGGAGTGGCGGTGGCTGTCTTCCAATGGGGTTGGTTGTCGTCGGTATTCGGAGTGGAGCCAGCACCGATTGAGCCGTTTGTGCCGTTGATGCTGTTTGCGATCGTGTTCGGTTTGTCGATGGATTACGAGGTGTTCTTGCTCTCCCGGGTGAAAGAAGAGTTTGATCGCACCGGCGACCCAACGAACTCTGTGGCCGATGGGCTCGCGGCAACAGCTCGAGTCATTTCCGCTGCAGCGGCGATCATGGTGGTCGTGTTTGGGGCGTTCTTGCTTGAGGACGATCGAATCGTGAAACTTTTCGGGGTCGGCCTTGCGGTTGCAGTGTTGCTCGATGCGACCTTGGTTCGAATGTTGCTGGTGCCGGCAACCATGGCGTTACTTGGTCGTGGAAACTGGTGGATTCCTCAGTGGCTCGATCGTGCGCTACCCAACCTCAACGTCGAAGGAACATCGCATGAGGTTCTGTCATCTTCGAGTGAAGGCGATGGGGCTGAGTCTTCGGGTGAAGACCGCGAGACGATCAGCGTCTGAGATCTTCTGCTGATTGGCGCACTTGCCAATCACGATCGGTGAGAGCGGTATCGATTGCTGCCTCGATCTCTGGACCGGAAAATGGGGCGAGAGCAAGAACGGCCCGTCGTCGCACCGCCGGTTTGTCTTCGCACGCGCTGAGGATTGCGGGCACTCCACGCTCGTCGCCAATCGCTCCGAGAGCGGCAGCGCCTGCCTCGCGGACAAGTTGGTCATCGTGATCTGTCGTGAGTGAGATGATCGTGTGGAGCGTGTTGTCATCGACCTGTTCTCGTTCGCCGTATGCCCACACCGCCATCTCAACGACAACCGGTTCGAGGTCTGCGAGTAATGGGGCTAAGTCGACTCCGGGGTGGAGCGCACCGAGTTCAGCGGCGCGGCGGCGAACAAGTCGATCGTCGTCACGTAATGCGAGCTTCAGGTCGGCATCGGTAAGTGACTGCATCCGATGTAGCGCTCCAAGAGCGAGTTCACGCACGACTGAGTCTTCGTGTCGAAGGAATAACCGAGCTTCAGATTCGTTCTGTTCGTAGCCGAGCGCCACAACAGTTCGACGCAATGCGCGGAGGTTATCTGGGCCCATTTCAGCCAAGAAGATCCGTTAGTCGGATAACGCCTGTGATTGCGATGAAGGCGGTGAAGATGGCAACGACTGCGCCAACGATGACAGAGATCACCCCGATGAGGCCGAGCGAAATAACCCGGTGAAGCACTCCTGGCCGCCGGTACAGCGTGAGAGGCTGTTGCACAACTGGCACGCCGGTAGGTGTTCGACGCGGGCGTAAAGCCTCCGCTCGACGTGGTGAATCTGTTGAGGCTCTGGCAGTCTTTCTCCAACCGGCGAAGAGCAGTGCAAGCAGTACGCAACACAGTATGACAGCAGCGCGGCTCGTGAGCAGGTCGACAGTAAACGAAGAATCCATGGAAATCTCTGAATCAAATCTACTCCCACCGCCTGATGCAGAGCAGTCGTCGGTCGTCGAGGGAGTTGTTGATCGAACCAATGTGTTTCCTTCGCGCCGTCACCGAAAGTGGGCAATTCCGTTGGCGGTGTTGTCGTGTTGTGCTGTTGCTGCGGTGGCGGTAACCGCGCTTGTCCCCTCATCGTTCATTGCTCGTGAGATGAATGAACGGCTTGGCGAATTGCAACCTGCGCCGTATGCGAGAGTTCCGGGATCGGCTCAGCCTGTTGGTGATCGTTTGTCGGTGAGTGCCTCAGACGAGAGTGATGAACTCCCGCCAGAGGTGTTTCCTGCGATTGGTGACTTCATGCTGGTGACTATTACCGAACCCCCACAGTCGGTGCTGTCATGGTGGGTCGGTCGTGATGAGGGCGCGATCGAGATGTTGACCGAAGAGGATAAGTTCGGTTTCCAGACAGCGGAACAGCGGCGGGTGTTCTCTCTTGAACAGATGCGCACCGCAGAGGAAGTTGCGGAGTATGTCGCATTGAGTTGGCTTGGCTTTGATGCCGCAATCGTGCCCGGTGATGTGCTCATTTCGGAGATTGCGTGTCTCGAATTTTCTGACGCCGGTGAGTGTGTTCGTTGGCCCCCATCAGACGAGGTTCTCGATCCGGGTGACCGGCTGTTAGAGGCTGATGGTGTTGAGTTGACGAGTGTTGGTGACCTGACAAGCGCGCTCGAGGGTAAGCAGGCAGGTGACATCATTACGCTGCTCGTTGATCGACGAGGTGAAGGTGAATTTGAGGCCGATGTCGAACTCACCTCGTCACCGGACGATCCGAACCGAACGATTGTCGGTTTCTTGCCGTTCGATACTCGCCGCGTTGAACTTCCGTTCGATATCAGTATCGATACCGGTTCTATTGGGGGGCCCTCTGCAGGTCTTGCGTTCACGTTGACGGTCATTGATGGTCTGTCTGACGGCGAGCTGACCGGTGGTAAGCGGGTTGCGGTGACCGGCACGATCGACCTCGACGGTTCAGTTGGAGCTATCGGTGGTCTTGCCCAAAAAGCATCAGCGGTAGAGCAAGCTGGTGTCGAATTACTCCTCGTTCCGGCTCGGCAAGGTGATGAACAAATTGCAGCAGCGAGAGCAGCTGCTCCAGATCTTGAGATCGTCGCCGTTGCAACATTGGATGAAGCGATCGATGTGCTGGTGGCATTCGGTGGTGAGCGACCGAACCCATCGTTCTAAAAAAATTTCTTGGGGTGACAGCGTCAGCCTCGCTTGGCTGTCTACTCTCAAGACATGGACGCGTCTTCCCCCAATCCTTCGTCCCCCGATTCGATATCACAGGCCTCATTTCCCCCTTCCCGAAAGGGTTTTGATCAAGAGAAGGTGAAGGCCTTTTTGGTTGCAGTGGCAGCTGAAATGCAGGGCGTGATCGATGAGAATGCGCGTCTTTCGAGTGAACTCGATGAGGCTGAGAAGCGTGCGGTGAATCTTGCCGAGATGGATGATGAACTGTTGCAGGAGTTGCTCGGCGAGGAGAAAGCTCGAACATTGGTGTCGGCCCGAGAAGAGACTCGTGTTGAGCGAGCCGAGATGCGAGCTCGTTTGCGTGAAATCGTTGAAGAGGCCGACCGTCATGTCGAACAAGCAAACCTAAAGATTGCTCGTCTTCGTGAGTCGGCTCGCTTGTGGGCTGAAGAGACCGAATTGCATCAGCGTCGCCTCGCAGAACAGTTCGACCGCGCTCGGGCGTTGGCGGCCGATGTCGTTGCGGTCCTTGACCCGCAGTCGATCGCCGCTGATGTTGCGTCGATCGAGCAAATGCCGATGATGGCCTCAGACGCATTGAGCGATGTGTTCGACGGCCAATCAGAAGGTGACGGTGAATCTGCAGTTGCGGGCGCTGAGTCATCATTTGATGAGAGTGCCACCGACGACGGCCCGTCAGCCGAAGTTGTTCCGTTGTTTCCCGGACGACAGATAGAGACTGACGACGAGCTCGATGCGGTTGGCATCTCGATTCCACGACGAGACGAGGTCATCGGGAGTGAGTTGGCAGGTGTTGTTCGATCAGTGAAGAAGGCCTTCGCTGATGAACTCGATGCGGTGCTCGCTGCACTCGATGGTGACGATGAGAAGAAGCGGCGAACACCGCTCCCTGGTCCTGCGGCATACCGTAAGCGGCACGTGAAGTTAATAACCCCAGTATTCACCGCTGCTGCAGAGGCAGGTGCTGCGAGTTTATGTGCAGATCTTGTTGACGGTGAAGGGGCATGCTTGGCCGCCGATGCGGTGGTTGACGAACAGTTGCTCTCATTCGTGCGTGGGCAAGTTGTGCAAGCGGTCAAAGACCATGGTGATGATCAACGTGCGATCGTCAAGTCGGTGAGAGCGGTATATCGGGAAGTGAAAGGGGAACGCGTCGAGTCGGCACTCTTCGCTGCGATGTCCGTTGCGTACGCAACTGCCCAACTCACGTCCGCTGCGCCAGGAACCAAGGTGAAATGGGTAGCCGGTGGTGGTGATCGGCCGTGTGCAGAGTGCGAGGACAACGCCCTGGCTGGCACGGTTGCTCTGGGTGACAGTTTTCCAACCGGCGTTGTAAATCCCCCTGGACATCTTGGATGTCAATGCGAACTCATTCTCGTTGACGAGTAGCCTCGGAGGCGATGTCACCAGAGTCGGAAATCCCTCGCCCACCAGCCCAACGACGCCTTAACGGCCGCATTGCCCTCATCGTTGTCGGAGCGATCGCGTTCTTCGTTCTCATTTTTGGGCGAGGTATTGCCTCGTTTTGGATTGACCTTCTATGGCACCGGGCCCTCGGACGGAGTGATATTTTCTGGGGTCAACTCACCGCCAAACTCACCATGTTTGGGGTTTGTCTTCTCGTGTTTTTGCTGCTCGGATGGGTCAACCTTTGGGTTGCCGACCGTACGGCCCCGGTTCGGTTGGAAAATAACGTTCCGCCGGTCGTGCAACGCTTTCATGAGGTGTTTGGTCGCCGTATGCGACTCGTCCGCTACGGGGTGGCAGCTCTGCTCGGAATCTTGGTGTCGTTGCCGGCGACTCAGCAATGGGAGGACCTTCTCCTCTTCAGAAATTCTCAAACGTTCGGCGTCACCGATCCGCAATTTGGGGCCGATGTCGGTTTCTACGTGTTCAGACTTCCGCTGGTCAGTTTTTTGTCTGATTGGCTATTTGCCGCACTGCTCCTCATCATCATCATTACGGCAATTACCCATATATTGAACGGCGCAGTGCTGTTTGCGGGAATGGTCCCAACGGTGCGGCAAGCGACCAAGGTGCATATGGCGGTGCTGCTCGCAATACTCGCCGTACTTCGAGCGGGTGACTATTGGCTGGCTCGATTCGACCTGACCAATGAGACCCGTGGAGTTGTGCAAGGCGCAACGTACGCGGTTGTGAACGCGGAATTGCCGGCGCTGATGTTGCTCACACTGATTGCGCTCCTTACCGCAGTGCTGTTCCTTGTGACAATTCGCACCGACCGGTGGCGATTCCCCTTGATCGCTTCGGTGCTCTGGTTGGTGGTGTCGATTGGCGGTGGGTCGGTGTACCCGTCGTTGATTCAGTCGCTCGTCGTTCGTCCGAACCAAGCCGAGCGAGAACTTCCGTACATCGCTCGTAATGTTGACGCGACCCGTGCAGCGATGGCACTTGATTCCGTCGCTACAGAGCCGATTCAGTTCAATGCACTCTCGGCTGCAGACATCGAGTCAGATCCTCAGCCATTTGAGAATGTTCGTCTGCTGAGCCCTGGCCTCATGTTGTCTCGCTTTGCCATTGACCGAGGCGAGGTCGCAGGTTTGCAAGTCGACGACCTTGATGTCGACCGTTATGAACTCGATGGTGAACGTGAGCAGGTGTTGGTTGCGGCCCGTGAACTTGACCTTGACGGAATCCCGAACCAGTCATGGCAGGGTCGCCATCTTGTCTCTACTCGTGGGTGTGGGCTTGTGATGGCTCCCGTGAGCCAAGTGACGTCGTCGCTGCGGCCTGATTACATCACGGTCGATCTTGATCGCCCTGAACTCTATTTCTCGCCGTCGATGACCGATTATGCGGTTGCGAATACCTCGGTCACCGAGAGTGGATGTGGCGATTCGGGCGACTATTCCGGCACATCGGGAATCGAAATGTCGGGCATTTTCCGTCGTGCGGTGACTGCGCTGTCGTTCCTCGATTACAACTTGCTTGCGTCGGGTGCAGTGAATTCTGATTCACAGCTGTTGTTGATTCGCGATGTTCGTGATCGGGTCGAAAAATTGGCTCCCTTCCTCGATTATGACGGTGACCCATACCCGGTCGTTGTCGACAGGAGAGTGCAATGGGTGATCGACGCATACACGTCGACCAATCAGTACCCGTACGCGCAGAGCATCGGAAACGTTCAGCTCACGCGATCGACGGGTCTTGCACGTGATGCGAATTATGTGCGGAACTCGGTCAAGGCAACCGTCGATGCGTACACCGGTGACGTGAAGTTCTACGTGCTCGATGGCGACGATCCGATTATCTCGGCATGGCAGGGAGCGTTCTCCGACATGTTCACTCCGGTTGAGGAGATGCCGAACGAGTTGCGCGAGCACTTGCGGTACCCAGAAGATCTCTTCCGAGTACAGACCGAGTTGTATTCGAAGTACCAGATTTCCGCTGAGAACTTCTTCCAGCGCACCGGTGCATGGTCGGTCTCTCAGGCGCCATCGGTTCAGCCACGCGCATTTACCGATGGTGTCGGGTCGACCGATTCGGCGGGTAGCGGCGAATTCGCAACTGAGCTCAACACCGAGCGTTTCGTCCCGTACTACACGCTGATGAGAAATCCGTCGACTGGCGAGAACGAGTTTGTGATCTTGCGTCCGTACGTGCCGTTCTCAACCGATGACGGCCGTACCGAACTTCAGGCGTACATCACGGCGTCGAGTGACCCTGACTCGTACGGTCGTCTCACGACCTACCTTGTCGACCAAGAACCGCTGCCGGCCGGCCCGTATCGAGTTGCAACTCAGGCCGAATCAGAGCAGCTCATCAGCCGGGAGATCACGCTGCAAGACAACGAAGAGTCAGGCACCGACGTTCTGTTCGGAGACATGCAGATTGTCCCTGTCGCTGATGGCCTCGTGTACGTTCGACCGTTCTACGTGGCAATCGATGGCATCACCGAATACCGATTTGTCATCGTGTCAAACGAGAACCGCGCAACATTTGCCGGAACAATGTCGGAAGCTCTCGCCGATCTGTTCCCTGGCTTTGACCTCGACCTTCCAGAGCGTTCAGATACTGAGGAGACGACGAGTGCATCAGATGCTCCGGCGTCCGATGATGGCTCATCGACCGACGACGCCTCAGACGACCCGGCCGAGTCAACTACTGATGAGCCAACGCTCACCGTGCCTGATTCGCCTGACGAGCGTGCGTCAACCGCAGAGTTGCTTTTGCAGGCCGAGTCGCTGTTCGCTGAGGCCGATCAGTTGCTCCGCGACGGAGACCTCGGTGGGTATCAAGAAACGATTGTGCGCGCTGAGGCATTCGTGCAGGCAGCGCTCGAGTCGTTGACTGCTGACGGCTGAGTCCGAAACGACCTTCGCCTACTGGCGGAGTTGTTCAATGAGCACGGCGATATCGGTTCGAAATGCCGATTGGTATCGGGCTTGCTCATTGGCGAGGCGCGTTTGGCTGTTGCGGATCTCGTCGAGTGCCCCGTTGACGATGCCGGCTACATCGGCCGGTTCTTGATCGGTAACGGCTGAAAGCTCGGTTCCAAGTTCATCAAGTTGTCGTGCCAATTCGGTGCTCGTTGAAGTGATCCGAGCGTCGAGAGCATCGTTGCGTTCGACGATGTCGTTCAGCGTCTTCGCCGTTGCTTCTCGTTCATCTTCAAGAGTCCGCACGCGCGTGCTGAGAGTTGCGATGATGTCGTCGAGTTGATTGAGGCGCTGTGAAGTTTGTTTACGAAAGCCGACCATGTGGGGTGTGTGTGTTGAGGGCGAATAACTTAGATGTACGGTAATCGTGAGTTGACGTAGGGTGGTGGAATGCCAAAGGTTGCATCAAACGGAGTGGAACTTGAGTACGTCGATCGGGGCAACGGTGATCCGTTGCTGTTGGTGATGGGATTAGGCGGCCAGCTCACAAGTTGGCCAGAGGGTTTCGTCGATGAACTGATCGCGCAGGGCTTTCGGGTCATCGCGTTCGACAACCGCGATAGTGGTTTATCGACCGAAATGACCGGGTCCGGACTGAAGCGTCGCGACATTCTGAAAGTGTTACTTCGGCGACCTGTGACATCGCCCTACAAACTGAACGATATGGCAGCCGATGCGACCGGCTTACTCGATGCTCTTGATATCCGCCAGGCACACATCGTGGGGGCATCGATGGGTGGGATGATTTCTCAGGAGATTGCCATCGGGTGGCCGGGTCGTGTGCAGTCGCTCACGTCGATTATGTCCAATACAGGTGATCGAAAGAATGGGATCATCGACCCGAAGTTGGCACTGAAACTTCGTCGACAGGGTGACCCGAACCCAAACGACCGTGAAGCGATGATCGAACAGTCGGTTGAGTTGTGGAAGTGGATTTCTGGTCCAACGTTCGATGCGGCTGAGGCACGCGAATTCACCGCAGCAGGTATCGACCGTGCGCTTCGCGTCGAAGGAGTCGAGCGCCAGACAGCGGCAATATTTGCCAGTCGTGATCGCACGGCCGCGCTGCGACTTGTTCGAACACCAACTTTGGTGGTGCATGGCCTTGTCGACCCGCTCGTTCGTTCTTCTGGTGGAGAAGCAACGGCGCGAGCGATTCCAGATGCACGGTTGTTGATGTTTCCTGAAATGGGTCACGACCTTCCGGAATGCCGCTGGAAAGAGATCGCTGGTGCGATTCGGCAGAACGCTGATCGTGCCCCATTGCCGGTCTAACAACCCGAGCCTTCGTTCGGGTTAGCGTTTCGTATGGATCGCATCGCCACGACAGTTGACGAACTCACAGCGGAGTTCATTTCTGCGGCTCTCAATTGTGATGGTGCAGTTCGAGGCGTTTCCGCAACTCGCATAGGAACTGGCCAGGTCGCGTTAAGTCTTCGCCTTGACCTTGACCTTTCCGATGATGCTCCGCCCGATCTACCACAGGTGTTGGTGGCCAAGATCCCATCGCCTGACGCAGAAAGTCGAGAGGCTGCTCGAATGCACCTCACCTATCACAAAGAGGTCGGCTTTTATCTCGACCTCGCAGATGTGGTGTCCGTGCCTCACCCAACGGTTCGCTATGCCGTCATTGATTCTGCGTCTGGTGACTTCACGCTCCTGATGCACCAGGCACACGGAGACGTTGGTGATCAACTTGCCGGTTGCTCGCTTGCGGACGCCACCGCAATGGTTGATGCTGCGGTTGGCTTGCATGCCCCGACCTGGGGGCGGGCGAACGAACTCGCAAATGATGGGTGGCTTACACTCCCTGACCCGTCAGGAGCATCGACGAGACAGGCGATCTACTCGATGTTGCTCCCAGGGTTTATCGATCGCTTCCAGCATCGACTGTCGAGCAATGTGATGGATGCTGCGCGATGGCTGGGTGACAACCTTGAGCAGTTACTTGCGCTGTTTCGGTTGCCGTTGTGCGTTGTGCATGGCGATTACCGACTCGACAACATGCTGTTTGAGCGAACCAGACAATCGAGCGTGGTCACGGTGCTCGACTGGCAGACCGCAGCGTTCAGCCGAGGGCCAAATGACATCGCCTACGGCGTTGGCTCCGGCGTGTTACCCGACGATCGACGTTCACACGAGTCGGCACTTGTGGAGCGCTATTGGAACGGGCTCATCGGCGCTGGTGTCGACTGCACGCTCGGCGATGTTCGACATGATTACACCATCGGAACGGTGAGCGGGCTCGGCATGGCGGTGATTGCGTCGCAGGTGGTGACTGCAACCGAACGTGGAGATGAGATGTTTGCGGTAATGGCCGAACGGCACGCTCAACAGATGATCGATAACGACGTGTTCGCCCTCGTACATGTAGGTTCGGAATGATTCACCCATACGACGATCTGCCGTTACATCAGTCGTCTGCTCCACTGCTGCATCCGACGAGCGACTCTGCTGGTCTCTATGACCGCTATTTCTTCAACGGTTTTGATCGGAACGGTGAGGTCTTCTTCGCCGTCGCCCTCGGGGTATACCCGAATCGACAGGTGATGGATGCATCATTTTCTGTGGTGGTCGATGGTGTCCAACACAACTGCCGGTCGTCACGGCGTTGCAGTTCTGACCGTACGGCGACAACCGTTGGGTCAATCGACGTGCAGGTTATTGAGCCCATGTTGCGGCATCGGATTGTGATCGATGATCACCACGGCATCTCTGCTGATCTCACGACGCAAGTGGTATCGGCGGTCATTGAAGAACCGACGTTTGTGCGCCGTGTTGAGGGCCGAGTCGTCATGGACTACACCCGCATTACTCAGTTCGTTGAGTGGTCTGGGTGGATTGACCTCGACGGTACGCGCATTGCCTTAGGCGATCTTGGTGTGGTTGAGGGTTGCCGAGATCGTTCGTGGGGCATTCGAGGAGGTTCACGTGGCCTCCCCGGGCCGGCGATACCTCCCCAATTTTTTTGGACCTGGGCCCCAACGCTGTTTGACGAAATGTGCACCCATCTTGCGGTGAACGACGATGCAGAGGGTCGCTCCTGGCATAAGAGCACGGCGGTGACGAAACGGTTTAGTGTCGGCTCTCACACGATTGACGACGTCACTAACGCGACGGAGATCGATCGCCCTGAATCGATGTCAACAGATATTTCTTGGCAACGAGGGACTCGATGGGCGCAGTTGATGACAGCAACGATCGAGACCGCCACGGGAGAGCATCTTGTTGCGAACTACGAGCCAGTGCAGCGGTTTCAGATGAGCGGACTTGGTTACCTCCACCCCGAGTGGGGGCATGGCGATTGGCGCGGTGAGCTCGATGAGACCCGCGACTCGATCGTGCTCGCTGAGGTCAATCCGCTCGACCCAACCATGCTGCATGTTCAGCAGTTATGTCGGGTAACGGCGGGCGATCGCTTGGGCTGGGGCGTGTTAGAGCAATTAGTGCTTGGTCCTCATGTGCCAAGCGGATTGACAGGGGTGCTCGATGGTGCGAACTGACTCTCATTCGGTTGGTATCTGTCGATGATGTCCGTAGCATCGTGGACGACTGATCGCCGCGGGGTGGAGCAGTCCGGTAGCTCGTCGGGCTCATAACCCGAAGGTCGCAGGTTCAAATCCTGCCCCCGCCACCATCTGAGGGGCCCTTGCGAAAGCAAGGGTCCTTTCTGTTGACATGAGATGTTGGCGAGGGCAGTGTTTTCCTCTTGTTCATTTTCTAGAAACACCATGTACACATTGTTCAACGCAGAATTAAAGGTGCTATCAACTTCACTTCTCTAAGGGGGAACTCATGTCGTACATGTATTCAGTGCTTGCTTCTATTGGCAATGTTGACGAATTCGTATCGGCCAGCTCATCGTGGGCGGGGGATCGAATGAAAGAACTCGGTGCCACCGACTTCAACGCCAATCAGATCATCATGGGTGGCGAAATGTCCGGGATGTGCATCGTCGGTTTCGGATTCGATTCAATCGATGCAGCGATGGCAGGTCAAGCAGGCCTCTACAAAGATCCACAGATGCTCGAAATGATGCGAGACACTCAAGTAAACGTTTCGCGCCGCATTCTGTCACGCATCCAGTCTGAGATGGGTGAGCGCGAAGGGCGTTACGGATCTGTTATCTACGTCGCCGGCCGGCCACTCGATGACGCAACTGCCGCATCAAACATGGAACACAGTTGGAAGACCGTCAGTGAGGGAGCAAACGGTTCGATCAGCCTTCAGGTGGTTGCGGCTGGTGCCTCCCCATTCCAGGGAATGGTGGTAACGGCGACTGACTCGCTCGACGCACTCATGGCTGCCTCAGCGAAGACATTCGCAGATCCTGAAATGGCAAAGCGCATGGGCGAACAAGGCTGGAACATCGTTGGCCGCGTGCTCATGCACCGTCTGATCTAGACGTCACTTGACCCGCCAAGGTTTCAACGTGGGGAGAATGCCGCGATGAGTTCCTCGGCTCGGTTGAGGTCTTGCACCGGCACGATGAAATCGGTGACGCCACATTGCGAGGCAGTCTCACTAATGGCGCGACGGCACGTTTCGGTATCGCCGACAACTCCAAAGCTGTCAAGCCACTCTTCTTGTACGAGATGTGCTGCTGATGGGGGGCCTCCATCAGCGAGAGCTGAGCGGAGGGCGTCCCGCTGACCATCGTCGATACCCAACGCCTCGCGTACAGCTGGCGGAGAATCAACTAGGCGAAAGGTCAACTGAGCGCGCATCTGCTGCAGTTCATGTTCGTCACGGGCAATTCCTGTTGACCATGCGATATGTCGCTCCTCCCCAGCAGCTGCATCACGAATCATTCCCACCTGGTCGGCGAGACCAGGGAGGTATGGATAGCTCAAATAGAACCCGTCGGAGATTCGACCGCCGAGGCTGGTCATGCGTGGCCCCCGACCAGCCATGATGATCTCGATATCTGGACGGGCGTACCCCAAGCGAGCATTTTCGAGGGCGAAGGTCTCGCTTGTCATGGTGACCGAGTCGCCGGCAAAAAGCCCTCGCATGGCGGTCACTGCGTCGGCCACGACTTGAAGCGGTCGGGTACGTTCGACTGCGAGCGGTCCGAGTGCAAGACCGCCACCGGCACCGATGCCGATGAAGGCCCGCCCATCGCTCAACTCGTCAATCGATGCGATAGCGGCAGCGGTCGCACCGGGATGTCGCACGTAAGGGTTGGTGATTCCCGGACCGATCTTGATCGTTGACGTGCGTTCCGCGATTGCCGCAAGAGTCACAAACACATCACGCGTCATGACGCCCTCGTCAAACAGCCAGCAACGGTCGTACCCCATTTGCTCTGCGAGCACCGCAAGTTTGACAATCTCGCCAACGGGTGCCTTTGCCATGAGGTTCACTGACCAGTTCACAGGTAAATACTGCCCGCTCTGCGGCTCACCAGGAGTGATCGGTGCCTCAATCGTTGCGACACCGATCTGCCACACTTCATACATGGCGTTCAACCAGTCAACCGGCCCTCCGGCAAATGCTCGTCAGCTTGCGCGACTCCTCGAATTGCTACAGAAAGCGGGTCACGACGATTTTCGATCCGCACGCGGCCCGATGGGGTTCACCCAGCGCCAAGGTAATGGCAAGTTCACTCGAGCTGAGGCCGATGCTCTCATCGCCAATCTCGAAGGTGATGAGCATGACCCAACTGCTCCCTCGCAGTCTCAACCATCGGTACGTCTGACGAACGACGAGCGTGCCGTGCAGTCGATACCTAGCGGTGTGTTGGCCGATGAACTGCAGCGTCGAGGTTGGATTGTGATGGAGCCGTGACCCGACCTCGAATCACACTTCGTCAGCCAAGTAAGTTGAACCTTTAGGAGGTCGTGATGACAGAAGATCGAGCAGCAACCCGAGGTGATGACGCGATGCGTGTCCTTGCCTCAACAATGGATGCTCCAGAATTCACGTCGACGAGCTTTAACAAACTCGGTAAGCCGCTAGCAGAATGTCGCGTCGCAATTGTGACAAGCGCCTCACTCCATCGCCCTGACCAAGATCGTTTTGTGCAGGGTGACACCGGTTTCCGTGCATTTGACCGTGATGACCGCAATCTCATCATGGGCCACTGGAGCCCAAACTTCGATCACTCGGGGTTCCAGCTAGATCTCAATGTCGTCTACCCGATTGACCGGCTACAAGAACTCGCAGACGACGGTGTGATTGGTGAGGTTGCTCCCCGTCACTTCGCGTTCGCAGGTAATCAGCCTGACACGGTGAGTGAGATCAGACTCGATACGGGTCCACAATGCGCGGTGCAGCTCAACGCTGACGCAGTCGATGTTGTGCTACTCACCCCGGTTTGACCTCTCTGCACGCGTACCGTGAGTACGCTCGCCCACGTTTTTGAAGACGCAGGAATCGCAACGATTGTGCTCGCCTCAATGGCCGACGTCGCAAAGAAGGTTGGCCCTCCACGGGTGCTCGCTTGCGAATTCCCGTTAGGTCGTCCGCTCGGCAAACCGGGTGACGCAGCGTTTCAGCATCAGGTGTTGCGACAGGCATTCAACCTTCTTGAGGCAGACGAGCCGATCTTTGAGCACTTCCCTGAGGTCGTCGAATCAGACGAGATGCCGATGGCATGTTCACTTCCTCCACGCGATGACCCGAACGCCCCACCAGCAGTCGACGAAGCCAGGGGTCTTATCTCGGCCTATCGACGTGCCGTTGAGCGCAAAGGTGTCACCGCGGTCGGTAGGGCTATCGAACCCGAGCAGATCCCAGCGGCCCTCGACACTCTTCACCAGTGGGCACAGGGTGCCGCCTGGAAAGATGTCGAACTTCCTGGCAAGAACACAGTGGCGGTGTGCCATGACATTCGTGCGTACTATCTCGAAGCAGCGCTCGAACTCGTCGGCGATCTTGCTCCGGGAAGCCGTTCGTTCGACGCATGGTTCTACGAGGTCACCGAGGCGGGAAAGACCATCCTTGAGGCACGGCGTTCCCTCAAAACACAAGAGGCTCCGTTCCCGTTCTGGTTCTACATGGTCGCCGGCCACCTCGAGTGACCACAGCACACCCGTGCTCGGTGCTCGTCAGCCGAGTCCGCGGTTGTCTTGCTTGAGTGCAGTATCAATACTCAGCGCGCTGGCAACCACCAACGAGTTCAGCGGTTCAGGTGCGCGTTCTGAAATCTGCAAGACGTAGTTGTCAGCCGTTGTGAACATGGTTTTTGCAAGGCCCTCCCACGTCTTCGTCACCCGGGCGATCTCGCGATCTGCAGCGTTGGTAATCGAGAAGTCCCATGCCCGCCAGTTCTCTGCCTTGATTGAGCCAAGACGCTCACCACCCGCTTCAAGCGCAAAATTGATTTTTCCGATGGCGTTCTGCTGAACGATGCGACCAAGTTCAACATCGTTGCCATCGCTCACAATCACCGTCGACTTCACAATTTTTCCTGGTCGGGTCAGCCGAAGGATGACGCGCCCATCCGAATCGGTGATGTCGAGACGGGTCGTAAGAAACTGGTCAAGACTCGACACGAGACGAAGCACTTTTCGAACGGTCGACTGACCAACCTGATTGACAACCGCAATTGCGGTTCCGTGCTGGTCGAACACGGTGTACTGGTTTGAGAGCTCGATGAGCTTCGCTTTCTGATTGACGACGAGAATCGGCTCGGTGAGGATGCCGCCACCCCCGCCCTCGACAGTTCCTTCGATGCCAACTCCTCGCCGGCCGCCTCCATGCAACTGCTCATCGACCTTCGAACCCTCGTCGCCGATCGTGAGGCCGGCGTCGAGTCGGTCGAGGCCACTTGGCGCTGACTCTTCGGTTGGCGCAGCGCTGGCGGCTGCGATGTCATCGGAGCCGCGAATGCCGTTATCTGACACATGCGATGTCCACGCATTTCCATCCCAGTAACGGTGCTGATGTCGACCCGTGGGGTCGTTGTACCAATCTGCAGGAGTATCTGTCACAACGACCACAGTACTCATAAAAAAATTGGTCGCGATTGGCTCACGCGAAATTGGAGTGCAGAAAATGGGTAACGTCGAGACATGTCAGTGCCATCGCATGCATTTGGTCCAACCGAAATTGATCTACGTGATCTCACCATCGGAGATTTGCTTCGCGAGGCGGTGAGGGAGGTTCCAGAGCGGGTTGCGCTTATCGCTGGTCTCCCAGACCCTGACGATCGCCGAAAGTGGACATACCGAGAGCTATTGCTGGAGGCGGAGGCAGTCGCTCGCGCGCTGACCACTCGATTTGAGCCTGGCGAACGCGTTGCTTTGTGGGCGCCGAATCTCCCTGAGTGGATGGTGCTCGAATTTGCCTGCGCAATGGCGGGCGTCATCCTCGTCACCGTCAATCCGGCGTTGCAAGCAAGCGAAGTCGAATATGTGCTCAACCAGTCGCGTTCAGCCGGGCTCATCGTCGCAACGAACCACCGCGGCAATCCGATGCGAAAGATTGCCGACGAGATCGCGCCAAACTGCAACGAGTTACGCGAAATCATTGCGATGGAAGATGTGCTCGAACTGGGGCAAGCCGTCGACCCTGAGATCGAACTCCCAGAGGTCGGGCCCAACGATGCGGTCATGATCCAGTACACCTCAGGAACCACTGGATTCCCGAAGGGCGCCCTGCTGCGCAACCGAGCACTCGTGAACAACGCAACGCACACTGCGGACCGCATGGGAGTGCCCGAGGGAGGCACATGGGTGTGCCCGATGCCGCTCTTCCACACCGGTGGGTGTGTCCTTGGAGTGCTTTCTGCAGTCTCAAAGAAGTGCACGTTTGTGTTACTTGAGGCCTTCGACCCCCCGCTGGTGTTGGAACTCATCGAGGAATACAAGGGCTCGGCGATGCTTGCGGTACCGACGATGTTGATTTCGATGCTCGAACATCCTGAGTACCCAAACCGCGACGTCACATCGCTTGAGGCGGTCTGCTCAGGTGGATCCACTGTGCCGGCACCTCTTGTCGAGCGAATTGAGAAAGAAACTGGTGCGGCGTTCACCATCGTGTTCGGCCAGACCGAATGTTCGCCGGTGGCATCGATGACCTCTCCGCAGGACACAACAATTGACAAAACGCTCACGCTCGGCAGCCCGATGCCGCACACCGAAGTGAAAATCATTGATCCTGAGACCGGCGACATTGTTCCCTGTGGTGAACCCGGCGAATACCTCACCCGCGGCTACCACGTGATGATGGAGTACTTCGATATGCCAGAAGCCACCGCCGCTGCGATCGACGATGAAGGCTGGCTGCACACTGGCGATCTCTGCATGATGGATGAGCGGGGCTACACCCGTATCGAAGGTCGCCTTAAAGACATGATTATTCGTGGTGGTGAAAATATTTATCCGCGCGAAATTGAAGATGTGTTGTTTGAGCACGACAGCATTGCAGAGGTCGCCGTCATCGGTCTGCCTGATGAGAAATGGGGCGAGACCGTTGCAGCAGTGCTGAGGCCGGCTTCCGGTGTGACCCTTCAGCGTCAGGAGTTGTTTGACTACGTTCGCAACTCAATCGCTGCGCACAAAACGCCGCGTGACTGGTTCGTCGTCGACGAGTTCCCGCTCACCGGCAGTGGAAAGATTCAGAAGTTCAAACTGCAGAAGATGTCTGCAGGCGGTGAACTCACCCGGCTTGACTAGCTCTGTGCGTTAGCGAGGCAGCATTCTGAAAGACTTGATGACAATGAAACGCGTACTTGCAGCTGCGGTTTCTATGGCGATCGCAGATGCTCTGCTTCCGGCGTGTGGCCCAGCGAGAACCTCGCAGAACCAGCAGCATTCACGTCATTTAAGGTTGGTTCATACTACGCTCCAGAGGTCCGTAAGTGCGATTGGAGAGGGTCATGAGCAAAGTTCTCAATGTGAAAGTTTGGTTCTGGGTAGTCATCGTCGCCAACGGCGTGTTCGGAGCGTTGGTTGGTTCACTGTGGGCGGCCGATGCAGCCGAGAGTTGGTGGGGGGCAGAAAACGTCCAGGCCCATGACGAGATTTACGAGCGAATGATGGGTTACCTGCTATTCGCAATGATCTTTATTCTCGTCGGAATAGCCGTGCTGGTTTCTGGTCGGGTGTTTAGCCAGTTGGCATTGATCACGAGTGGGTCACTGCTGTTCGTGCACCTTGCAATCATGCTGTACGGCGACGCGAACGGGTACGGATCACCTAGCGAGTGGGTGGTACCGCTCGTCCTTGACGTCGTGCTAGCCGCAACTGCTGTACGATCTCTCTCTCAGCTATCGGTCTGAGATTCGAACGTTCTGCCCGAGTCTGATCACGACGAGTCTTGAGAGGTTCACATCCGGTTCAGCCGGACCTACTGGGCCACGAACTGAAAGCAGCCTTGTAAAGACCACTTCACCGAAGGGAACGCCTCATGGTCTCATCGCTCGCATACATCGGTTTCGAAACCCCAGCCCTCGACGAATGGCAAGAATTCGGGAGTGAAGTTCTCGGCGCTCAAGTCGTGAACCGCGCCGACGGTCTCGGACTGCGCATCGACGACCGTGTCGAACGCATCATGATCCACCCGGGCGAACGCGACAACCTCGCCTACTTTGGCTGGGACTGCGCTGATGATGCTGCGATTGATGAAATGATCGGTCGGCTTATCAGGGCAAAGATTGCGACGACAGAAGAATCAGAACTTGCCGCTGTGCGCCAGGTAGAGCGACTCGTGTCGTTTACGGATCCGTTTGGTTTTCGGCACGAACTTACGACAACGACATGATGACCTCGTTTTATGTTCGAACCCCATCTGGCTTCGAGATCGAATACGGAACCGGCGGGCTTCTCGTCGATGAAGAGAACTGGGAAGTTGAAACCTACGATGCGATGAGTTTCTGGGGCCATCGTCCTTCTGAAGAACGGCTCGTTCCTGGAATCATTCGCAAGGTCGGCTGACTTCGTTGACGCTGTCGATGGCCACTCAAACCACTTTCACCTGAGGAATCAAGAATGAAAATCGCAAACTCAGCAGGACGAGCGGCCATCGTGATTGGAGAGATGACCGTCGACATTGCCACCGCATCTGATGGTTGTTTTGGCCCCGACATGATGTCGGTGTTCGACAACTGGGACGAGTTTTGTACCTTTGCGGCGAACATCAATGAGGGAACAGACGCTCTCGACATGAGCTCGTTGCAGCGACCTGTTTCGGCTCCACGGCAAGTCTTCGCTATCGGCCTTAACTACCGCCAGCATGCGGAAGAGGCAGGAATGGAAGTCCCTGAGGTTCCCGCGACCTTCACCAAGTTTGCGTCGTCGCTGTCGGGGCCATTCGATGACATTCCGATCGTCGGCACTTCGGTTGACTGGGAGGTTGAACTGGTCGCGGTTGTCGGTCGGCAGGCCGACAACGTGTCGGTTGAAGATGCGTGGTCGTATATCGCTGGGCTCACCGTTGGCCAAGACATCAGCGATCGCAAACTCCAAATGGCTGCAGGCCGACAGTTCTCGCTTGGAAAATCGCGCCGTGGGTTTGGCCCAATGGGGCCGTGGATCGTCACCCCAGACGAATTCGACAACCCAGACGACCTCGCTCTGGGCTGTTCGATTGATGGAGAGGTTGTGCAAGATGCCCGCTCAAGCGATCTCATCTTTGACATCCCGACCTTGATTGCCGAGCTTTCTTCGGTGCTCACCCTCTATCCGGGTGATGTCATCTTCACTGGAACCCCCAGTGGAGTGGGAATGGCGCATACACCTCCACGCGCTCTCGCTCCAGGCATTGTGATTGAGACCTGGGTGGAAGGCATCGGAACGATGCGCAATACCTGTGTGTGACCGACGCCTCTGACTTCGGGATCTCCACCTGCGGCCTGCGAGCATGAGGAATGCCAAAACTGACCACTGAAGAGGTTGAAGACTTCCTCTTAGAGCACGGGCATCTCGCTCGCATCGGAACTGTCGATGACGACGGTATGCCACGAGTCGTTCCTCTGTGGTTCATCATCAACGACTCTCGACTGCTGTTCACTCCGAGAACCCCTGCACTCATCTGGAAGAACCTTCAACGTGACCCTCGTGTTGGAATTTCCATCGACGAAGAAGCGCACCCGTGGAGAAAGTTGACAGTTCAGGGGTCGACAACGGTGGTGCATGAGCCAGGAAATGACGACGAGTGGCGAGATCTTTACCGGGCTATTGCTCGCCGTTATGTTCCCGAGGGTGCTGCCGATGACTACGTGAATGGCACCGATGATCAACCCCGAGCGTTGTGTGCAGTTGATCTTTCGGCGGCATCAACAAAGGTGACGACCTGGCGAATGCCACGCCGAGGCGAAGATATTCGTGGTGTGTGGCACCAGAGGTATTACGCCCCGGGTACCAAGTGGTCTGACGATTAAGCCGTCCGCCTCTTGTGCGCCTACCTAACGTTTGTTAGGTTCGCGAAGGTGCGACGATCGCGTGAAACCCCAACAGGCCGGCAACGCGTGCTTGATGCTGCCGCAGAACGGCTCGTCGCTCAGGGCTACACCGCAACAACCCTGCGAGAAATCGCTGCCGATATCGGCATCAAAGCAGGCTCGATTTATCACTACTTTGAGTCGAAAGAAGATCTCTTCATTGAGGTATTCAGCAGGGGTATCGAAGTGATGGTCGACGCCTTCGGAGATGTCGATGCAGCGATGAATGGCTGTGACCGCGAGTCAGATCGACTCGAGGCTTACGTCCGGGCGCACCTCGGTGCCCTCTTTGAACATGGCTCGTTCACGGCGGCCCACGTCACTGCCTTCTTTACCGCACCAGAAGAACTTCGTTCTGCGATCGTGCCGCTACGAGACGATTACGAGCATCGATGGAACTCGTTGCTTGCAGATGTGCTCCCCGAACTCGATACAGCACGACTTCCCATCGCACGACTGTTCCTCTTCGGAGCAATGAACACGACAATCGAATGGTTCGACCCTCGAGGCGATCTTGGGCTTGACGGCCTTGCCAATCTCATCACCGTCCAATTCCTCGAGGGCGTTCACGCCCTCAACCTGCAACGGAGCACACGATGACGTTCCAGACCATTCCAACCCGAATCGATTCATCAAGCGAACTCTTTGCGACGAACACCACGGCGTATCAAGAGCTGGTAGCGACCTTGCGTGAGCGCCAACAGATTGCGATCGACGGCGGTCACGGGCGAGAAAAGTCGATTGACCGTCACCATGCTCGGGGAAAAGTTATGGCTCGCGATCGCATCGATCTCGTCACCGACAACAACACGCCATTTCTCGAGTTCTCGACTCTCGCAGCTTGGGGGCAATACAACGACGAGGCTCCGGGAGCAGGCATCGTCACCGGCATCGGCGTCGTTCATGGCGTGCCGTGGGTGTTTATCGCGAATGATGCAACGATCAAGGGCGGCTCACTCTTGCCGGTGTCGATTAAGAAGCACGTTCGAGCCCAAGACATTGCCGCTGAAAATGGCCTCGGAGTGATCTACCTCGTCGACTCTGGTGGAGCATTCCTTCCGTTACAAGACGAGATCTTTCCCGATCGTGACCATTTCGGCGGCAGCTTTCACCGGCAGGCCCGAATGTCAGCCCGTGGTCTTCCGCAGCTCTCCGTCGTGCTCGGTGGCTGTACTGCAGGTGGAGCGTATGTGCCAGCCCTCAGCGATGAAGTCATCATGGTCGAAGGCATTGGCCGCATCTTCTTGGGCGGACCACCAATCGTGAAAGCCGCTCTTGGTGAAATTATCGACCC
Organism: Ilumatobacteraceae bacterium; assembly: GCA_022425725.1. GTDB lineage: Bacteria > Actinomycetota > Acidimicrobiia > Acidimicrobiales > Ilumatobacteraceae > Casp-actino5. Next base: position 23,944 of record JAKMEY010000013.1, read on the forward strand.
CGATGACCTTGGCGGCGCAGCGAAACACACTCGTGTCTCGGGAGTGAGTGACAACATCGTGTCAACCGAGCATGAGGCGTACGCCCGGCTCCGTGAAATTTGTGCAACAACCAACCGTCGGCGAGTCGACCACGACGGCGGATGGCTCGCACGAACCGAAGTTGAACCACCGGCCTACCCGGCTGATGACATTTACGGCATCATCAATGACGACAGTCGTATCCCCTTCGATGCGACCGAGATCATCGCTCGTGTTGTCGACGGATCACGGTTTGCGACGTTCAAACCCGAATGGGGAACATCGATTATCACTGGGTTTGCCCGCATTCACGGGTACCTCGTTGGAGTCATTGCGAACAACGGCATCATCTTCTCTGAGGCCGCCCTTAAGGCAACACATTTCATCGAACTCTGTGAGCAGCGCCGCATACCTCTGCTCTTTTTGCAGAACACCACCGGATACATGGTTGGTGACGACGCAGAAGCAAGCGGGATTGCGAAGCACGGCGCAAAGATGGTGGCAGC
>JAKMEY010000014.1 GCA_022425725.1 Ilumatobacteraceae bacterium
AAGTAGTGACGAATGGGCCAAGTTAGGCACAGAAAAGGTTCAATCGATCACCGGTGTCGTGAATGCCCATTGCCCCGGCTGCACGTTCTCATCCCCAGTTGATGGCAACAAGAACTCGGCGGATCCATTTGTTGCTGGCACATACGCAGGCGGCAACATCGGAGGCTTCGTCGCCGAAGGCCCTGACGGCGAAAAACGCCTCGTGTTCTGCTCTGACGCGGTGACACCGACAACCAACACCGCCGGCGGTGTTGTGCAGCTGAACGTGAGCGGCAGTCTGAAGTATTTGCTGTGGAAGTACAGCGAGTTTGACGGGTCGCTGGCCGCAAACACCGGTCCTGCATTGCAGTCACTTGTCTGGATGTACGGCTCTGACGCTCAAAACCGTTCTGAGGTGTGGAAAGCGGACGGCACGTCGTTCACACCAGAAAACTGGGATTCGAAAGATCCTTGGGCAACTGATATCCGTGTCGGGTTCGCGATGGCTGACCCGCAATACCCAATCCACGCGATATCAAGTGATGGAAGTGCTGCGACGGTGTACCTCGCCGATCAGGATTTCGGTGAAGCTCACACCATTGCAATGAGCGACACAGTGACACTTACGGGAACCGCCGGAAATGACGCCGCTGATCTTACGGTGACGTTCGCTGGTGACGCAGTTGACCCAACGTATGCGGTCACCGATGCAACTCGTGACGGCACGACCGCAACTGCAACGCTCGGTTCGAAAACTGCAGGTGACGTTACTCACGACTTCCAAGTCGGCGATGAAGTCACAATCGCCGGTACCACGGATTTCAACGGCACATTCACGTTGACTGCTGTTGCCGGTGACGGCTCAACGATTTCATGGGCAGACACCGGCGCTACAACAGACGAAAACGGCATCACCGCATCAGTAACAGTTGATGTCGTTACGAAAACCATCCAATTCGCAACTACCACCAATCTCGCTGTGGCGTTCCCTGCCGATGCAACGCTCACAGTGCAAGGCGCTCACGATGACACGGTTGCGGCATTAGACGCCCGCACTCGTTCCCTCTATCTCGAAGGCATCTCGAACGCGGCTCCTTGGTCGCTGACCGCAACTGAAACTGGTGTGACGTTGATGTCGGCTGCTGATAATCCGATCGAGGGTCACACCATCACGGTGTCAGCACCGGACGAAGACGCTGTCGAATTGACCACCGATGACAACGGTGCCGTCATCTGGCCTGAGACATGGGCTGATCCGGGTTACTCAACCACATGGTCAGCAACAGCGGTGACACCCGGATCAGTGTGGGAAATTCGGCCATCGAACTATTCGACCGGTGTCAGAGGTCAAACCATGTTGATTACCGGTGAGGACGGTTCGACGTCTGATTCATGGACATCTGATCCGGCTCCGACAACCACAACTGTCGCACCGCCAACCACCACAACTGTCGCACCGGCAACAACAACGACGATCGCTGCGACGACAACAACTGCGGCACCTACCACGACCACCGTGGTGGTTCCTTCGACGTTCCCTGCAACGGGTGTGTCTGAAGAGGGTTATGCAATGTCGCTGCAGATTGCACTGTGGTCAGCGCTGATCGGTCTCGGTGCGGGCGGCCTCGCTCTCGTTGCCCGCCGCAAATAGTTACTCAACTGCAGAACAAAAATTTCTGACACGTCACATATAAGGGGATTCATTTCAGTGAACGCAATTCGTCGTTTTGGTTTGGTGGTTTTAGCTGGCGTCTTGCTGGCTGGCACGGTGGCGTGCTCAGACACCCGTGTACGTAATGCTGCCGTGCCGGCAGCATGGTCGTGCAACAACGGGTCGTTCGGGATGTTCTACCAGGTGGCTAAAGCGGACAACGCAATCGGGATTTACCGGTATACGAAGAAGGTCGATGCCGCAGGTGACCCAGTTGTCGGATCAGACGGCAAGCCTCAATGGGAGTCAGGCATTATTGCGACGGTAGAAGGTATCCCTTCTCAGCATGTGTTGAATGCGTTGTCGTTGACACCATCTGGCGTGATGTATGCCGTGCTGACCCCTGATGGCTCTGCACCTAATCCTCGCCACGAATTGGTCCGCATCAATCCGCCGGCAAATGGCTCAAACACGGTGACCTACGACAAGATTGCCGACTACCCAACGACAAATGCGTCACGGTCAGTCAACTCTGGAACATATGTTGAAGTGGGAGGCAACCCACTTCTGTTGATGGGGTTCAATACCAAGCCGATCAACAGCAAGGCCTACGACTTAAACTCCAACACATTTTCATCTTGGATAACGTCGAAGCAGGGATCTGTTGTCAAAGATGTGGTGTGGTTGCGTAACCCGATCACATACAAAGGTGTTCCGTACGACCTTGTTGGTATTGACCAAAACACTGGCCATAACACAGTGCTGTTCAATTCGAGCGGGCAGAGCGTCGAGGTCAATACGCAGTTCGTCGATGCGCCATCTAACTTCAATATCAATGCAAATTCCCAAGCGTTTGGTGTTGGTGGTTCATATGGCTCCCCCGGAGGTACCGACTGGTCATACTTCACTCGCAATGACGGATTCATGTTCCGCTGGGAATGGGATGAAGCCAACGGACAGGGGAAAATGTTTTACCGAGGCCCCTCTACGCCATCGAGAGATAACGACGGCGCGTCATGCGGGCCTATCCCGTTAGACCCTGATGACCCAGGCATCACTGTGCCGACCACCACGACGACGGTGCCGCCAACAACCACGACTACGACCACGACGACGTTGCCGCCAACAACCACGACGACGTTGCCGCCGACGACGGTTGGGGCGACGAGTTGTTCAGTGAATCCGACCGGGCTCATCCAGCAGTACAACGTCGATGGTGTGGTTCAGTTCAAGAAACTGGACGTGACGGCAGGCGACTATGTGGATCTTGACCCGCCGGTGTCTCTTGACCTCACAACTCATGGGTTCACGAACAGCGCGAAACTCAACGCAACAGCGATTGATCATTCGACTGGGAAGATTTTCGGTGTGATCACCGACTCATCGGAGTCGTGGCTTGTCCAGTTCG
>JAKMEY010000046.1 GCA_022425725.1 Ilumatobacteraceae bacterium
TCTGCAAGAGCGGTGCCCAGCACACCTGCCTCAGCGATCTGCAGACCGGCGAAATTTCCGATCTGGTGACTTTTTCCTCCAAGGCCGAGTGCACGTGTTGCCATCGCATACCCAAGGATGTTTCCTAGTTGGACAACATGGTCGGCGCCTGCAATTTCGAGGATGTCAACAGCAGCAGGGGCGTTCGCACTCGAAAGAATTGCAGTGCTCGGGGCGATCTCTTGCACAGTGAAGGCGATGTTGGTGTTGATCTGGTCGTTCTGGGTTGCCACGACAAGAGCGGCATGCTCAACCCGGGCGTTGTGATAGGTGCCCGGATCGTCAAGCGCCCCAACGATGACGTTTCGGCCTTCATCGTGAAGACGGCCGGCCTCATCGACATCTTCGACCACGAGTACGTACGGAAGTTCGGTTTTGTCGGCTCGGTCGATGAGATCTTGCTCGATGGGTCCAAGCGCAGTGAGAATGAGATGCCCTGAGGTCGACTGCGGCAGCGCCCGTGGTGCGCGACGACGCTCTCGTTCATTAATCCACGGAATGAATACGAACTGAATGAACGCAAAGGGAAGTACTACAAGAAGGAACGCTGAGCCTGACACAAGCACCAGTACCGAAAACAATCGACCCAGGTCAGAGGTGAACGTGATGTCGCCGAATCCAAGTGTCGTCATGGTGGTCATCGTCCAGTAGATGCCGGTCGGCCATGAATGTGACCGTCCCTCCCGAGCCATGATCTCGTGGAAAAGGAAAGTGAATGTCAGCACGAGAATAACGAAAATGAGCGACAGGATGATGATGGTTTTGCGCCGTCGTCGCCGTTCTGTTCGTTGCGCTACTTGCTGAGCTCGTTCAAAGCGGCCGCGAGGGTTTCCTTGATCCGTTGATCGGAACTGCCGAGCTGCTTGAGAAACGATAACTCCCAGTGATTTCAGCATGGATCGACTCCGAGCGAGATTTCAGCCATAGCCCTGTTATTTCTATCAGCGTCGAGGGGTGGTTGTGACCGATGCTCCTTGAACCGGCCGGCATCCCTTTCAGGGAGCGAATGCTCTAACTCACTCTTGGGTCGAGGCTTCGCGTGGGGCGGCTTGAGCGAGTACGGCCAGGAGATGAACGGACTCGACACCTCACTGGCTGGGTCGGCTGCGGTTGCGATGAATGTGACTGCGGTGAGTACTGAGGCAAATGACTTTGGTGGTTTCGTGACGGTGTATCCGTGTGGTGATGTTCCGGATTCGTCGAATCTCAACTTCGTGAGTGGGGAGACGATTCCTAATTCGGTGATTGCGCCGGTGAGTGCTGACGGCAAGGTGTGTTTCTACGTGTATGGAAAAGCACATTTGCTCGCAGATGTATCCGCCTACCTTCCAGGTCAGGGCTGACAGAACGCTTCCGGGCGACAGTTGATGCCTCGCTTGGTCGAAGTGGACGACTGCGTCGCCAAGTGCGAATATGCGGCATGCCGAAGACGCTGTTACGAACCGTCGCATTCGCCTCTCTCGCCTGTGTTGTCGCATTCTCGGCGTGCCAACCGCAGCCGCCGCAAGGTGCCGAATCTTCAGGGTTGACTGAGCTAAACGATGAATCTCTCAATGAGGACGATGTGACAAGCGAGGTTGTCTCCACCACCGAAGACGTGACAACGACTGCACCTGAAACAACGACATCCGAAGTGCCTGTCGCCGTCTCTTCGACCGCAGCTGAGACGACGTCGACTTTGTCAGAGACAACAACCATCTCAACTCTGCCGGCAACACCCGCGGAAGAACAGGTAGCGCCAACATCATCGATTCCAGAGACAACTTCGACCGCAGCTGAGACGACGTCGACTTCACCTGCAACAACGTCAACAGTGGCGGCAACCACCTCAACTGCAACTCCGGCGACCACCACCATCGCTGAATCAACAACCACGTCAAGCCCTGCTGTCATCGTTACCACGACATCAGCACCTGAATCGACTACCACGTCGATGCCTATGTCATCGTCGCTCCACTCGATAGATATCAGTGGATTCAGCTTCGCTCCGTCAGCAGTAACCATTCGAGTTGGAGACACTGTCACATGGACGAACCTTGACTCTGCGATTCACACCGTCACATTTAGCGGGTCGGAGTCGCTCTCCTCTTCGGGGTTACAAGAGGGCGACACCCATTCGGCAACCTTCGATGCCGTCGGAACCTTCGCCTTCGGGTGCTCCCCGCACCCCTCTATGCAAGGAACAATCACCGTCATCGAATAGACGACTGCTACCGTCACAGCAGCGAACTCGGCTCATCGCCCTGACGAATCTTCGAGGTTCATTAGGTAATCGCCTGTTTCGAGCACGACATTGGAGGAAACAATGACCACATACTTCTTTATGATCTCGACAGATCCAGATGTTGACCCCCGCAAATGCGCAGTCGCAATCGCATGCGCATCTGAAGCAGTGACCAGCGGTCACGAAGTCGAAGTCTTTTTTGCCTCACACGCAGTTCAACTTCTGCAAGGACAGTTCATCGACGGTCTCGATGACCGGGTTGGCATGCCACCAGGTACATGCCGAACAATGATGCAGACCCTCATCGATGGGGCAAAGATCGCCTGCTCAACAGGCTCTCAAGCAGTTGTGGGAGTCACCCCAGAGAATGCGGCCGAAGTACTCATGGACCCAGACGGTTTGGTGTGGAGCGGCCCTCCAGGGGTGGTCGCAATGAGCGCGACCGCTGACGTCGTCCTTTCGTTCTGACTCGACGCTGCCCACCAGTCGGGCTGTCCTGCGTCTGTGAGTTATGGTCAGACAATGAGTTCTCTAATGACGTTTACCCAACGTGACCCGCTCACCGAACAAGAAGCTCTCGAGTATGTGGAATCACTCGGTTATCACTCGCTTGCATTCGACGACTCGCATGAAGTTGATGAAGAGTTGCACTGGCACGAATTCAACTCGGTAGCGATCGTCGTCTCGGGCTCAGGTTCATTTGCCGACGAGACGGGTGCAGTCACGCAAGTTCAGCCTGGATGCATGGTGACCGCAGAAGCCGGATGGCTTCACCGAACTCTTGCAGGCACACAAACTCGAGTGGTGCTCGGATCGAACATGCCCTACGAAGAGTGGAGCCATCCAATTAACAAACCGCCAGTCTCGTAACTTGCTCGTTGCGAAGTGTTCTTGACGAGCGTCGTGTGCGAAACTGATTCATGAAGTTTCGCGCTCGATCGTTAACCCTCGCTCTTTCCCTTGCGCTCGGAGCCATTGCGTGTGGCGGAGATCCCGTTGCAGATGACTCCGAAAAAATCGTCGAAGACACAGTGCAAGAACGCTCCGAAGAGATCGCAACCGACTCCGATGACGACGACAGCGCGCCCGCCGAAGACGCAGGCGAAAGCGAAAGCGAAGATGACATTGCCAGCATCTCAAACGACAGCGAACAAGCCAATTGGACCGTCCTCGTGTACGTCATGGGCGACAATGACCTCGAGCCCTTTGCTGTCGGTGACATCTTCGAAATGGCAGAAGCCGGATCAAACGAGCACCTCAACATCGTCACTCTCATCGACCGGCATCCGGGATACGCAGATGACGAGGTGGGTCCTCTCGGAAATTTCGAAGGCACCCAGCTGATCCACGTTGGAAAAGAAGAAATACTCCAATCGAAGGACCTCGGAGAACTGAACACCGGTTCCGCGGACGAACTCGCAGAATTTGTCGCTCTAGGAATTCGGGAATTCCCGGCAGACCGTTATGCACTTATCATTTGGGATCACGGTGCCGGCTGGCCCGGCATGGGGCCTGACGAGACCGATGGCGAAGATATTCTCACCCTGCCCGAAATGGGTGAAGGGATCACAAAAGGCCTTGACGCCGCAGGAGTCGACCGCCTTGACCTCATCGGATTTGACGCCTGCCTGATGGGGACGTTCGAGGTTGCCCACGCCATGCGAGACCTTGCCGATGTCATGGTTGCATCAGAAGAACTCGAACCAGGTCACGGTTGGGATTTCTCGTCACTCGAAGTTCTCCGCAGTGGCGACGATGTATCCGCAGCCCAACTCGCAACAACCATTGTCGACACTTACGAAGCGCACGCAAAAGACTTCGGTACCGCATTGAAGATCACGCTGTCGGCGGTTGATCTCACCAAACTCGACGAGCTCGATGCCGCATTGCGAGAACTCGGCGACGTAATGGAGTTCGCTGATAGTGCTGCGCTCGCAGCACTTGGCGCTGCCCGGCAGGACGCACTCGCATTTGGTGATAGCCCTGATCCGGCTCAGGCAAGCAACGCAGTTGATCTTGGTGTCTTGATGACCGAGTTGTCGGCTAACAACATCTCTGTTCGCCCGGAAGCTGACGCCGTACTCGGCGCGTTAGAGACCGTGGTCATTCATGAGATCAGTGGAATTGCGACTTCAGAAGCCACTGGCCTGAGCGTGTACTTCCCACCAACATCTGACTATTTCGATGGTGACTACTTCGATCTTGGCGAAGTCCCCGGCTGGTCAACGGTTCTCAACTCCTATTTTGATGGCGGATCGAGACTCGCATCCACAGACACCTCCACATTTGACGAAGAGATCGGCATTGAATACTTCTTTGACGATTCAGGCATCAACGTCTTCGGCACCGTCAACGAAGGGGCCTCTGACTCCATCGTTTCTGCCGAAATCCTTTATGGCGTAACCGACGAAAGTGACGGATCAATCATTTTCATCGGAGAAGAGCCAGCCGAATACACCTCATTTGGTGACGGCACCGGCGAGGTCTACGGCTTCTATGACCTGACGGCACTCACACTGTCTGACGGCATCGACACCGACTACGCGTATCTCGACATGGAAGTCGACGAAGAGTCAGGATTCCTGTTTTTCGACGTACCCCTCTGGTACGTGCCGCCAGAAGAGTTCGAGACCGATGACCCGTACCACGACCTCGTCCTCGCGTTGACACTCGACGCAGAAGGCAACCTCGTGAGCGAGGTGTACTACGAGTTCACCGATGACGGAATGATCGGTGAGCTTTCAGCTGACCCTGATGGCCTGATCTTCCCCATCGTGCTGAACGAGTACCCGGATGGCACCGCCGAATGGCTCACCCTCAGTGAAGTTGGGTTGTACGCAGATCTTCCAAACTTGATCTACGATCTTGAATCCCTTGACTCGGGTCTCGAGATCTACGTCGAACTCGTGATCACCGACTACGCAGGCAACGTTTCTGCTCAAGGCGGATTCGTCGACCTGCCATAGCCGCTCCCGAGGGCACAAAAACAGCCGAGTTACGTTGTGAGTTCAGTGATCACGCCATAGTGGTCGCTCGCAACAACACCGTTCACCGGCTCGATACCGAAACGCTCAGCATTAACCGGGTTGCCTTTCGGTCGAGGACGCGGCCAACCCGACATGACGTAATCGAGTCGTCGCTCTGGCCACGCAGAATCAACAACATACGGATTGTTCGACGAGTACGTCGCGCCAACCCCGTCACCTCGTTGAGCCCACGCATCTGTCGCCACAAAACCGGCAACATATGCCGGCCCCAGACCAGTCAGGCGTCGAATCTCGTCGCTTTCAGGGACGGCATTGAGATCGCCAATCAAGATCGGTGGAAATGAATCGTTGTCGTCACCCCGTTGGGCAACAATGAGCTCACAGATCTCGGCTAACTGACGCTGCCGAAGTGCGCTGTTGTCAAACCCATGCGAAAGATGAGTGCAGTAGAACATGAGGTCGCCGACAGGTGCGTCGATGTGTGCCCACAACACCGTCCGGTGAGGTGGCATGTCGCCAACATCGAGATACTGCCAGCCGTGGCTGACGATCGGCCATCGACTCGCAATCACGTTTACAATTCCCCAGCGATCATGCTCTTCGTCGGGTGAAACCGCAGCGTGGTAGCCCAATTCGCTGCGCAACTGTGCGACGTGGTCAGGGTCTTTTGTGCTCACTTCTTGAAGCCCAACAATGTCAGCATTCAGGTTGGCAAGTGTTGAAAAGATCGCTGGTTGCCGTTCTTGCCAGTTGCCGTGCCGACACCACAGGTTCCAGGTTGCGACGCGAATCATCCCGCCCTACTCACGCAGTCATTCCATCGAGTTCGCCGAGAAGAGCTGCGACATCAATGCGCCACTGTCCCTCATCTGGAGTGAGGACATACGCCATGACATGGCGTCGTTCGGTGCCGAGTTCAACGAGAAGATCTCTTGAATCACCAATAAGTTGGCATGCTGCCACTGAGATCGAAGGATTCTTCAGCAGAAACCCATACTCGTAGGAAATCATGCGTTCGAACTGCTCAGCTGTGGTGTTCGAACGAAATGACGTTGAGGAGTGCGAGAGAGCAGCAACAAAATCGCGTTGTGAGATCGCCAACGTTTGCGCTTCGATGACCGCCTGCAGTTCACCTGATTCAACTTCTGGGCACGTTGCGCGGGGAACCGTTGACGGGGTCGCTGGAACCGTTGTCTCAACGACAGTGACCGTCGTCGATGATTCGGCCACTTCGGCAGTCTCAGCGACATCGTTACTTCCGGCACAGCCAGCGATCACAAGGCTGAGGGCCAAAAGGCCAAAGAAGCATCGGTGGAAGTAAGAAGTCATGAGCGAGGCACCGTCGAACCTACAGGCCGACGACGATCTACGCTAATGGAGTGTCGATCGATGTGAATTCTCATTTCGAGCAACTGTCTCGTGACGGATACACGATCATCAATGATGCGATTGACCTCAATCTCATCGATGAGCTGCGAGACGACGTGGAGCGGCTACAGGAGGAACTGCAGCGCACACCTGCGCACAACAAATTCGAAGGAAACCACACCACCAGGACCTACAACCTGCTCGCACACAGCGAACTCTGGCAACAAGTGCCCGTTCACCCGTCGGTACTGCCAGTTATCGAATCTGTCCTCGGTGCTGAATGTCTCATCTCGAGCCTTGCGTCAATCGCAATCGGTCCTGAAGAGCGCGCACAAGTACTTCACGCAGATGACCAAGTGCAGCCGCTCGCAAAACCGCACATCGCAACCGTCTGTAACTCAATGTGGGCTCTGACCGATTTCACCGAAAAAAACGGAGCCACACGTCTCGTGCCGCGAAGTCATCTATGGCAGAACCCCAACTACCGAGACGGTGAGCCCGACGTTGAGACCATTGCGGCTGAAATGCCGAAAGGCAGCGTGCTCATTTGGCATGGAAGTTTGTGGCATGGCGGGGGAGCGAACACAACAACAGACGAAACCCGGGTCGGTATTGCAATGAATTACTGCGCCGGGTTCATTCGGCAACAAGAAAACATCCAGCTTGGAATCCCACCTCACATCATGGCGACCTTCACCCCGCAACTTCGCGAACTCTGCGGTCTCGGGGTCTATCGCGGACTGACCGGCAACATTGATAAGCGCAGTCCAGCTGAAGTGCTCTACGGCGACCCGCCTTCTCAGCAGATCTGGGATCAAGAACCGAGCGGTGGTAACTGACATGCACCGCACGGGCAGCATCGGTCGCCTTCGCCAACTCATGTCACGTTCAGTGCTTGTGTTTCTCGGAATCGTGATGACAATCGCTGGGCTCTCACGTCCAGCACTTGCTGAAACAACGGAAGTTCACGTCATCGACATATCAGGGACAATCGATCTCGGCATTGCCGCATTTCTCGAACGTCAGATCGATCAAGCACAAAGCAGTGGAGCAACTGCGTTCATCGTGGTCATGGATACACCCGGTGGTCGAGTCGACGCTGCGATCAGCATGCGTGATGCACTTCTCGCAACCGACATGCCGACGATCACCCTTGTCGACACCACCGCGCTGAGTGCCGGTGCTCTCATCGCTCTCGCCACCGACACGATCTATATGACACCGGGCGCTGTCATCGGAGCAGCAACACCAATTAATGGGGCAACAGGAGAGACCGCAGACGCAAAAACCATCTCAGCGGTTCGAGGCCTCTTCGAGTCGACAGCAGAAGCAACCGGAAGAGATGCAACGTACGCAGCGGCAATGGTTGACTCCGACATAGAAATTGCGGGCATTATTGAACAAGGAGACCTCCTCACCTTGACTGCATCATCGGCAGTAGAAAGCGGTCTTGCGGCAGCAGAAATCGCCGGTCTCAATGATGTATTGAACGACCTCGGCGTTGACGCCGACTCAGTCGACATCGCAACACCAGGAATACTTGAGACGATTTCCCGATTCGTCACCTCCCCAACGGTCGCAGGGCTCTTGCTCCTCGCTGCGATAGGACTACTCATCGCTGAGGTCACGACGGGTTCTGGCGGCCTGTTCGCCCTCGGTGGCGTTGGGCTTTTCGCATTGTTCTTCTGGGGCCATCTGCTCGCAAAACTCGCGGGCTGGGAAGACGCCGTGTTGCTTGCCACCGGCATTGTTCTCATCGCCGTTGAAGTGTTCGTGATTCCTGGATTTGGTATCGCCGGTATTGCGGGAACAGTTGCACTCGTCGCTGGAATGGTGATGTCGCTGCTTGGACGAAACCTTGACTATGCGCCCTCAGGAACACTTCGGACTGCAGTTCTCACCGTGGTGATTGCGCTCGTCGGAGCAGCTGTCGCCGTTTCGTTGCTGATCAAGTTTGTTTTCCGAAACTCTCGACCCCAGCGAGTTGACCGAGGAATCATGCTGAGAAGCACCGTCGCGCAGGGTGAATCACCAACGATCCGGCCCCGGAGATGGCTGAACTTTTTCGGCGGCAACGAACGGCTTGTGCGCTCAACACAATCCGTGGGAGACTCCCCAGAGGAGCCCCCGTCTCAAAGGGATGCTCCGCCAACTGAATGAGGTAGGTAATGAATGGAAGTGACATTTTGGCATTAGTACTACTCGGAGTGGTCGTATTTTTCTTCGGCCTCATTCTCTATTTCGTGCCGATCGGCCTGTGGATCACTGCATTGTTTTCTGGCGTACGAGTCCGGATTTCAACGCTTATCGGTATGCGACTCAGGAAGGTGCCCCCTGGTCAAATTGTTCGCCCGTTGATCAGTGCGACGAAAGCGGAAATCGAGCTCGAGATCGGCCAGATGGAGGCCCACTTTCTTGCAGGTGGAAATGTTGGAAGAGTCATCGATGCGCTGATTTCGGCTGACCGTGCGGCGATCGAGCTCCCGTGGCAGCGTGCCACGGCGATCGACCTTGCTGGTCGTGATGTCTTGCAAGCGGTACAGATGAGCGTAAATCCGAAAGTCATCGACACTCCAAGGGTTGCTGCAGTTGCAAAAGATGGCATTCAGGTTGTTGCAGTCGCCAGAGTTACGGTTCGAGCGAACATTGACCGCCTTGTCGGTGGTGCAGGAGAAGAAACAGTCATCGCTCGTGTTGGTGAAGGAACTGTGTCTGGAATTGGCTCCGCAGAGAGTCACAAATGGGTATTGGAAAACCCGGAGGCGATCTCGAAGCGAGTGCTCGAACGAGGACTCGACCAAGGCACTGCGTTCGAAATACTCTCCATCGACATTGCAGATGTCGACATTGGGCGAAATGTGGGTGCAGAACTCCAGACAGATCAGGCCGATGCCGATAAAAAGATCGCTCAGGCGCAAGCTGAGCAACGACGTGCAATGGCTGTGGCCGAAGAACAAGAAATGCGCGCTCGAGTGGTGGAAGCAGAAGCTCAAGTTCCACTTGCGCTTTCAGAAGCGTTGCGATCGGGCAATCTCGGCGTAATGGATCTCTACCGAATGCAGAACGTGCAGGCAGACACCCAGATGCGTAGCAGTATCGCAGGTGATGACGAAACTCAAGAGCAGTGAGTTCTATCCCGCCGGGGTGGTATCCAGACCCATCTGGCGAACACCAGTATCGATTCTGGGACGGCCAAAGGTGGACCACGAGAACGGCTTACCCAAAGAACGCTCAACAGACCCGCCGAGCAGAACAGCCAAAGCCGGCGCAGCAAGGGCAGCCGGCGCAACAAATCGCGAGGCGCGAAGCGGCCACTCAATCACCACGCCAAGAAGTACGCCGCGAGCAAGCGGTCGAGGTATCCGGACAGGAACTTGCAGCTCCTGTAGTTAGCCGCCCGCAGACGATTGAAGATCCCAACGAGGTCAAACGACACGCTCGGGTGCAGGCCAAGCCTCGGAATGTTGAAGAGCGCACCCAAACTCGAGCAACTCGAACACTGGCATCTCAAGTGACAACACGTCAGCAGCGCATCCGCAGCTTGTTGCAAGGTGGCCTTCAAGATGCCGTGATCATCAACGAAATTCTTGGCCCACCGATCGGCCTTCGCAATCAACGCGAACAAGATCTGTAACGCTGAACCGAACCACAGCGCACGGCCTCTGACTCGTAATCGCTTACGGTGAGCGGCAAAAGTAACTCAGAAGCATTCGTCTAAAGGAGTTCCCCCATGCCAATCAGTTCGAATCCGCTCGAAAAGAAAATGGTCGAAGTTAACGGTAAACAAATGGCCGTTCACGACTCCGGGTCAGGCCAATCAGTTGTTTTCCTTCACGGCAACCCAACATCTTCCTACCTTTGGCGCAACATCATCCCGCACGTCGCAACCACTGCTCGCTGTGTCGCCCCCGACCTCATCGGTCATGGCGATTCCGACAAACTCGACGACACAAGTCCAGGTCAATATTCGTTCGTGCAACATCGCGAATATCTTGATGGTGTTCTCGATGCACTCGACCTCGGTGATGACATCATTTTGGTCATCCACGACTGGGGATCAGCACTCGGGTTCGATTGGGCAAACCGTCATCGCGATCGTGTCGCAGGAATTGTGTTCATGGAATCGATCGTTCGCCCCGTGACGTGGGACGAGTGGCCAGACCTCGCTCGGCCAATCTTCCAAGCGCTCCGCTCTGAGGCCGGAGAAGAGATGATCATGACAAAGAACCTGTTTGTCGAAGCGGTGTTACCAGGCTCGATCATCAGAAATCTAGAACAGGCTGAAATCGACGAATACCGCAGGCCATTCGTTGAACCTGAACACCGTCGGCCAACTCTCACCTGGCCTCGGCAAATCCCAATCGACGGTGAACCAGCCGATGTTGTAGACATCGTCCAGTCATATGCCGACTGGTTGTCGGGAGCACCACTTCCCAAACTCTTCATCAACGCTGACCCTGGGGCCATACTCACCGGTCCGCAACGAGAGTTTGTGCGGTCATGGCCAAACGTCACCGAAGTCACGGTGAAGGGCAGCCACTTCATTCAAGAGGACAGCCCAGATGAAATCGGCCAAGCCATCAATGACTGGATGAACGGGCTCTAGCGCCAGCGATCCCGTTATGCAGGGCTCGATAGGTCAGGGGGAAGTGATCGTGAACGAGTTTGTGACTGGGGAAATTCTTGTTGAGGCAGAAGAATTCGCCGATTACGGCGGGTGGTCACTCGACTCTCAATTTGCGCACGAAATGGGATCGCCCTATCTACTGGCGCACGGTTACGGCCGACCTGTTGACGACGCCCGGACCACGATCGAAGTTGTTACCGCCGGCAGTTACCGGGTGTGGGCCCGAACAAAAGACTGGGTTCCCGCTCATCATCCCGGCCGCTTCAGCGTTGCGATCAATGGACACGTCATCGAACATGTATGTGGCAGTCATGGTGGAGACTGGGTGTGGGAATACATCGGTGAAATCGACCTGCAACAAGGACCAGTTGATATTGCCTTACGTGACCTCACTGGGTTCGATGGAAGGTGTGACGCGCTCTTCTTGAGCTCAACAGGCTCCCAACCAGTCGACGGAATAGGCGAAGATGCCCATCGTTGGCGGAAAGAACGACGTGGGCTGCCGAGCGAACCCGAAGAGGCTGGCAGTTTTGATGTCGTCATCGTCGGAGGAGGAGTGACCGGCTCGATTGGGGCACTTGCCGCAGCACGACTCGGACGAACCGTGGCACTCATCCAAAACCGGCCGGTGCTCGGAGGAAACGCAAGCACCGAGATTGGCATCGGACCCCGAGGAGAAAAAGGCCCCTTCGTCGCAGAAGCCATCTCTCGAACTCCCGAGGGAAACCTTCAAGTGCATCAACAACTCAACGCCGAACCCCATGTTGAGATCTACACCGAGTTTCAAGTATTCGATCTTGTCTCCGATGCAGGAACGATCTTTTCGGTAGACGCTCGACACGCTCGCAGCGGGAAAGAAATCCGAATTTCGGGAGCCCAGTTTATTGACTGCACAGGAACCGCAATTCTTGGAATGCTGTCAGGTGCTCCGACCATGTTCGGAATTGAGAGTGCCTCAGAATTCGGTGAGTCACATGCCCCACCGGAACGCCTTGATCAACACCACGGGCACACATTGTTTTTCCGCACACGAGAAGCCGAACACCCTGTCGACTTTCCCGATGTGCCGTGGGCAACCGAAGTCGCCAAAGACTTTGCCGACCTCGGGGGTCAAGCGATCGAACCTGGCCGAGATAACGGTGATGGGCCAGTCATCGACGCCTTCCGACCCGATGAAGACGATTCATTTGGAAATCTCACGAGGAGACTCACGCACTACTGGGAATACGGACAGTGGAACGACCCATACACCGAAGGTGAACACATTCGAGACCACTTGCTGCGAGCGGTGTATGGAACGATGAGCAACATCAAAACGATGGAAGCTGACCAGTGGGCCAATCTTGAATTTGACTGGGTCGCGTTCGTGCCCGGTCAAGGAGAGTTTCGTCGTTACGTCGGTGACTACATCCTCACCGAAAACGACATCCGGGAACACACCGAATTCCCGGATGCAATTGTGGAAAATTCGGGCGCTTTTTGCCTGCACCATCCGATCCACGAGGAATATGACTTCCGCCTGAAAGATTGGACATGGGACACCCGAGACGACCTGCCGTTTGCCATTCCGTTTCGCTGCCTGTACTCGTCAGAAATTGACAACCTCATGATGGCCGGCAAGCACATCAGTGTCACCCATGTCGCAGGGTCGGTCACCAAGTTCATGGGTAATGGCGCTCAGCACGCAATTGCTACCGCATGCGCTGCGGCCCTGTGCGTCAAATATGGTGCGAGTCCGCGCCAAGTGCACGACAACCACCTGGCTGAACTACAGGAACTTGTCGCAGATATCCACTCGGCTTAGCGCCTGAAGAACAGAAAATCGTCGCCAGATCAGACCAACTCCCCACCATTTCACCGAGGGAATTACGGTGGTGGGATGGACAGCAAAGATGTTGCAAAAAGCATGCGAGGCTCCATCGGGATGCTCGCAATGCACTGGTTGCTCGCCCCCTCGACCACAGAACAGGCTGTCGAAGCCGGCATGCCGGAGGGTATCGCCGGCTATGCGGTTGGCAGGCTGGGAGTGTTGGGTGACTGTCCGATCGACAATGTGGTTGCAGCGGCATTCTTCTGGAACCCGACATATCTTGCAGAACAGACCCGGACTGGTCGTGCGTTGCTGCATCCGAACGAGGGGGCAGCGATTTACGCAAAGATTTGTCAGCAATGGGGCGAAGACCATCTCAAAGGTTTTGACGGCGTCGACCGACTCGGTGAACTTGCTGAACGGGTCGCGAATAACGCAAGTCCACTCGGAGCACCCCTCTTTGTCGGTTGGCGTGATCAAACACTCCCAGAACCGGGCGCAGGAAGAACAATGCAACTTTGTCAGACCATGCGCGAACTTGGATTTTCGCGATTCTGTTCAGCAATGCTCGGCTCGCACCTGTCACCGCTTGAAGCCATCATGAGTGGACCAACTGGCGTGTGGAATGCAGAACTCTTTGGCTGGGAAGCCCCATTCCCTGATGGGGAACCTCATCGAGATCTTCGGAAAGAAATTGAGGTTCACGCAAACGAACTTCATGCACAAGACTTTGAAGTATTGAGCCCTGAAGAGCGCGAAGAGTTCGTGGCGCTCTGTAAGCAAGCGCGCAACCACGCAACATCTTTGATGACCGAAGGTTCAAGCGCGATGATGCCGGGTAAGTGAAATGCAGATCGACGTCGCCTCAGTTGATCATGCGCTAATGACGACGAGGGCGGTACGCCGCCGACTCGATCTTGAACGACCAGTTGACCAAGAAATTCTTCTGGAGTGCATAGATATCGCAGAGCAGGCGCCATCAGGTGGCAATCAGGGGAGTCGCCGTTGGATCATTGTTCAAGACCAAGAGATCAAAGATCGCATCGCAGAGATCTACATGGAATCTGCCGGTCAGTGGATGATCGCCTCATACGAGAAACTCGAAGGCACCGGCCACCCGCAAGAAAAAGTGATGGCATCAGCTGCGCACCTTGCGCAACATTTAGCTGAAGTGCCTGCCATTGTGATTCCCACCATCATTGGGGTTCACGACGGAAGCGGGCGACCAGGATTGTTTGACTCAGTGATTCAATCAACATGGAGTTTTTGTGTTGCCTTACGCGCTCGCGGCCTCGGATCAGCATGGACAACCGCAATACTGTCGCGTCAAGACGACCTTGCTGAACTGCTCGGCATTCCCGAAGGAATGACACAAATCGCAATGCTTCCCGTTGCGTGGATGAAAGGCACCGATGTTCGCCTTGCGCCGCGACGGCCAGCGCGAGAGGTCACGTACTTCGATCGCTTTGCGACAACCTGGGCAACGGGGCCCAACGCCGACTGCACCATCGACGATGGCCCCGGAGTCGTCGTCGAGCGGGATATTAAGGCATCTCCTGCATCGGTATGGCAGTTTGTCAGCGATATCAATTTCGGAGCCGACTACAGTTCAGAGTTTGTTGGCGCACGCTGGGACGACCCCGATGCGGAAATCACCGTCGGCTCATCGTTCACCGGGTCTAATCAACACGACGCAATTGGCGAATGGGATGTGCCGTGTTTTGTCAGCTCGTACTCGCCAGAGCGTTCATTTGGTTGGGTGACATCTGACCCCGACAACCCTGGGGCGCAGTGGCTGTTTGACCTCGAACGAATTGCGGGCGCAACGCGGCTCCGCTTCTCGGTCACGCTTGGGCCGGGTCCATCAGGGATCAGTCGTGCTATCGCTCAGATGCCAGAGAAGACCGGCAAGATCATCCGCCGGCGACTTCTAGAGCATCGAAGCAACATGGAGGCCGTTATCGAAGGTATTCAGCGTGAAGCAGAGCGCATTGAACCTCCGAAGTCGAAAGATGGCGTAAAGGCACCCCTCAGTTGAGGACCTTTTCGTAGGCGGACGGTCAAGTTAGAGAAAGGCCCAGCATTGGCCAAGGAACCTGACGAGGTCTTCTTTGAGAACGTTCTGTCGTCGCGCACTCAGATCGTTATTGGAATTTCAGTGGCCGCCGTTACTGGCTGGCCGATCGTTGCATATGGTTGTAAGACCTCGACTCTTGCCTCGGTAGGAGTGGCTCTCGCCGCTTTTGCGTTCACGGCAGGTTTCCGACGAATGACTGTGCGTGTGGGTCACATCAACCTTCAGGTGGTGTTTGCCTATGGGTGGCCTCAACGCACAGTGCAACTGTCTGAAATCGTGGATGTTTCGACTCATCGCATGCGAGCGCTGTACGGCTGGGGAATTCGCGTCGTACCAAACGGGATGTTGTGGAGAGCCGGTGGTCATCACGCAGTGAGACTTGAACTGTCGAGTGGTCGGTATCTCTATATTGGCGCCCCTGATTGTGAAGACCTTGCACGCGAAATCAGCGAGCGGTTACCCGCCCGCTGACATCGACGAAGGAGTTCGACTGCCGGTCAGCAGGTCCCAGATGCTGACCGAAGGCTCATTGCAGCAAC
>JAKMEY010000074.1 GCA_022425725.1 Ilumatobacteraceae bacterium
CTTGCACTCATCTCAGGAGTTGCAGTTCTTACCCGGTCAATTCTTGACAGTTTCGAAGAGGTCCTCAACGAATCGATCTCTGCTGACCTCTGGGTTTTCGAATCAAACCAAGGCCTTGAATTCTCGGGTCTTCTGGTCGATCAACTTGCTGGACTTCCAGAAGTTGATCACATCGCCGGATTCTCGCCTACCGCCATTCGTATCGACAACGAAGTACTCACCGCAACTGGATTCGACTCATCGACAGGCACGTCAGTCGTCAACATGGGCCTTGTTGACGGCGTTGCTGAAATCGGGCGAGAAGGAATCGCCGTACTCGATACCGTTGCTGAAGAACGACAACTTTCCATCGGCGATCAACTCGACATCGAGTTCGAAGACGGATATACCGCGACCCTCAACGTTCGAGGCATCTTTGACGACGCTGCGCTCGTAGGAGCTGACTGGCTTATCGACCGAGGCCTCACCACCGAACACCGCATTACCGACGGCATCACATTTGCCGGCCTCACGTATGCAGAAGGCGTTGACCCCGCAGTCGGGCGGGCAGCGGTTGAAGCAACAACTTCAGCGTTCCCACAATTGAGCGTGCAAGACAACACCGAGTTCCAAGAGGAAGCCGAAGGACAAATCGCCCAACTTCAGATCGTCATCACCGCTCTTCTCGTGCTGTGTCTCGT
This sequence comes from Ilumatobacteraceae bacterium, assembly GCA_022425725.1. Lineage (GTDB taxonomy): Bacteria > Actinomycetota > Acidimicrobiia > Acidimicrobiales > Ilumatobacteraceae > Casp-actino5. The sequence goes on from JAKMEY010000074.1 coordinate 681, forward strand.
TGTCGCATTCTTTGGAATCGTCAACACCATGGTGCTTGCGGTGCTTGAACGAACCCGTGAAATCGGTCTGCTTCGAGCCGTCGGTATGACCCGACGGCAACTGCAATCAAGCGTTCGATGGGAAGCAGCCATCATCAGCCTTTTTGGTGCCCTACTCGGTGTTCTACTGGGCTTGCTGCTCGGGTGGGCAGCAGTGATTGCGATACCTGACTCATTCGTCAGCAAACTTGGAATCCCATGGGGGCAACTCATTGTCTACGTAGTCGTAGGCGGCCTACTTGGGGTCATCGCTGCATGGTTCCCTGCCCGTCGCGCCGCTCGCCTCGATGTTCTTGAAGCGATCTCAACCCAGTAGCGACGACCATGGCTCTCGATCCACACCAGTTGTCAGATGATGCTCAGGCATTTCTTCGTGACTACGTCTTAGCGACCCTCACCACGTTGCGAGCCGACGGTTCACCCCATGTGGTTCCCGTCGGATTCAGCTACGACATGCCGACCGCAACAGCAATGATTATTGCTGTTGATGGCTCTCAGAAGGTCGCGAATGCTGACCGCAACGGCCGTGCCGTGGTGAGTCAAGTCGATGGGCCACGATGGCTGTCATTCGAAGGAACGGTCCGAGTCTCTCGAGACCAGGATGAGATACGTGTTGCCGAAGAGCGCTACGCGCGTCGCTACCGACAACCGGCTGAACGCGACGACCGGGTTGCCATCATCATCGATGTCGACCGGGTACTCGGTCGAGTGCCCGAAGCCCGTTAAGACGGTTGCGCTCCACCCGGGGGCGTGTCATCGAGCAGTCGCCAGTCAAGACGGGTCTGGCATTTCGGACACCAATACAACGGGCGATTATCTGGCGGCGTGTTCGTTACCTCGATCGAATCACCGCACCGGTTGCACACGTGGCCATTTCTTCCGTACACCTCGAACGGAACGAGATTGACGAATCCGTCGTCACCCAGAGCGTTGAGGTGTTCGTTCAAAATTCGCGATGCGTAGTTCACGAGCATGATGAGATCAGATCGGGCGATATCACCGACGCGTGCCCACGGGCTTAAACGTGTTGCCCAAAGAGCCTCGGCCGCATACACGTTGCCTAGACCTCGAACGACACGCGGATCGAGCAATGCTTCACGAATCCGGGTCGATGGATCTGAGTGATGAAGAATTGCTTCAACGACGATTTCACGATCGACGTCGGGATCAAAAAGGTCAGGCCCAACTCGACCCCGGGATGGGTGTCGATCGATCGGCTCTTTTCGGTAGGTCTCAACCTCAGCGGCATCAAAACACACTGCGACCCAATCCTCTGACTCGATCAGCGCTGCTGCGTCAGCGTGCTTACGTCGCCAGCGGTCGCCAACGCGATACAGATCCCACGACCCTGAACGCCGAAGGTTCGTGTGCAATACGAGGCCGTCATCCCAAGTAAACTCAAACTCACGGCCGTCGCGTTCAACGAGTTCAATCACGCGGCCGACCCCTGGGGCTGGACCAGAGAGTTTGCGTGACGAGAAACAAATCGTCTGCTGTCCGACCAACGCAGTCCGCATCGCGCTTGCACTACGACGGATCGCGGACGCTTCAATCACAAACCGAATAGTAGATGCGCACTCTCACCGCAACGCGGATTTCGCGCGTCAAGGCAGTTGGCCGACGTGCGCCAACGCAAGCCGGATGAGACGGTCATGCCCACTTGTCATCTGTTGACGGACCGCATCTGAAACCGCTTCCTGCGGTGAGAACCATGACAGGTCAAGTGCCTTTTGAGTTGGCTGGCACTCACCGTCAACTGGCACGACGTAGGCAAGACTCACCGCGTGTTGGCGCGGGTCGTAAAAGCCGCTGATGTCTGGGTCAGGAAAATATTCTACAACGGTGAACGGAGCCGGTGACACGGGGAGTCGGGGAAGCGCGAGTGGGCCGAGGTCTTTTTCACAGTGCCGCAACAATGCATCCCGCACCCTTTCGCCGTACAGCACTCTTCCCGAGATAAACGTGCGGGAAATATTTCCGTCTGGAGCAACCCGCAACAACATGCCAACCTCGGTGACGTTGCCATTCGAGTCAACTCTGACCGGCACCGCATCGACATACACAATCGGCATACGAGACCGAGTCACGGCCATGTCCTCTTCTGGGAGCCAGGCCACGTCGGTTTCGGTGTCGTTCGTCATCTCGATGTCACTCACTGGAACAGTTTCCCAGATTTCTGGCCTTCTTTGCGGACTTCAGCGATGCGTCATGATGGAAGGATGACATCGCGCTCGCGCCCCCATGCCCTTGGTGCCACGCGCTGGAATGAAATCGATGAGGCGGTCACCCTGCTTATTCCCATCGGATCATGCGAACAGCATGGCCCTCATTTGCCACTCGATACCGACACCCAGATTGCTCTCGAGATTGCTCACCGCGCTGCCGCTCACATCGACGACTGTCTGGTTGCACCGCCGATCACGATCTCTGCATCAGGAGAGCACCAAGGGTTTCCGGGAACACTGTCGATCGGAAATGAAGCGGTCACCCTCAGTGTTATCGAGCTCTGTCGCTCGGCCGATTGGGCACGCCGCACCGTTCTCGTCAATGGCCACGGCGGAAATGTTGGCGCAATTACCGCAGCCTGCAAGGTACTTGCGGCTGAGGGACGTCCAGCTTTCAACTGGTGGCCAACGGGTTCGAACAGTGATCTTCATGCTGGCCGAATTGAAACCTCGGTGATGCTGTTGATCGACCCTGACCATGTCGACATTGCGTCAATGGCAACGGGCCCGACTCCTTCGTTTGCAGCACTTGCGGAACACGGGGTGCAAGAACTTTCACCGACGGGTGTTCTCGGAGACCCACACGGTGCAACCGCCGCAGAGGGCGAAGAGTGGTTAACGAAGTGGACAACCGACCTCGTTACTGCCATCGGGCGAGACGAACCTTGAAATTCTTCCTCGACACAACGACGCGCCTCACGCCAGGGCGGGTGGTCGGAGGCTCACCACCGAGCATCCTCAAGTTGTCACGGCGTGGCGAAACGACGATCAACAAGATCATCTCGGGAGGCGATGTTGAATACTCGGCTCTCGTTCGCCGAATGCTCAACCTCAATCAACTTCACCCGCGACCCGAACCCTCTGAAGTCGACCGCGCAGACAACATCACTGTCATCACACCGGTATTTGGGCAGCGACTTCATCAACACCCTGCCGACAACGGCATCCACATCATCGTCGTCGACGACGGCTCGACACCACCGGTGCACGATGCGACGGTCAGGCTCGATCGCAATTGCGGACCGGCCGTGGCCCGTAACGTCGCCCTCACCTCCGTCACCACTGACTTCGTTGCATTTGTCGATGCTGATATTGATGTAGGACTCGACAGCACATGGCTGACCACCCTCCTGTTGCATTTTGACGATCCGGAAGTTGTCGCAGTTGCGCCTCGGATACAGAGTCGACCCCAGCGAGGAGTCATTGGTTATCACGAGCACCATAACGGCGCTCTCGATCTCGGTCCGCGGCCCGCCGTCGTGCGACCCGGTACGCGAGTGAGTTATGTGCCCGCAGCCGCGTTGATCTGCCGCACAGAGGCTGTGCGGGCGATTGGTGGGTTCGACGAAGACTTGCGAACCGGGGAGGACGTCGACCTCGTGTGGCGGCTCCACGATGCAGGAGGGACGGTTCGATACGACCCCTCTGTTGAGGTTCAACACGAACCACGAGCATCGTTTGGTGAATGGTGGAACCAGCGCGTCGGGTACGGCTACTCGTCGGCAGCCCTTGCTGAGCGTCACGGTGATGAGCAACTCTCCCCGCTCGTCACCTCTCCATGGAGCCTTGCTGTGATCGCCGCCATAGCTGCAACGAAGCGCCCCTCGGTCGGTTTGACAGTCGGCCTCGGACTCATTCGTGCCGCATCTCAACAACTTCGACAGAGAGCCCCTGACCTCACCGAGCGTGAAGCTCGAAAGATTGTCATTCGCGGAACTCAGGCAACCGCAACTGCTCTCGGGCGCGCGATTCGGCGCGTGTGGTGGCCACTCCTGATATTGCTCTGTCCCATCTCTCGCAGCGTCCGGCGCCTCCTTGCCGCCTCAGCGGTTTTCGCAGTCACGCCGATGGTTGTCGTTGACGACATTGCCCACGGGGTTGGCATCTGGTCGGGCGTTGTCAAACATCGACGATTCGGACCCGTCATTCCCGTGCTTCGCCGCAGCCGACCACAACCAGCGAGCCCCACCCCGTAACCTTTCAACTATGACGGTCTCGCTCACCGTCGACCGCACGAGATGGTCGGCACATCTGCATCACACCCTTGAGCAGATTCGTGCCGTTGCGACACCAGTTCCAGTCGTCAAAGGAAACGGCTACGGCTTTGGCCGGCACGCCCTTGCCAAGATTGCTGCCGAGGGGTCAACAACTATCTGTGTGGGAACCATCCATGAACTCGATGGAATACTCGACTCACTCACACCCGTGGTACTCACACCAACATTGGCCGGGCCAACACCCTCAGCGATCCTCACCGTCAGCAACGAAGCGCACATCACACCTCTCGTTGGTTCTGCCCAACGAGTAATCATCAAACTTGCATCATCAATGCACCGCTACGGGGGGCCATCGTCGCTCGTACAACACGCACTCGACAGCGGACTTGACGTCGCAGGAGTAGCGATTCACCTTCCACTCATCGCAACAGACGATGAACGGGTTGCTGAAGTCACTGCGCTCTTAGACCCCATCCCGACCTCGATACCTGCCTGGCTCAGTCACATCGATCCATCGCTTATCGCATGTCTTCCCGATTCTCGGGCATACCTTCTCCGGGCTGGCACCACCTTGTGGCATGGTGACCGCGACGCACTGCACCTCTCGACAGATGTGATTGATGTTCGACCTATCCGAGCCGGCGAACACGCCGGATACCGAAAAACTGACGTCATCGAAGAAGGCCACCTTGTGATGGTGGGAGCAGGAAGCGCCCACGGGGTGCACTCACTTGCCGATGGGAGAAGTCCATTCCACTTCAATCGGCAGCGCGTCGACATGTTCGAACCTCCGCATATGCACACCACGATGCTGTTCATTCCTCAACACACCACTCCACCAGCCATTGGTGACACCATCGACCTACAACGACCTCTCACGCAGACGATCGTTGACGAAGTGATCTGGACCTAAACCGTCTGACCGCGCGATATCAGCGCATTGCGGCGCGACGAGCCGACCGAATTGCAACCGCACCTGCCCCGATTAATGGGCCACGATCAGCGAGACGGGTAGAAGAAATTCTCGGCATATACCCGTGAGGACGATGCACGTAATCGTCGAGCTCGAGCTGTGCCGCATTAAAGAACGTCGCACCGAAACCGAGAGCAACGGCACCGCCTACCAAGACAAGATCGAGATCAAGAGCGTTGCAGATCATCGCTGCTCCGCGACCGACATACCGTCCCGTTCGTTGCATGATGTCATAGGTTGGCTCCGACGGAGGCCTACCGGTGATTGCCTCAATTGCAAGCCCTGAGGCCTCTGCCTCAAGACACCCGCGTGCACCACATCCACATCGCCGACCGCCAGGTTCAACGATGAGATGACCGACGTGGCCAGCGTTTCCACTGTCGCCGTCAAGCAGATCACCATCAACAAAGATGCCCCCGCCAATTCCGGTTGACACCGTCATTGCGCAGAAATTTCGTACCCCTTGCGCTGCACCGAGCCACCCTTCAGCTAGTGCAAGCGCTTTCGCATCAAGATCGCCGTAGACCGGCAGTCGAGTGAGGTCTGCGAGAAATTGGCGCAACGGGAATTCATTCCAGGACGCAATATTCACCGGTGACACCGACTCGCAATTTCGTTCAATCGGCCCTGCACATCCGATGCCGATGGCGCGGACAATTTTGCCGTGGTGACTTGATGCCCGGTCCATCTGCTCGGTGACAATTCCTGCGAGAGCAGCGAAATGTGACTGCGGCCCGACGTCAGGGTCAACCTCAACGCGGGCACGATCGACGAGCTCACCCTTCAACGTGACGAGCCCGGCCTCAAATTTTGACCCGCCGATGTCAACGGCACAAATGAGTGACGACTCAGCGGAGGCATCTGCGGCATCGGAGGTGAAGGTCGCATTCATCAGAGTTCAGGAACTCCGTCAGCAGCGAACACACTCGGGACGCCCCCCGTATGGATAAATACGACATCATCTCCAGCGGCCCACTCTCCAGCGGCGTCACGCCCGAGCACACCCGACAGACCCTTACCTGAGTAGACCCGATCGAGCACCCACCCACCACGTCGAGCAGCCCAACGAATCGCATTGTCGGCAGCAGGTGTTGGAACTGCATAGTCGTCGCCTAGCCAATCGCCGTCGACAACAACGTCTGACTCCTCAACGACTGCCCCAGGAGGACAATTCGGGAGGAGTGATAAGGCCTCATTTGCGAGAGCGGTCACATCTGGTGATCCGATCACCACACCCTTGGCCACCCCAATTGCGATGACCGACGGCGCCGGCATACCGATCGCCCTGCACACTGCCTGACCGGCAACAAGCCCGGCGTGGGTGCCACCGCTCGACGAGGTATGCACCACGGTAGACACGTCAACCCCCTCGGCCAAGAGTTGTTGGGACAGCTCCAGATATCCAGCGACATAACCAAGGGCACCGACAGCGGTCGAGCCGCCAATCGGAATTGAATACGGTCGCATCCCATCAGCGACGAGAGCATCGGTGACCGACTCCCGAACAATCTCCAACGCTCCCCAGTGATGGTCGGGCTCACCCATGAAATGCAGTTGTGCTCCGAACAACGCGTCGAGCAACTGGTTACCTTCCAAACGTTCAGGTCGCTCACCTGACAGCACGAGGTGAACATCGAGTCCCAGCAACGCTCCAGCGGCGGCCGTCATGCGGCAATGATTCGATTGACCAGCACCAACAGTGACAAGAGAGAGTGCGTTCTCCGCTTGAGCAGCGCCACACAGAAACTCGAGTTTCCGAACTTTGTTACCTCCCACTCCGAGACCGGTGAGGTCGTCACGCTTGACCCACAGCTGGGCGCCAGAGTCGAGAACGGGCCCGCGTTCTAACGGAGTGACTCCTGAAACAAGCGGAGCACGGGCAACGCCTTGAAAGAGATCGCCTACGCCTCCGGTTTCACCCATTCCCGCATGCTACGTCGTCGCCGTACGATGTACCTCAGACATGACAACCGACTGGAATCCTTTGCTCCGAGACCAATTCGACGAGCCCTATTGGTCAGACCTGATGACGTTCGTCCAACATGAACGTTCACAGCATGAGGTCTACCCTCCACAGCCTGAAGTGTTTGCCGCTCTACACCTGACCTCGTTTGCTGATACCCGCGTCATCATTCTCGGACAAGACCCTTACCACGGGCCGCGACAAGCCCATGGTCTGTGCTTCTCTGTGCGACACGGTGTGCCGAAACCTCCTTCACTTCGAAACATCCACCAAGAGCTCTCCGACGATGTCAATGTCGACATTCCCAGTCACGGCTCGCTCGAGCGATGGGCATCGAACGGTGTCTTACTGCTAAACACGACGCTGACAGTTCGAGCGCATCAAGCCGCGTCGCATCAGGGAAGAGGCTGGGAACGATTCACCGACCGTGTGATTGAAGTAGTTGCAAACAAACCGTCTCCTGTGGTGTTCATACTCTGGGGTGCATCGGCTCGAAAGAAACGCAACATGATCGACACCGACCGGCACACCGTGATTGAGTCAGCACACCCTTCGCCCCTTTCTGCACACAACGGATTTCTCGGTTCGCGACCCTTTTCTCGCTCGAATGAGGCTCTCACCCAAGCAGGTCTCCAACCGATTGATTGGACGCTGTGATGCTGGGACTTCCACATTGGACCGAACTACGCGCGGTTCGCCGTCTTCGTCAACACCCGCTCGGCGACCTTTTCGTGAGCAGTGCCCACGGCTACCAGCAACATCGATCAGCGAACGCGGCAGCCCTTATCGCCTACTACGGATTCCTTACTTTGTTTCCCGCGCTTCTCCTCGCAACGACGGTGCTCGGCTTCGTGCTCGACAACAATCCAGCACTTCGAGAAGACATCGTCGATACTGCACTCGCTCAAATTCCCGTTATTGGCAGCGAGGTTCTCGTCGAAACTGGCGGACTTACCGGCAGTTCGCTTGCAATCGCCATCGGCGTTATCGGTGCTCTTTGGGGCGCAACGCGAGCATTCGTTGCGCTTCAGAACGCCCTCGACGACATATGGGAAGTTCCTCTCGACGATCGACACAATCTCGTCATTCGGCGAGTCCACGGACTCGTCGGACTTCTCGTCATCGCAGCTGGGCAAGTCGGAACTGTTGTTCTCACGAGCATCGCTGGTTACGCCGAAATCGGCTTCATCAGCCAATCGCTTATCGCCCTCGGCACCGTTGCGGTGAACACTGCAATCATCGGAACGATGTTCCGGTATCTCACCGCTGCCTCAGCGACATGGAACATGGTTCGTGTGGGAGCCGTCCTCGCTGGATTCGGTTTCACACTCTTGCAATTTGCGGGCACTTCGATCGTCGCCCGATTGCTTTCAGGAGCACAGGGCGTCTACGGAACGTTCGCATCTGTTCTTGCCCTTACAGCGTGGATTTCGTTTCATGCTGCGATCACGTTGTTCGCGGCCGAGGTCAATGCAGTTCGTTTTCGAACACAGGCTTCCTCAAATGGTGAGGCGCCCGATCTCAACGACGTCGCCAGCTGATCGTCCGAGTTCGATGACGTGATCACCGCGCGGGATTTCCCATTGGTCAGATAACCATGATGAGAACCGACGCGCATCAAGATCAATCGAGACCCGGCGTGTCTCGTGTGGGGCGAGCTCGACTTTGATCGAGCCGACAAAGCGCACATCGTCTGACATCTCAGGATGATCCCCGTCGAAGGATGTAAAGAGCTGAGCGACATGAACTCCGACGCGACTCCCGACATTCGTAACTGACATTGCGACCGTCACGCCATCGCGAAGATCACCCGCCACCGACACATCACTGACCTCGAATGAGGTGTAGGAAAGTCCGTGACCAAACCAAAACTGAGGTGGAGTGGATGTCGCTCGATACCACCGGTATCCGATCTGCCGGCCCTCGCCGTAACGCATGACCCCATCAACACCCGGATAGTGCGGTGCAGCCGGGGTGTTGCTCAGTGACACAGGGAAGGTCAACGGAAGCCGGCCGCCGGGATCGATCGCGCCGAACACCACATCACTCAATGCATCTCCGAGAGCTCCACCCGGGAACCATATGTACAAGATCGCTGCGACCTCATCGCGCCACGGCATGGTGACCGGTGAGCCCGCATTGACCACGACAACAGTGTTCGGATTGACCGCGGCTATCGCAGAGATGAGGTCATCTTGACGACCAGGAAGTTGCATCGTCCTACGGTCTTCACTTTCGGTCTCCCAGTCGTCATCAGTGCCAACCACGACGAGCGCTCGATCAGATGCTGCGGCGACCTCCACTGCCTCAGCGAATAGATCGATGTGCTGCGGCTCACGGAGCCCGACCATAAACCCACGAATTCCCGGGTGATCGTCAATCGGGTAATCAATAGTGATCTCAACGCTACGACCGGCAACGAGTTCAATGTCGACAGATCGTTCAGGTGAACCGTGCCCGAACACGCTCCCGCCTGCGTCTCCTCGGGAAATTACCAACACCTCTTTGCCATCGATTGCAATACGGCATTCACCGACCGAGCGACATCCAAGCGACCATTGACCCGAGGTCTCGGGAGTAAATGTGCCGCTCATCGTCGCACCAAATGTCATCGACATTTCATCGGTGGGGCCATCTTGCCAAAATGCATCGAGCGACGTCTTCGTCAATGACACCGACACACCATGCTCGTCAACAACATCAAGAGTGAATTCACCACGCACTGACGGATGGAAGCGATTGATCGAACAACCCTGTGCCCAATCAACCCGAAGGTCACGGCTGTTCAACGACTCAAGGAGTGGCGCAACCCACGACGGTCGAACCTTGGCACTGCCGCCACCTTGGGGTCGTCCCGTCGATGCATGCGGCCCGACGAGTGCAATTCGCTCACCAGCCTGCGCTGACCATGGAAGCTGGTCGTTGTCATTTGTGAGCAATACGGTCGACCCAACGGCCGCTCGATATTGGACATCTCGGGTCACCGCGTCATCTTCGGTTCGCTCCGACCCGTCACTCTTTGACGCCTGCGCCCACTCTGCAAGCGCTCGCACCCGAGCAACTGATGCCTCGATTGTCGCAGAGTCGACTACGCCCTCATTCACCGCTGATTCGAGCAAGTGTCCCCGGTGACGTGTCGGCCCAGGCATCTCAATATCAAGGCCTGCATTAACGGCCTCAGCGGTCGAGTGCAGACCAAACCAGTCTGAAATAACCACACCGTCAAATCCCCACTCGTTACGTAACACCGTGGTGATAAGCCATTCATGGTCGGCGCAAAACGTTCCGTTGAGTTTGTTGTACGCGGTCATAACTGCTCGGACATTTTGCCCAACCGCCATTTCAAACGGCAGCAAGTAGACCTCTCGCAATGTGCGCTCATCGATCTCACTTGAAATGGTGCCGCGCTCATATTCGGTGTCGTTACCGATGAAATGCTTGATGCAGCAAGCAACGCCTTGAGACTGCACTCCTTCGACGTACGCGCGAGCGAGTACGCCGGTAAGGAGAGGATCTTCGCTCATGCACTCAAAATTGCGACCACCAATAGGGGTGCGGTGAAGGTTCACCGTCGGTGCGAGCAACACGTGCGCTGACTTCGACCGGGCTTGATTGCCGAGCGCAACGCCGACCTCCTCAATGAGGCTCGGGTCAAAGGTCGCGCCGAGAGCGCTACCACAGGGGAAGACTGCAGACCGAGGCCCCGTCCATGACGTGCCTCTAACTCCTGCAGGGCCGTCGCTCATCCGGATTTCTGGGATACCAGCGGCAACAGGTGTATGCCAGGAGTCGCGTCCCGACAGCACCGATACCGACTCGCCCAGCGATGTCATTGTGTTGCTGGTGTGATCGTCTCGGTGACGATGGTTGCCGAACCTTCCATCACCTTGTGGACTGGGCAGCGGTGTGAAACATCGATGAGCCGCTCGCGTTCCTCTTCAGTGTGAGCACCATTGAACGAAATAGTTCGAGTAAAGGTCTCATGACCGCGTTCTCGTGAATGATCCACAGTCACCTCGAGGTTCTGAACATCCCAGCCTTTGCGCTCGGCATACATTCGGATCGTCATCGAGGTGCACGCTGAGAGAGCGGCGCCGAGCAACTCGAACGGATTAGGTCCGAGATTTTCTCCGCCGAGACGCTCTGGTTCGTCACTGATCAACGAATGGGAACCCATCGTGACGCGATTTGCATAGCGGCTCCCGTCGGTCTCAATAGCATGCACAATCGGAGATGAAGTCATAAGAAATGACGGTACCAGTCGGAGGTTTCATCGGCCGATACTGCAATACTTCGTCGTGATGGCATCGGCGAGTGCATCTGACGTCGACACGGGTATTCGCACACTCAGCGTCGCCCGTACACCTTTCGACTTCTCGTGTGACGAGACCATCGCCAGCGCCACGTCTGCGATCGCCTCGACCACTGCAATATCGACCGGTCTCTTCCTCGGGGTGCCCACACAGGCACAGGATCGTTAGGTCACGCACGTGGTTACCGAGCTCTTTGTATACGGAACATTGCTTCCGGGAGACGTCAGGTGGCCTCTCCTCGAGCGTTACGTCACCGGTGAGGGCACGCCTGACACTGCATCAGGGCTGCTATATGACACCGGGCTCGACTACCCCGCAGCAATATTCGACGAATCTGCAACAACGCTCATTCTGGGTCGTCGCTACTCCCTTCGAATCGACGTCATCGATGAGGCGCTTCGAGAGCTGGATATTGAAGAAGACACCGTTGACGGCCTCTACACCCGAGTCGAGGTGACAACGCAGAACGGCACAAGATGTTGGGCCTACGCCTACGGAACAGGTCTTGATCTCACGCCGATTCCGTCTGGTAATTGGTTTGACCGGCCACCGAGGCCCCCACAGCAGTTCAACAGTTGAAATCTGTCGACATCGCCCAGTTCACCGACTCCTCGTACTATTCGTTCTGAAGCGCTGCGTCCTGCGGACTGCTAGCAGATTCCATGAAAGGCTGACCCATGCATCCAGCATTCGACCCTGAGAGAAATCGAGTCACCAGAGACCTCGGAGTTTCGATACCAATCGTGCAAGCACCAATGGGCTGGATCGCGCGAAGCCAACTCGCATCGGCGGTTTCCGCAACCGGTGCATGCGGCATCATCGAGACCTCGTCTGGGGAACTCGACGCCGTGAAAGAAGAGATCAAGCGAATGAGAGATCTCACCGATCAACCATTCGGTGTCAATATCGCTCAAGCGTTTGTCAAAGACCCTGCCATCGCCGAGTTTGTCATCGAGCAGGGAGTCAGATTTGTCACAACTTCTGCCGGGTCACCGACGAAGTACACAGCAACGCTGAAGGCCGCTGGTCTGACCGTTTACCACGTAGTTCCCACGTTGCAGGCTGCCCTGAAAGCCGTCGATGCCGGAGTTGACGGTCTCGTCGTCGAAGGCGGTGAAGGTGGAGGATTTAAAAGCCCGACGCCGGTATCCACCATGGTGCTGCTGCCTCTCATTCGATCTCAGGTCGATGTGCCCATCATTGCTGCCGGTGGCATCTGCGACGGCATGACGATGGCGGCTGCGTTCGCTTTGGGCGCCGAAGGTGTCCAGATGGGAACACAGATGGTCGCTGCAAAAGAATCGCCGGTGCACGACAATTGGAAACAAGCGATCGTCAACGCGGCGGAGACCGACACCATTTTCCTTAACGAACAATTCTCCCCGGCGCTGCGCGCATTGCGAACCGGCCGCTCTGAGCGACTTTCACAGGCCGACCACAACGTCTTCGGTGACTTTGGAAACGCGAAAGATCTTTACTTTGGGGGCGACATGGAGGCCGCTATCGCCCTCTCAGGTCAAGTTGCTGGACGAATAGACAAGGTCCGGTCGGTGAGCGACATCATTTCGTCGACTATCGACGAATTCGCAGCAACGGTTGCCCGCCTCTCCTAAGGAGTCACTCGCCTCGGTATTGCGGTTCGCGACGAGACGCGAATGCGTTGATCCCCTCACGACCATCAACGGTTGCCATCGACTTGACGATCTCTTGTGCTTCGCGTTCACCCGCCTCTTCCAGCGATGATTCATAACCTTCGTAGATGAGGCGCTTCGCCACACCGATTGATCGTGAGGCACCCGCAGCAAGACTTTCCGCTAGCGAGGTCGCAGTCGCATCGACATCTTCATCAGGAACCACCATGTTGACGAGCCCCCAATCAAGAGCTTCTTGAGCACTCAGCACACGGTTGGTCAACGTAAGTTCCATCGCTCGACGCAACCCGATATGGCGGGCAAGGAAATACGTTGAGGTTCCGTCAGGCGTCATCGCTGCCTTGGTGTATCCCACCGTGAACTTCGCAGACTCGCCAGCAACCACGAGATCAAATGCACACATGAACGACAAACCTGCGCCACCTGCTGCACCACGCACTCCAGCGATAAACGGTTTCGGAACCCGATTCATGCGATAGGTCGCAGCGTGGTAGTCGGTGACAAGCCCAGAGGCGATCGCGGGGAGTTCGTCACCGAGTGATGCGAACTCTTTCAGGTCGCCACCTGCGGAGAACACCTTGCCTTCGGCTGTCACCGCTACCGACTTGATGGTCGGATCGTGTTCGATCGCAATCATTACTTCCCGAATATCTTTCGAGAAATCGACGTTCATTGCATTTGCCCCTTCAGGGCGGTCGAGACGAAGATGAGCGACGCCGTCAGCGACGTGATACGACATGGTTGAGAGATTCATATCCCCATGCTGGCATTTCACCCCAGTTCGCGAAGAAGGCGAACCGAGCTGACCTGCTGCGCAACTCCAAGTTCTTGGGCGAACACTGCGACCCGCAACTCTTCGATCATGAACCCGAGTTCTTGAAGAGTGTCTGGCTCTGCGCCGTTCGGGTACTCCGCTAGCCGCTCAGCGAAGCGACGTTCAACCGGCGCTACCTCTCGCATGCCCGCAAGATCGCGTTCTACCCGGCCAGCGAGATGTTGAAGCCGGTAGCGAATTCCATTCACCCAGCGCTCGAGGTCGTCGAGGCGCTCTATGCCAACCTTTGCCAACATCCCTGGGCCAACGAGACGATCGAGATGATCATGGGCATCAGTTCGAATGCTCACTGCTCCGGGAGCTCGCAAGCGTTCGAGCATCTCGACCACCTGGCGAGAAATGTCAACGATCGCAAGACCTTGATTCACGAGGTCAATGAGCTTCATCGGCGACTTCGTGCGCATCGCCTGGCACAACACTTCGAATTCCGGTAGCGATCTACTGACACCATGTTGTTGGATGATGTGGTCAGCGATTGCGGTGATCGCATCATCGAGAAATGCTTCAACCCCAAGCCCGACCATCGAGAGACCGAGTTGGCGGTCATTATCGATCATTCTTCGAACTGGGCCTCGCGCCGGACTTGCTGCGAGCAACAACAATCGACGAACCCCCTCATGCAACAGTCGCTCGGCAAGCAGGTGGTCGGTGACGACGCGAAGAGAAACGCTGTCACCCCGGTCGAGCAAAGTTGGATACGCCCGCAGCATTTCGTTGCCGTCAGTCCACTCCAAGAGGTCAGGCAGAGTGCCGAGATCCCACTCGGTAATTCCACTCCGCTCATCGATCGGGGCCGATGAGGCCAACATCTGGCGGGCTTGGGGACGCACGATGTCGCGAATTGTTAACAAGTCGTCACCGAATGCATACACCTCACCGTCGGCATCACTCACCACAATGTGAACGATGAGGTCAGGTGATAGTCGACCAAGGTCAAATTGGTGTTCGGCAACGGCGACTCCCGAGACCTCGGTGAGCGCGACCGCCAACGCTTCAGCAAATGGCCGACCGTCGGGTTCACCAATGACATTCATAGCCGCTGACAGCGTGTCGGCAGCGGGAATGAGGCGCCGGCGAATGTCTTTCGGGAGTGAACGGAACAATGCCTCCGCGAGGTCGTGTCGACGACTCGGCACGTGCCAGTCAAGGTTCACTCCACTGAACTGATTTACCGAGACGAGGGGAAGATGTAGTGTCACGCCGTCAAAGGGGCTCTCCACGTCGTGCCGGTAGGTCAGCATGTACTCGGCGCCGTCACGGTCTACCCACACTTCGGGTGAGCCGGCGTCAAGGAGTGTCGCTACTTCAGATTCGGGGAGATCCAACAGGTGTGGTGTTGTTGACTGCTGGTCGCGCCACCATCGATCGAAATGCCTCGTCGATGTGATGTTTGGGGGAAGCACATCGTTATACAGACGACGCAGATCACCTACACCTCCGGGAGAGCCGCGCCTGCTGCGCTCCCCCAACTGCTCCCATTCCTCAAGACGCGCACGGTTGCGAGAGATAAATCGTTGGCGGCGACGCCATCGCTGATCGACGTCACCGGCGATGAGCGCGTTCTCGATAAACATTTGGCGAGCAGCGACCTTGTCGACTGCCGACAACGCAATGCGACGCCCCTCAACGATTGCAAGCCCGTAGAGCGAGACGCGCTCTGGAATCACTGCTCGACCAGATGTTGCGTTCCACTCGGGTTCCCCATACGAACGAGAGACTAAATTGCCCGCAATAGGCTCAATCCATTCAGGCTGAATTGCCGACACTCGCCGAGCCCGAAGGCGATCGGTTTCAACGACTTCAGCAGCGACTACCCATTCGCTGCCCGCCCGACCAATCGCAGACCCAGGAACAACCTCAAATCGAGCTCCCCGAGCACCCTGATATTCGACTCGTGTCCGCCGATCGCGTTGCGGCCGGCGGTCGTCTCGACGACCGATATTCGACAATAAACCAGACAGCACAGCCTGATGCACCCGATCGGGGTGGCCCGCATCAGTGCCAGGTCGAATACCGATCTGTCCGGCGACTTGCCGGAGTTGGCTGTAGAGATCGCGCCATTCGCGCACTCGCAGCCAGTTGAGATACTCATCACGACACATCCGCCGGAACGCGTTGCCCGACAATGTTTTCTGCTGCTCTTTCACGTAATCCCAAAGCGCAACGATGCTCATGAGATCAGACCCGGGAACGGTAAAGCGGCGATGTAACTCGTCAGCGCGTTCTCGCTGTTCTCGTGGGCGCTCCCGAACATCTTGAATTGACAAGGCAGCCGCGATCACCAAGACCTCACGCACACAGCCATGCCGCTCTGCAGCGAGAATCATGCGAGCAATGCGCGGGTCAATCGGCAACCGCGCCAGTTTTTTGCCGATTGGAGTTAGTCGATACTCCCTGTCGTCTCCTTCGGTGAGAGCACCCAGTTCGTTCAGCAGCCGGTATCCGTCACGAACCATCGACGATTCAGGGGGCTCAATGAACGGAAAGTCACTCACGTCACCCAATCTGAGATTGGTCATCTGCAAGATCACCGATGCAAGATTGGTACGAAGAATTTCAGGCTCGGTAAATTCGGGCCGTTCCGCATGATCACCTTCATCCCATAAACGGATACAGACCCCTGGCGCGACCCGGCCACACCGTCCTGCACGCTGCGCTGCCGATGCTTGTGAGATGCCCTCAATTGGAAGTCGTTGAACTTTTAAGCGACGCGAATATCGACTAATTCGCGCAGTGCCGGTGTCGATGACAGCTCGCACCCCAGGCACGGTGATCGATGTTTCCGCGACATTTGTCGCCAGCACGATTCGTCGACCCGGATGAGAAGCGAACACCCGCTGTTGCTCTGCCGCCGACAACCTGGCGTACAACGGCAAAATCTCTGTTCGAGGTAACTCAAGTTGTCGAAGTGCGTCTGCCGTATCGTGAATTTCTCGTTCTCCTGAAAGAAAAACGAGGATGTCGCCGTCGACCTCTTTGGTCAACTCAGTGACACCATCGATAATGGCTTCAACCTGGTCGGTGTCATCAGCAACCGGACGGTACCGAAGTTCAACGGGGTAGGCGCGCCCCTCAACGGTGAACACCGGGGCTGCGTTGCCGTTGTGGTCAGCAAAATGCTCGGAGAAGCGGTCAGTATCGATTGTTGCTGACGTCACGATGAGATGGAGCTCAGGACGTCGATGTAGCAACTGCCGCAGATACCCCAGGATGAAATCGATGTTGAGACTGCGCTCATGCGCCTCGTCGACAATGATGGTGTCGTAGCGGCTGAGATCGGGATCTCGAGAGAGTTCAGCTAGCAAAATGCCATCGGTCATCACCCGAATCTGTGTCTCCGCGTTGACCTGATCGGTGAAACGCACCGAGAACCCGACCTCTGAACCCAACGCCACCCCTAGTTCGGTGGCAATTCGATCAGCAACCGAGCGCGCGGCTACCCGACGAGGCTGGGTATGGCCTATGAGGCCGGCCATACCGCGGCCAGCCCGTAGACAGAGTTTTGGGAGTTGCGTACTCTTTCCCGATCCAGTTTCTCCAGCGACAACAACGACTTGATGATGTCGAATCGCATCGACAAGTTCGTCGGCATAGTGCGCAATCGGCAACTCCTCCGGAATCCGAACCTGTTCGAGTTTGATCGACATAACGGCGACGACGGTAACTGCTGAGAACTAGCGTCGGTCACATGGCCCATTGGTTGATGAAATCTGAACCCTACGTATTTTCTTACGAAGACCTCATACAGGTGAAACGCGAAGGATGGGACGGCGTTCGAAATTATCAGGCACGAAACTTCATGCGCGAAATGAAGAAAGGTGACCTCGTCATCTTCTATCACTCAAACGCAACCCCTCCCGGGGCTGCTGGCGTCGCCAAAATCATTAAAGAGGCCGAGCCCGACCCGACACAATTTGATCCTGAATCGAACTATTTCGATCCAAAAAGTTCCCCCGAAAACCCCAGGTGGGACTGGGTGACCCTAGGGCCAAAGAAGCGACTGAAATTTGTGTCTCTCGACGAGTTACGTGCGATGCCCGAGCTTGAAGAGTGTCGACTACTCGCTCGGGGCAACCGACTCTCGGTAATACCACTCACCGAAGCCGAGTTTGATGCGATCGTTGCGGCGGGCTCTTAGGGTTTACGGCTCACGAATCGAGCGCTTACGCTCACCCCAACAACAACCGCTCCTGCGATAAGCATCGTGTAGGCCGGTGCAGCCACGCGTCCGACCAGGCTGTCGGCGATGGCGCGAATCATGTCAACGCGTGCAACCCCATCGATAGGCAGAACACCAGAGATTCGACTCACGCCGAAAAGAACGACGCCGGCGAGAAGCAAGCCAACACCCACAGGAAGCAATCTGCGAAGAAACGCAGCAGGTGACAGCACGAGCATCAACGCTGCGGAGACGACCGCGAGAGCAAGCCCGATGTTCGACCACATTCGAACCGAATCAACGACACCTGAAAGATCAACATCGCTCTCCGTGCGTTCAAGGACGATCGGTTCAATACCTTCGAGTAACGAGCCTTCGTCAATCGCATCGAGTACTTCATCGGTGGCCGTCTCGATAAGGCCCTCGTCAACTTCAATTCCAAACTCTTCAGCTATCTCGGCAAGTTCGCTCGATTCGGTCGCGGCCGCAATCTGGTCGAGAGCCACCGAGGCAAGTTTGTTGACGTCGACTTCGGCTGACTCTGCGCCTTCAAAGAAAACGTCATACGCAGCAACGCTCACGTCATCTTTAAACGCAGCAAATTCGTTGCTCGACAGCACGGTTTCGACTGCTATGCGGACGGTCTCGTCATCGGCATATTGGCTGATCATCGGATCAGAGGCGAACTGATTCGCGATCTCATCGACAAGTTCTGTCCTCACCTCTGGCAAGTCAGTGACCTCACCAACAATTGCCGTCACCGATTCAGCTGAACCTGCGATTCCGAGCACCACACGTCCAAGAGCGAAGGCCACGATGCCAATCGACATCGTGATACTCGCAATCACGATGATAATTCTTCGGAATAGCACCCTTACAGGGTAGTCAGACTGGTACCACCCATATGCAATAAGTGGGCTTCTGTGCTGGCAACCACCTAATCATTCATGCGACGGTGACCGGCCTCCCAGTCTTCTTCCACTGGTTGCTCAACAAGTCCGCCAAGGATGTTCAGCTGAGGCGTCTCTCGCAGCGACCGTTTCATCTCTGCAAAACCGGGGAACGCGGCGAGGGTATTCACCGACTCCCATAACTTCACCGCCTCTGAGCCCCGAGGAATTCGAGAGATCACCGGCCCGAAGAATGAAAGACCATCGTCCCCAAATGAAATGATTGGCGTACCAACGTCTCGACCTGTTCGAGACAGAGCCATCTCGCCTTCGGCGTCGATCATTTCGTCCCACGCCGCGTCATCAGCTGCGCTTGCGAAGTCGAGGTCGATGCCGGCCGTGGTGAGCACCTCGACGAGGTGATCGGGGGTCGAAAGTCGATCTCGCATGCCTGATCCCCTCGGCTTATCGAAATATGACTCGCCGTACGCGGTCACAACAGGGTCAAGCGCGTCTCTCCCGAGTTCGTGTCGAATACGGGCAGCGACCCGAAGCATTCGCAAACCAGCCGTGTGGCCGAATTCGTAGCCCGGAGGAAAATGGGTGGGGTAATCCTTGTCTTTGTTGATGAGTCGCAGCGAAATAAACCGCCAATCCACAGTTAGGCCAATCTCAGAGCGCACCTCCTCAATCCAGCGCGAGGCCAACCACGCGAACGGGCAGACCGGGTCCCAGAAGAACTCAATCGTTCGATCTGGGTCGCGTGGCGGGGGCGTTGTCGGAATGTGGTTTGACATACCCCGAACGCTACGGTCATCGTGTGGCCGTCAACGACCTGAACCTCAGCGATTTCAGGGCGAGAGTGCAGCAGTTTCTGCGCGAGTCGAATGATGCCGGCATTGGATGTCGTGAGTACGGCACCATTCTTCCTCCGGCCCTCATCAACGATGCCAAGGTGTGGCAACACGCAATCGCCGAAGCACGTTTTGCAGGAATCGACTGGGACACATCACATCATGGCCAAGGACTCTCTGAGGCACACTCGGTCATCTGGTACGAAGAATGTGCCCACGCTGGGCTTGCTCCCTATGCCAATTTTCAAGGGTTTGTGCTCACCGCTGGTGCAGTACGAGCATTTGGCACACAAGAACAAGTCGATACTCACCTCCCCCACATCATCGATGGATCAATTATCTGGTGCCAGTTGTTTTCAGAACCGGGTTCTGGATCAGACTTGTCGAGTCTCCGCACCAAAGCCGAACCCGACGGGGACGGCTGGCGCATCACGGGTCAGAAAATTTGGACAAGCACTGCGCAAGTTTCGCAATGGGGAATACTTCTTGCCCGCACTAACCCAGGCTCGCGGGGGGCACGAGGCATCTCGTTCATGCTCATTGAGATGGACCAACCTGAGATCGATGTTCGTCCGATACGTCAGATGACCGGCGACACAGAATTCTGTGAAGTGTTCCTCGACGGCGCCTATGTTGCTCCTGGGGGTCTACTCGGCGATGTACATTCGGGCTGGCAGGTTGCAACAAGTGTTCTTGCTGACGAGCGAGCGGCCGTGGGCGCCGCATCAATTCGACTCGATCGACGACTTGATCGATTGGGTGATGACCCGGGAACCGAGCTTCGCGATCGAGGGTTTGCCCTTCGCCGTTTACTCGACCGGTCGGGCACAAACCCTCGGCTGGGCCCTCTCTCGAAGCTTGCGATGACCGAGTTTGAAACTCAACTCAGCCGCGCTGTTCTCGACACGCATGGTGCTGATGCAATGCTCACCAATGATGATACGGAACCGTTCTTGTACGCCCCGGGGATGCGCATTGCTGGAGGCTCAAGCGAAGTGCAACGAGATCTTGTTGGCGAACGACTGCTCGGCCTTCCACGTTCGCCCAAAACGCCATCATCTTGAGTGGAGATCTTCTTGAGCGAAGATCTAGACCAGCGTTGAGATCAAGAAGATCAGCCGTGCTCCTGCACCATCTCGAGGCGGTGACGAAGACCACTCACTCGGTGTTCTGAGCGGGAGAGGGCTGCGAGAACTGACGCCTGGGAAGCCACCAGAGTCACCCGTCGTCGGGCACGGGTCACTGCGGTGTAGAGCAACTCGCGCGTCGCAAGTCGGGAACCCTCAGGCGGCAATACCACGACGACGTGGTCAAACTCAGACCCTTGACTTTTATGAATCGTCATTGCATGAACTGTCGCGTGGTCTGACAACGAAACTGGCTCGATCAGCGGAAGATCTGAGTTGGGAAATGCAACCCGGAGACCTCGTTCATCTTTCACCACCACCCCGACATCGCCGTTGAATAGTCGCCTCGTGGGGTCGTTCGATGTGACCATGATCGGCTGACCTGGATAGTGCCCACGCGTTTGAACTTCTGCGCGTTCAAGAAGTCGTTCGGCACGAACGTTCCAACCGTCGACCCCGAATGGACCACTGCGGTGAGCGCACAGCACCCTAAACGCGTTGAGTTGCCGTAACGCTCCCGAGATATCGCCATCAGAAGCCTTTGCAGCAAGAGACACTGCGTGGTCTCTCACGAATTGGTCGACATCGGCAGACTCTTCGACCATCTCGAGAACGATTCCGTCAATCAATACCGAGCTTGATGCCGCGGTGCCGAGCGCCTCGTCGAGGACGTGTACTGCCGCGTCACTGTCTCCTCGCAACACTGCACTCGAAAACTGACCGATGAAGCTGTCGGTAGGAAACCGATGGGTTTCGGTGAGTTCAGCTACGCATGTATGAATTGGACCGTCTGCTCCAGCGATGTCGCCGAGCACCGAACCCGCATCGACACTCGCCAACTGGCCTGCATCTCCGACGAACACCAACCTCGCGGCGGGATGCAGTGCTTGGAGAAGGGCATCGACGAGTGGCAGAGACAACATCGACGCCTCATCGACCACAATGAGATCGAACGGAAGCGGATTGTGAAGGTCGTAACGAAAGCTGTCTGAACCTCTCGCTCCAAGCAACCGGTGAACTGTCGAGGGCACTATGAGTTGAAGTGCAGATGCTGCGGCACCAATCAGTTCGTCATCAGTTGCAGAAAGTAGATCGATCGACTCGGCCACACTCTCCGCCATTCGGGCTGCTGCCTTACCCGTCGGTGCGGCGAGCGCAACACGTGCAGTCGGAGAAGCGACGAACTCGTCCGCAACAAGGGCGGCTACCGTACGAGTTTTTCCACTCCCCGGCGGTCCGGTCAGTACCCCGAGTCGTGCGCGCCCACATACCTCAACTGCATGTTGTTGGTTTCGGGTAAGACGAAGAACATTGCTGACTTCAGCATTTGACACCGTTGATCGTGAGGCCTGCGCAAGCTCTTTGAGACGCTCTGCAACCCGCTCCTCGTGATGAAAGAATCGGCGCAAGTAGATGAGGCCACGGTCAGCCACCAGCGGCGACTGCGTTGACGTAATGAGGCGGCTTTTCGACACCTCTTCGAGCCATTCGGCTGCATCTTCAGGCCATGGAAGATTCTCCACATCGGTGACTCGCGTAGGCGAGCGCGATTCTGCACTCACCAATGTGTGCTCGCGAATTTCCCGCAGGTCAACCGCTGTATGGCCTGACTGGGGCGCAGCGACGGCGAATGCAAGCGCAAGAATGAGGTGTTGATCGTCTTCACCGCACATGTCGGCGAGCGCAACAGCAACCGCCAGGTCTTGGCGTGTCAACGCCTCGGATAGAACCCACGGTTCAAAGCGGTCGTACAAAGTTCTTCGACGCTCTAGTTGTGTCACGTCGACTCCGTTACCAGGAACAGTTGGTCGACTGCGTCGATGAGCTCACCCGATGGTTGCCACCAGATCACTCCGCGCGTATCGCTGGCAGGCCGGGAGGGGTCCATTCCTCGCACAAATAGATAGGCCGCACCAACCACTACATCATCTGTGTTCACCCGTGGCTTCCGACGACGCAAGTAACGCCTGAACGCAACCAGATACAGCAAGGCCTGAAGTGGGTAGCCGTGGTGATTCATTTCGTCGACCAATTCAGCGGTGGTGAATGCTGCATCATCACTCAGCCGATTGGTTTTGTAGTCAGCGATGAAATACGAGCCGTCAACTCTTGCGACAAGGTCAATTGACCCGGTCAACATTCCTGCGATTGGCACCGTGATCTGACCATTTGCGACCTGGTGGAACCATGATTGGAATGGATCGTCATGTGGGGAATGAGCAACGACCACCTCCGCAATTGTTGCTGCGCTCGTGCTGGAAAGAGGCAACAAAAATTCGAGTTCATCGAGACGGTTAACTCGAGAAATTGTGCTCAGGCTGATCTCACCAAGTGGGCCTCCGAGCGGCGCTGACAACATTGTTGACAGCCCCTCCGCAAGGATCTCCGGATCGCACTCAATGGGCTGGTAGCGAAGACGTTCCAGGCAAAGATCGCGGAGGTCAGCCGTCACTGACGCCGAATCAAATTCAACATCTTCAAGAACTGAATGGACCAGCGTTCCAAAGGCAGCAGAACCAGGAATTGCATGGAGCGGCGTCATCTCGGTCGGCCCAACCGAAATGTGTTCTTCGGTGGTTTCGCCAGGTTCATCGAGCCCGCCGATGTGAGGTGCAACGTCAACATCAAGGCGAGATCGGTCGCTGTCAGCCTGCAACGCTCGATCGATTGCGGTAAACGACCACACCTTCCAGGGCTCGTCGAATGTTCGATCGTTGGTGCTCACCAACAACGACGAATCATCAATTGATTGGGCGACGGGTTGAACCCGAGCGGGGCGGGAGTCAATGCGAACCAGTTCAAGCGCCTCAGGGATTTCCGACGCCAGTCGTGCAACGTCTCCGCTGCATGACTTCTCAAGAAGATCAGCAAGCGGCCGCGTGCCCCTGGAGAAGCCAGGCACCGTCCAGAGCACAAGTTTGTGCACAGCTCGGGTGAGAGCAACATACAGATTTCGCAGATCCTCGCCTTGGGCTTCCGCGTCGGCGCACGTTTTGACACGCATCACCGCCTTCGCCCTTGAGGAACCATCAGCCACCCAGTAGCTATTCAGAAGCCTGCCACCCTCGTCGGGCATTTCAGCATGAGGCAACCCCTGAGAGCCTTTCTGCGTCGTCCACAAGGTCGGACAGAGCACCACAGGAAACTCCAAACCTTTCGCTTTGTGAATGGTCATGAGGCGCACCGTGTCGTCATCACGATCGAGGCGACGATTCAGCAACTCACTTGTCGAACGATCAGAGGAACTCTGTCGCAATTCTTGGAACGCTGCCGCAACCTGAGTAGGACTGCATGAACGACCTCGGGTGCTCTGATGCAGAAGTTCACCGATGTGCTCAATGTCGGTGAGCAACCGCTCACCGCCGACTCGAGCGAGAGCCCGCTGTTGGTATCCGTCTTGGCGCAACGCTGCAAGCAGGTGCGCCACTCCTCCGACTGCGAGGGCCCGAACCCGTTGCTGCTGCCGACTGAGTAACGCTGCCTCATCTTCGCTCTCGAAGTCATCGACCTCCCTGACATCAACATCGCTGAAGACACCCATCGCAACCGTTCGCGCCGCACGAAGGTCTGTCGGACGCAACAGACTTTGTAGAAGAAGTCGCCATTGAAGAGCGGCCGGAGAATCGAGCACAGAGTCGGTACCGCTTGTCACTGCCGGAATGCCCGCCGATCGCAGAGCCGATGCATAGAGCTCTGCATCGGAATTCGACTTCACGACAATGCCAATATCTGATGGTCGCAGTGACTCGGCAGAAGCGTCTTGCTGTCGGATAATTCGACTCTCACCGAGAAGCCTCACCACCTCAGCAACAACGTCTGCGAGCACCCAGTTACGTGCGGTTCCTGCATTGACGGAGCCTTTCGCATCAAGTGGAGGCTCTATCGATCGAATCTGCATTGGAGGCTGTTCACCGCTCAAGCCATAAGAACTCATCTCTTTGCCGGCGAGAACACGCTCGAAACCGACCCGATCATCGCCGAAGGTCGCCTGCCCAAACACATGCTCAAGAGCAATGAGCATGTCGGCGTCTGAACGGTAATTCGTGTCGAGATGAAAGCGCCGACCATCATGCTGATCGGCATACTCAACTGCATCGAGATAGGCAGATAGTTCGGCTCCGCGGAAGCGATAAATGGATTGTTTCGGGTCACCAACAACGACGAGAGGCACGGCGGGAATATCTGTGTGTTGCTCGATGAACGCCGTCCGGAAGATTTTCCATTGCACGGTGTCGGTATCTTGAAACTCATCAACGAGGACAAGCCGGAACCGCGAACGGAGCTCTGCGATGATCGACGGGCCTCGAACTTCATCACATAAGAGGTCACGAGTGTCGACAAGCATCGAATCGAACGTGCCTCGCCGCCAACGTCGTCGTCGACGAACCACTTCGGCCACCGATGCTTCGATGATCTCAATAAGGTCGTTGATCTCAGCTTGAACCCCGTCTGGAGCATCAGGGAATGTCGCCATACGAGCATCAGGCAACGTCAAACGGGTTTTGACCGCATCGATAACCCGAGATGGATTGGTGACCGTGTGCTGGCCGGCAAGGATGACATCGTGAACAACCTCACCGATGTCTTCGCTATCGGAGGAAATATCGGCCGTTGCTACACCGACCGAGGTGAGCAACCGATGACAGAACCCATGGATCGTCGACACGGTCATCGCATCGAATTCGGTGAGAGCTCGTCGTAAATGTTCAAGGCGAGACCGGCGACCTTCCTCATCGTCGCTATCAGGCTCGATCAGCAAGGTGTCAACCGTGTCGGTGATATGCGCCCAGTCTTCGGGCGGGGTCATCAGGGCCTCAATTCCTTGCACGATGCGAGCGCGAAGTCGACCTGCAAGCTCCGCCGTCGCGGCGTCGGTAAATGTCACCACGCACACTTCGCGGGGGCTGAATTCTCCTCTTGCGAAACCAAGTAGTGCGAGACCTGTGATGGAGTATGTTTTGCCAGTTCCCGCAGATGCCTCAAGCACCGTAAGGCCGGGGCCTGGCGGTTGCGAGATGTCAAATGGCAAGCTCGAGGTCATGATGCGACCTCATTCATTGATTGCAATTTTCCCGTGCTGTCGTTGATCTCAACAGAGCGAAGAACAGGAGCGAACCACTCGTCAACATCACGCAAAGTTGTTGTTTGGTCGAGCAACTCGTCATAGCCAAAGTCAAAAAACAAATGGTTGAAGGTCTGCTCACGTTCGCCCGGTCGCGCCTGATTGCCCTCCCATTCACCTTTTGGATCTCCGCCACAGCTCTGCGCAAGTGCGATACCTGCAAACAAGGGCACCGGCCGGATGAGAACCTCTCGACGTAAGTTGATCAAACCAGCGAGTAATTCACGGGGGTCGGCTGATGGAGCCAATGAGGCTGTCAGGTGACGAACGCGCGCTTGCGTGTTGCTCACTCGGTACATAGAGAGGCGCCACTGTGTTTCAGGAGACACAACCGAGAGAACAACAAGATCGACCAATCGTTCACAGAAACGGTTGGCAAACGATGATGAGGCGGCAATGTCGAGAACTGTTGAGCCGTGAAGCGAATCGATCACCCCGGTTAATTCGACATCACCATCTTCTTTGGTGATGTGAACGTCGAGAGATGTCGTGACAAGCGGCAACGTCATACCCTCAGATGACAGGGCGTCAACTATGGCTTCTGTATCGTCTCGTGCTGCCTGAAGTGATGCGGCTCCGTACACACCGGGAGGAACGTCACCTGATGCGGTAAGGAAATCGACCCAGTCTTCTGGATTCCCTCCACCCATGGCAGATGACAACATGCCGTGACGTAACCCGAATCGGTCGAGTCCATCAAGACCGAGCGGGATGTTCGACCCGCGCTCGCGCCCATACTCTTGAAGAGCGGCGAGATGAAGACGGTCCTCGCAGAACGTTCGTAATGGCTGGCTAAATGCATGGCGAAGATCGGCGACGGTGCAGGGCCCGTCGGGGCGCTCAGCTAACTCGAGTGACTCAGGTTGCTGGTTATGTTGACTGCGGCGGGACATCGCAGCCTTGACCGCGCTTCGATCATGGCTCCAGGGCCGATCGCTTACTTCAGGGTGGATGACAAAATTTGCTTCAGACCAGGTCTGCCGCGGGTGGTGTACGAGGGGGAACTCGCAGCCAATAAGGTCACCAAGAGCATCGATGAGTTCGCTGAGTGCAGCCGACGGTGAGACCTCGGCACCACTCGTGACATCAAATCCGGTCGAACAGATGATGAGCCGATCTTGGGCCGACATCACAGCATCTAAGAGTTGGGCTTGATATTCACTTCTCTGGTCTCGGTCACCGATGCATTGTGGCGATTGAGTGAGGTCATCAGGGTTGGCGAGAGTATTTGGTTCACCCTCTCGGTCGACTCCTAAGAGACAAACAACGGAATGAGGTACTCCGCGTACAGCAGTGAGCGAAGAGACCGTCACTCGCCCTGTCTGAAAACGAGGTATTCCCGCTGTCGAGGCCAATCTCGAGTTGACCAACACAGCAAGATCGGCGGGGTTGACCACCACCGACGCAGAGTCGTCCCCAGCGAGTTCGACCTCGTCGCATAGTTGCTCACACAGGTGGTCGATTGCTCGCCACCACAGCACCTCATCGCCACTCACGGACACGAGTTGACCAAGTGCTTCGCGGAATGAGACAAACCAGTCTCGAGGTGTTGCTAAGAGATTGAGTTGTGTGCAACTATCGTGCAGTTGCTGAAGGAAAAGAGCGGTTTTCCCGAGTAGCCCAACGTCATCGAAACTCACTTCTCGAAGCGGGGCGATGCGATCGCCAACAAGTTCAGGCCCACTTGTGGCCGTGGCGACAGCAGAGACGAGACGGTTCAACGCGTCGAGCAGCGTGAATGCACCGAGGGGCTCGATGCCGACCGCACGCTGGTCGTCTCCGTCAAGACCCCAACGAGCATTTGCCATGGTGAAGAGTTCGCTCACACGATCGACATCAGAGGGTTCGATGTCGAACGACATCGCAACAACGGACTGTGTCAAGAGCTCAACGACGTCATTAACTCGAAAACGCTCATCGAGTAATCGAAGCAACAGTTGGCCGACGCTCGCGATCGGGTTCGTCACTCCAAGCGAACGGTCAGCAATTTGTACTGGAATGTCGGGAACGCCGGCCGCGGGGTTACCAGCGAACACAGACTGCACCAGTGGAGCGAAACGTTCGACGTCGTTAGTGAGCACCACGACGTCCCTTGGCGCGAACACCACCGACCCGTCGCGATGCCGCTCGTTGAAAAGGTGAAGAAGATGGTCTCTCAGTACCTCAACCTGGCGTGTTGCCCCAAACGTTCGGTGAACGGCAACGGTACGGTCGAGCGGCACTTCAGCATCAGGGACGGCATCGTGATCGATGGCGTCTTGAAGTGATGACAGGAGAGTGCTGTCGTCCTCGCCTGCAGAGTTGCGTTTGATATTCAGAGGCCCGTCCACTTCTCCGCTGGTGGCCAGCACAGAATCGAGTAGCAGCGTGTGACCCTCTTCGTTGGTACGACCCCACACCTCATTGAGTCGAAAGCCACCTGTTGGGCGAGGATGTGCGTCGCGCAACGCTGGAAATCGCAACTCTTCTCGCCACGCTGATCGAACAGACTCCCACCTCGACGATGATGACACGGGAGCGAACACTGCGACCTCGGTCTTTATTGATAACACTCGAAACAAATCGAGTTGAGGCTGCGGCATCGTCGTCAAGCCAAATATCGACACCCGCTGTGGTATCGAACCAGCGAATGAGATCTCATCTGCGGAAGCATGCGTGAGTTGTTCGAACACGCGAGCATCTGATCGCCCTAGACGCGCTTCGAGTTGCCGCCAGAGTTCTGGTTGCCAGAGATGATGGTCAGCGAGGGCCTGTAGCGATCCATCGACATCTTCTCCATCAGACCATCGTCTCACCATGTGGGGTCGGTAGAGGATGTAACGATCGAACACATCGGCAATCGCACGTGCCCGCATGAGATCGTCGACACCACCTTCTTGTTGGATGGCATGGATCGCCCACGTCAACGGACCTGTCTCCCAGGTGCCCATCTTCAATTCGAGACTGAAGGTGTCTTTGAGGAATCTCGCCGGATACGAGAACTGAATGTTGGAACAAATACCGAGGCGAAGGGCGATTGCGTGGGTTAGCCATGAACGAACGCCGTCACCTGGGACCACAATGGTTTCGGGGAGAAATGGGTCATCGGGCACCTCGCTCAAACGGTCAACGAGCCGGTCGGCAAGCGTCTCGAGGTCATTGGCGACGACGAGGTGCATTCCCATTCCTACGATCGTACGTGCTGGGTGTGACGTGAATGCTGGTGATGGTCAGCATTCTCACTGCTACCGACACCTTCAGGCGGCGGTAGCCTTTCCACGTCATCCCGCCCTCGTAGCTCAGGGGATAGAGCATCGGCCTCCGGAGCCGTGTGCGCAGGTTCGAATCCTGCCGAGGGCACCAGCAATGGGGCTATCGAACGGCGAATAAGTCGTAGATAACCGACATCGCGTTACGACCTGCTGAGGCAATAAAGACGGTGTTGTTGAGCCATTCAAGCCCACGACCACCACTCTCGAGGTTGACCTGGAGTCTGAAGTAATACTCGTCTCGGGCGACATCCTCGCCGGCTGAAACCCTTTCCAACACCTCAGCAGGCCCATGCCGAAACCCACTCGTTGCGAGATAGATGAGAGAGCCATCAGCAGTCCTCGCGGAATAGCGGGTGTCAATTACTGCGGTTCCGTCAGCGGTCACAATCTGCCAGTCGGCACCGCCATCGAGAATTTCAGCATTCAACAGCGGACCTGTTATCGATCCTCCAATGATGGGGATGATCCGACGCTGCCCGGTGAGAACCGACCCGAGTTCTAAGGGTTCGCCAAGTTCAACTTTGACATGAGCAACAAACTCCAACTCGGGAACGTGCTGAGGGGTCGACATGAAAACGTAAGTCGAACTTAGAGAGGGTGACGTGTCGGGAATGTCACCGGGATGTTGCGCGGCCCTCGAACCTGGCCACCTGCCCACGTGACCGCATCGGCATCAGTGAGTTCAAACTCGGGAATCATCCTCAAGAACTCTTCGATCGCTACCTGCATTTCCATGCGAGCAAGGTTTGATCCCGCGCAACGGTGGATACCTGAACCGAATGCAATATGGCGGTTGTGCTCACGATCGATGATCACTTCCTCTGGGTTGTCGAACATTGCCGGATCGCGGTTCGCGGCAGGGAAGGTCAGCATCACTCGATCGCCTGCCTTGACCTCGCGATCACCGAGCATGGTGTCGTGATTTGCGACTCTGGCCATCGTCACCGGTGAATACGCGCGGAGAAATTCCTCAATCGCGGTTGGAATGAGGTCGGGCTCGTCGACAAGTCGCTGACGATCTTCGGGGTGCGTTGCGAGGTGCAACAGGGCTGAGCCGATTGAACTCCACGTCGTGTCGATTCCGGCGATGAGCATAAGACCGACATTGCCTCGAATGACTGGCATCGGAACGGGCTCGCCATCAAGTTCGGCATCGAGCAGGAATGAGATGAGATCGTCGCCTGGATTCTCTTGCCGGTACTCGATCTGTTCCAAGAAGAATTTTCTGATGATCGAGGCATAGTGCTCCCGAATTTCGTCATCTTGCAATCCGAGTTCAAGCGCGCCCTGCACCCATGTGGTGAACTCGTCTGCCATCTCTGGTTCGATGCCGAGAATCGCAGCAATGATTCGGGGCGGGATCTGACGTGCGTATTGCTCTGCAATGTCAGCAGATCCCTCTTCAATAAATTCACGAATCAGTCGTCGGCACAACTCTTGGGTGTGCTCGCGGTACTTCTCAACCGCCTTCGGCGAAAAGAAAGGCAACATGAGCCGGCGTTCGGGGGTGTGGTCAGGTTCATCGGTGGCAATAATCGATCGAATGCGGTCGCCGTTCGCGTCATACGACTGTGGAACAGGGGTAACGGTCACCGAGTACGACGACCACGCCTCGGTGTCAGCCGCAATCGACCTCACTCCCTCATAGGTCGTGGGCATGAACGTGACCTCGCGGCGTTCAGTGCGGGCAAATGGGCATCCCTGCTCACGTAACTCGCCCCACACCGAATACGGATCTTTCACAAACTCCGGATCAAAGATCTCGAAGTCATTTGCCCAATCTGATACTGGATCAACTTCGGTCATCATTCCCCCTCGATGACGTTGCCGGCGCGCCTGCCTTCTGGTCGGAATCGTAGCGCACACACATTTAGGTGTACACCGTGCCGTGACGGCTACAGCCGAGAGGGGTCAAAGCCCAGAGGAAGTTCTAAGCGATGTTCCGCCAGCAACTCAACGTTGGCAAGCAACTCTGGGGTGCGGCCATCGGCCACTACACGACCGTCGCTCACAATGACCGACCGATTGCATAGCTGCAGAGCAAGGGGAAGGTCATGAGTGACGATGAGTTGTGTCTGCGTGAGGGAGGAAAGCAAATCAATGAGTTCGCGCCTGCCCGCAGGGTCAAGACCTGAGGTGGGTTCATCAAGAATGAGGACGTCTGGGTCCATTGAGAGCACGGTTGCAATCGCGACCCTTCGCTTTTCGCCGCCGCTCAAATGATGGGGGTTTCGATCGGCGTAGCCGGCAGCTCCAACCCGTTCGAGCGTTCGTTCTACCAGCTCGTCGAGTTCTGCACCGCTGACACCGAGATTCGCTGGACCGAACGCCACATCTTCACGAACCGATGACATGAAAAGTTGATCATCTGCGTCTTGGAACACTGCGCCAACCCGGCGGCGAACTTCCATCAAATTCGATTCGACAACAGGAGTATCACCAATCCGGACCTCGCCAGATTGGGTTGCCAAGAGGCCGTTGAGATGCATAACGAAGGTGGTTTTGCCCGAACCGTTTGGCCCAAGCACGGCAACGCGTTCACCCGCATTGACATCGATAGTGAGCCCTCTCAATGCATCGTGATGCTCCCCCGGATAACGAAAACCAAGTTCGCGAACCGAAATCGATGAAGCTGACATCACACCACCGCCACGGTGAGCACCAATGCGGCACCAATCGGGCACAGCAATACGGCCAGCCACTCTTTTGTTGACGCTCGTTGCTCAGACACCGTCGGCATCACTCCGGTGTAGCCGCGCGCAAGCATCGCCTGGTGCACGCGTTCTCCCCTCTCATAAGAACGAACAAAGAGAGCCCCCGCAGACGACGCAATCGGCTTCAGTTGCCACATCCATCTCGGGTCGTGACCTCTCGCCACCATCGAGCGACGCATCCGCCCGAGTTGTTCAACGAGTACATCGATATACCGGAGCATGAACGCAATGATCGCCACCAATAGTCGGGGAACTTTCAGTCGAGTCATGCCATGCAAGAGTTGTGCGACAGGAGTCGTTGCCGACAGCGCAATGCTCATCGTTGCGCCTAACCCCGCTTTGGCAAGGATGTTCCACGTTGCCCACAGTCCGTCGATCGAGAGCGAGACGCCAAGCACCCGTACCGACTCGCCGCCCCCGATAAATGGCACAATCAGAGCGAACATGACGAACGGAATAATCACTGATAAACGCTTCAGGTATGTCAACACGCCAATTTTGGTCGTCACAATGATGGCCCACGCCCCTAATGCATAGAGAGCGAACGCCACTATTTCTCGTCGTGGCGTCATCGCAATCACGACAACGACCGCAACGACCGCAACCAATTTTGCTTCAGGCGACAAACGGTGAATTCGCGAGTCTCCTGGCACGAAGAGACGCGAAACCGTCGAACCATGAGCTCCCGACATGAAGTGCTCAGCCTACGCGGACTGTCGACGACGGGCGGAACGAGATGCGCTCACCACACCGCCACCGACCAGCAGTGTTATAGAGATCCCTGCGACTCCGGCAACTGCCAGGCTCACCGACTCATTCGATATTCCTGCTGTTGCATAGTCGGAGAACCAAATCGAAGACAATGCATGATCTGTGGCTGACTCCTCAAAGCCCTTATCGATCGCAACGCGCTCAAGGCCGTCTGGGTTTGAAGCGGCAAATTGGCTGACCACGACGCCCACCACAACTGCAGCACACATGCTGCCAATCACGAATGGTCGGAAACCGACGCGAGACGTCGCGTTCAACTCATCAACAGACAGATGCGCAGCACCCCGCACAAGGTCGGGTCGAGATGCCATTACCGCGGAGAGCACGAGACCCGTGATCACCGCCTCACCAATGCCGATCAACACGTGGACTCCGACCATGGCTCCGAAGACGGTGTCGAAAGCCACCGGAGCAGATGCCCCAAACAGCCATTCGATTGAGAACGCAGATGCAGAAAGTACAACCGATATTCCGGCCGCAACCGCTCCCGCACCGACAACTCCCGCAGAGGTACGTGGCATCAACTTCCGTAACAGCACGAATGCCGCCCATCCGCCGAACGCAGTCACAATCGCCATATTGAGCGTGTTGTATCCGAGCGCCGTCAATCCACCATCTGCGAACAATACGGCTTGCACGATCACGACCACTGAAACCACCAACATGCCCACCCAAGGGCCGAGAAGCACTGCCGCCAACGCACCACCGAGCAGGTGGCCAGTAGTTCCAGCCGCTACCGGAAAATTCACCATCTGCGCAGCGAAGATGAAGGCCGCAGCAACCCCCGCAAGCGGAACCTGACGATCACCGAGTTCACGATCGGCGTAACGAACCCCAGCCGATACTGCGACGAGCGCAATCACCGCAGTAATCACGGCGACGGACGGCTCTAAAAACCCATCTGGAGCATGCATAGCAATGTGCGTCACGTCCTTGACCGTAGCGAGGGGGAGCACTTACTGCAAATCGTTCGCAATTTACCCCCGCTGGAATGTGCGGCTCTCCCCTCTGAGAAATTCAAACCCGTCTTAGGGCAATGTGTCACACGGTGCTCTTCTCAACCCGTAAGGTGTCGTCCATGAGTATCGACGAGGTCCTGCGCGCTCAGGACTTTCGCGTCACTCGTGCCCGCACACTCGTCTGGCAGGTTCTCGACGAGGCACAGTCACACCTCAGTGCAGCCGACATTCTGCAGCGAGTTCACGATTATGACGAATCAATCAACTCATCATCGGTCTATCGAGCCTTGTCACTCTTTTCGGAACTTGAGCTCGTGAGAGAAACACGCCATGGCGAACTCAGCACGTGGGAACCTGCTCACGATGACGCAGTAATCCACCTGCGTTGCGAACTTTGTGACACCACCATTCACTTCAACGCACCAACGGTCAACAACCTCCGTAAGCAGGTCAGGAACATCACAAATTTCACCCCGACGTCAATCGACGTCCGCATCTCAGGCGTTTGTGAATCCTGCTCGTTTGCGACCTAACGTTGTCGCTGTCGTCTGCGACGCGAGTAAAGGAGAAGGGCATGGCGCATGAAGTACTCATCGTTGGCGGTGGCATTGCTGGCCTCGTAACCGCCCTGAGTCTTCACGCAGAGGGCATCGATGTCGCAGTCCGCGAATCAGTTCCTGAGGTACAACCACTTGGGGTCGGAATCAACCTGCTCCCTCACGCCATTAGAGAGCTCGATGCGCTCGGTGTATCCGACGAACTTGAAAGCGTCGGCATTGCGAGCACGACCCTCGCCTACTTCTCGGCACGCGGTCAACTGATCTGGGAGGAATCACGAGGACGTGCAGCTGGATACCAGTGGCCACAGCTCTCACTTCATCGCGGCGCTCTCCACATGGTGC
This sequence comes from Ilumatobacteraceae bacterium, assembly GCA_022425725.1. GTDB lineage: Bacteria > Actinomycetota > Acidimicrobiia > Acidimicrobiales > Ilumatobacteraceae > Casp-actino5. The sequence goes on from JAKMEY010000074.1 coordinate 35,427, forward strand.
TTCACCACACGGCGGTCGAGCGACTTGGTGCCGACCGAGTCGTTCCGGGACGCCACCTCACCGCTATCGATCACCACGACAGCGGCGCCACCGCCCATTTTGAATGCCGAGACGGTAGCGGTAACACCGAGTCGGTAGATGCTGCCATCGTTGTTGCCGCTGACGGAATTCACTCAACAGTTCGCCAACAACGGTTTCCCCACGAGGGAATGCCGTTATGGAATGGAGCCTTGCTGTGGCGTGGCGCAGTCGAATATGACCCCATTTTGGACGGCCGAACAATGGTGTGGGCGGGTCACCCTGACCAGAAATTTGTTGCCTATCCAATTCGCAACCTCGACAACGGAAAGCAGCTTGTCAACTTCATCGCCGAGTACCGCACTGACGACCGCGAACTTCTTGAACGGGAAGATTGGAACAGAGCCGGCAATCTCGATGATTTTGCCCCGCGTTTCGATGACTGGGTATTCGACTGGCTCGACATCCCAGAATTGCTCCGCGCTGCTCCGGAGACGTTCCTGTTTCCCATGGTTGATCGCGACCCCCTCGGCCACTGGACCGAAGGTCGCGTCACCCTCATCGGCGATGCTGCGCACCCGATGTACCCCATCGGGTCTAACGGCGCCTCGCAGGGAATTCTCGATGCACGAGTACTTGCGGGATGTATTCGCTCGCATCGCGACGACCCCGACCGTGCGCTTGCGATCTATGAGGCGCATCGGCGGCCCGCGACCTCTGCAATCGTGCTCGCAAACCGCGGACTCGGTCCGGAAATGCCAATGCGCCTTGTGCACGATCGTGCGCCAGAGGGCTTCGACCACATCGATGACGTCATCAGCCCCGAGGAAATCCTTGAGGTCACCGACGGCTATCGACGAACCGCCGGCTTCGCGCTCGAAGCTCTCTCAAGCGGTGTGTCACTTATTGACGGCGACTATGCCGAAATGCCCGGGTAATAGTCACGTCGTTACCCACCTATCGACCCGAACGCTTCCCACTCTTCATCGGTCCACGGCGCCCGCAATTGGGTGGTCACAAAGTCTGACGTCCATCGAACCATGTCGATCCAGGGAAGGTCGGCACTCATCACTTCGGTGAATGCCATTCCCTGCAAAATGAGAGCGACGTCCTCCATCATGAGTTCCATCTGACGCTCGTCACCATCGCCCCGTGAGAGTTCTTCTGGGCTCCACACATCACGGAGTCGCTGCTCGAGGTCAACGACGCGCTCAAGGTCGAAGCCCCAACCAAATGCGCCGACATGCGACGAGACCGAGCCACCCATAAATGAATCGAGCACGATGCCCAAGATCTGGTCAATCGATGACGCTGCCTCAGCGGGCAGGGAGACCTGACGTGGCTCTGTCATGACGCAGCGTCGAAATCACTTGGGGCGAGAACCGACTCCCCACTTTCAATGGCAGCCCAGATTCTCTCCGCAACTGCGTCAGGGGTGAGACCGGCACCAAGCTTTGGAGCTATTCCAAATTCTGGGCGATCTGACAGGCCGGTTTCGGTATGCGGGGGCCTGATATCAATGCAACGTACTCCCTGCCGACGCCAATCTCGCGCCATCACCGCAACCGCTGCCGATAGGCCTGTTTTCGCCGCCGTGTACACACCGGTGCCCAGCATGGTTGTATCAGCAACGGCTCCAGTGATGACGCCAATGGTTCCGCCGTCAGTCATCATCGGTGCGACGAGGCCGCACAAGGCGAGTGGGCCCACCAAGTCGACGTTGACGAGAGACTGCATTGCATCAGATCGGGTCATGTCAACTGTCCCAAAACCAACAACACCGCTCGCAATGATGACGACGTCAAGTCGACCAAGCTCTTCCAACGCAGCATCCACTATGCGCTCTCGGTCGTCAGCAGAGGTGATATCGCCCGGCACGTGCAATTGCTCGCCTCCTGGACCTCCCACAGAACGCGAAGACGTCACCACGCGAGCCCCTCTGGAGACCGCAGCTGCGGTAATCGCTCTACCGAGACCTCCCGTGCCACCAAACACCAATACTGCCGAGTCGCGTATTTCCACCACGCAAGTTTGTGGCCTTACAGAACTCTCGTGCACTTCGTGCTGCCGATCTCTCCCGAATTACCGTCAACACCATGAGAACATCAGTGAACGACCTTGTCCGTGCAGCCAAGGCTCGGATCGAAGAACTATCTGTCGAACAGCTCCAAGACGAAGTTGCGGCCGGATCGTGCACTGTCATCGATATCCGTGACTTCCGTGAGCGCCTTGAGAAAGGTGCTGTTCCCGGGGCGGTCTCGAGCCCACGTGGAATGCTCGAATTTTGGTTCGATCCGGACAGCCCGTATTACCGGGAGCAGTTCAAGTTCGATAATCGATACGTGTTGTATTGCGCCGGTGGTCAGCGCTCAGCACTTGCCACAGCGGTGTTGAATGACATCGGTTACACCAACGTGGCGCACCTTGAGGTCGGCTTCAACGGCTGGGCTGATGCTGGTGGCGAAGTTGAAGACGTCAGCGCAGATTCGAAATGGGTAAAGCGCTCCTGACGACGATTCCGCATTCATCTGCGTTGCTGCAGAGAGGAGGAACTCATCACACAAGGTAAGTCGAGCCCACACGTTCGTCTCAATGATCCCGTCAGGAACTTTCATGAATCTGGTTGATCTTTCTTCCCGCTCACTTGGCCAACTCGGCGAAGTTGGCCCGTTCTCTTTTGGCATGTGGCGATTCACTGACGCTGACTTGCAGCGCCGCATCGAACTCGTCGAATCTGCCCTCGACGCCGGTTTCAACCTCATCGATACCGCTGATGTGTACGGACTCGACTGGAACGGCACCGGGTTTGGAACCGTCGAAACCGCCCTCGGTGAGGTTCTTCAGCAACGTCCAGAGCTTCGCAAGCGCATCGTGCTGGCAACGAAAGGTGGCATCGTCCCACCCACCCCTTATGACTCGTCGCCGTCAGCAATTCGCGCCGCGTGCGAGGCTTCACTGCGTCGACTTCAGGTCGACACCATCGACCTCTATCAAATTCATCGACCTGACATGTTCGTGCACCCTGAGGACCTCGCTGCGACACTGACATCGCTGCGGGAAGAGGGAAACATCCGTGAAGTTGGAGTCTCGAATCACACCATTCCTCAGACGATTGCACTCCAATCGTTCCTCCCATTTCCAATGCTCACCACGCAGCCGCAATACTCTGCGCTCGACCTGACGCCCTTGCGGGACGGAACTTTCGACCACTGCATGACCACTGGGCTCACGCCAATGGCTTGGAGCCCACTAGCTGGCGGTCGCCTGGCGACAGGTGAAGACGTTCGACCAGAACTGCTCGCCACCCTCGACGACATCGCGCAGCGAGAAGCAACTGACCGCGCGGGGGTCGCTCTCGCATTTGTGCTCTCGCACCCGGCACGACCACTAGCGATCGTTGGCACACAGAACTCAGAGCGGCTTGCGCACATTCAGACATCAGCTGATATCAACCTTGACCGCAACGATGTGTATGCCATCATCCAAGCATCTGAGGGCACTCCCCTTCCATGAGCCCCCGACCGGTCGAAGTTGCATGGTTTGGAGCGCTATGCGATGACGACTACGAATTCCTTGGAGTGCCCGAGGCCCATCGAGTGAGTTCGTGGACCCATTGCTCTGACATCGTGCAAGCAGCCGATCGAAATGGTTTTGACAATGTGTTGCTTCCTTCGGGATACGACCTCGGCATCGACTCGACAGCCTTCGCTGCCGCAATTGCTACGCACACCGACAACATTCATCTACTGCTCGCAGTTCGCATCGGTGAAATGTGGCTGCCGCAACTTGCTCGTCAACTTGCATCAATCGATCAGTTCGCAAACGGCCGACTCACCATCAACATCATCTCATCTGACATACCGGGTGAAACCCTTGCGTCAGGACCCCGATATCAGCGCACTCGCGAATGGATACGCGGTCTGCGCTCACTGCTCTCAGGAGAGGCTCTCGAGATGCGGGGAGACTTCGTTGACCTGTCGGTTGCCCCTCCTCGAGCAGCAACCCTGAGCGGTCAGTGCCCACCGCTGTATTTCGGAGGATTTTCCGGAGATGCCAAAGACGTCGCCGCATCAGAGGCAGATGTCTTCCTCACATGGCCAGATACCGTCGCTTCAGTCTCGTCAACAGTTGAAGAAATGCAGAATCGCGCAGCCACCTATGACCGCGAGCTCATCTGTGGATTGCGGACTCATATCGTCGTGCGCGAAACCGAAGGTGATGCTCGAGCTGCGGCCGATCGACTCATTTCACGACTTAACGATGAGGCGGGTGCTGCGATTAGGGGCAAGTCTCTTGATTCAGCCTCGGTTGGCGTGCAGCGCCAAGCCGCCCTTCGCGAGTCGGCAACCGATGATGGCTATGCCGAAGACCACCTTTGGACCGGAATTGGCCGTGCGCGCAGTGGCGCTGGTGCCGCAATTGTTGGTGACCCCGACCAGGTTCTGGCAAAACTGCGGGCCTATGAAGAGGCTGGCATTGGAGCGTTCATCCTTTCGGGCTACCCACACCGGGAAGAGTGTGACCTATTCGCAGAACACGTTCTTCCACGAATGAATCATTCAGCGCTGAAGCCACGCTGGGCAACGTCTCATTAGCTTGTCGTCTACTATCCACACCTCGCCACAACGGGATATTTCTGCCACCTGAAGTGTGCAAACAACAGCCACCTAATAGCCGCAGATAGCCTTGTCTGGGTGAACCAGGTGAAGAACCGTCTCCAGACTCTTGGGCTTCTCGATCGGACATTTGCTGTTGCGACCGACGAAGACATCACCGCTCTTGTCGAGGCTCTCGATGAAGACCACATAGAGGCGCTCACCGAGCTCGTCGGCGGTGAGCCCGATGCGGTGAGAGTTCGAGATGGAGTGAGCCGCGGGCGTCTCGACGGCACGATGGAAGGCATAGCCATCGTTCTCACCGACGCTTGCCTCGCCGATTGCATCGAAGAACTCGGCGATTCCGCTGACTACCCGAGCACAGATGACCTCGATGAAGTGCTTCCGGGAATTATCGAACGCCATGGCATCCCAGCGACTCGCATCATGCTCGCAGCGACGATCGCTGGCGAGGCTCCTGCCGCAGCAATCATCCGGGAGATTCTCAAATCTGACGAAATACTCGGACTTCCAGCGGTTGAAACAAGCTCAGTTGTTCCACTGCGCAACGACGACGACTCTGACGATCGCGACGAGATCAAAGCCCGCCGCAAAGAAGCCAAAGCAAAAAAGCAGGCCGAGGCTCGGGCGCGTCGCGAACAGGTTCAGCGCGCAAAAGGCCGCTGAACCGGTCGCCTCGGCAACATTGTCCATAGCATCACGAGGCCGCCAAGGGCGATGACTGCCGCTACTGCGAACCCACCACGCTTTCCGTAAAACTCGGCAACGGTGCCGAGGATGAGGCCGCCTGCCACGCTACCGATTTCGAAAAACGCGGTGAACGAGCCCACAGCAACTGCGCGTTCAGATTCAGGAACTGCATCGATCACCGCTGCCATCAGCGGCGGATAGTTGAACGCCATTGCGATACCGACGAGGACTGCCGCAGTCCACAGCCCCCATACCGTCGGAACCATGGCAAGGACCGTCATGCCAGCCGCCATGAACAACAACGCGATCGTCACCATCGGATGCGCGCCGAGGGCATCAGGTAGACGGGCGCCAATCACGCGCAAGAACAATGAAATCGAGCTGTAGGCGAGAAATAATCCTCCGGCACTCGACAGCCCGACCGAACGAGCATGGTCTGGGATAAACGCCCCAAACGCTGCGAAGGAGGCCAGTGTGCACATCAGCACGAGACCCGGCGCAATTGCGGCTCGATGAAAGAGCGAAGCCTTCGTGTCTGAACGTGGCGCTTTGCGATCGACCCTCGCAGGAATAAGCCGAGACATCAGCGCTGAGGCAACCGCAAACAGCGACGCCACGGCAAAGAGCAAACGGTAGCGATCATCGGCGAGCACCCATTCACCGAGCACGGGACCGAGGCCGATGCCGGTGTACACCGCTACCGACAAATAACTTGCACCTTCTGCTCGCCGGCCCTCCGGTGAAAGGTCTGCGATCAACGTCGCTGCAGCAACAAAGATCGCGGCCTCACCTACACCCGTCATCACTCGGAAGGCCAGGAAGACTGGAAGATTTGGTGCAAAGCCGGCCAACACCCCTGCGCCAGCGGTGATCAATGCACCAGATGTCATCAACGCTCGTCGTCCGTAGCGGTCGCTCAGTCGACCTACGAATGGACGTACTGCGATCGCCGCAATGGCAAACGCCGCAATCGCAACTCCAATACCGATCTCGCCACCGTTGAGTTCAAACTCAACAAAGCGAGGAATTGCAACGATTGCCATTCCTACATAAAGGAAAAACAACAGCATTGATGCTGTCACCGCAACAAACGGCAACGTCACGAGACGCGTTGATGCTGATGTGTTTTCAGCGACGCCTGTCGCTGATCGATTCATCGGCGCCTACTCAGGGCGAGGTTCTTTTGGCAAGCCAAGCACACGTTCACCAACGATGTTTCGCTGAATTTGGCTTGTTCCTCCCCAGATCGTCTCCGACCGTGAGAAGAAGAATGACGACATCATTGCGCTGACCGGGTATCCGTCGCGTCGACGATCACGAAGCGCTCCTGGCCATGAGCCACTCTCTGGTCCCGAGTCGATCAGCATTGATTCGGCACCGAAAATATCGAGAGCGAGTTCCATCGCTGCTTTGTGCATTTCGGACCAAAACATTTTGTTCGTTGCGCCAAGGGCGATCGTGCCCATGTCTTTGCTTTTGTTGAGAGTGCTCGTGAGATTACGAAGTCCGTTGACGCGGAGAATCAGGACCTTCGTGTAGAACTGCATCAGCCGCTGACGGATCAATGGATCGTTGATGCGGCCATTTTCAGTTGCGACCTTGGCGAGGATTCGGTACTCCTCTTCGAACCGGCGGTAGCCGGTGGTTGCGGACTGACCTCGCTCAAATGCGAGCGTCGAGTTTGCGACCTTCCACCCGTTGTTAATTCCGCCGACAACGTTGTCGGCCGGGCAGCGAGCATCGGTGAAGAACACCTCGCAAAATTCGGCCGTGCCGTCAGGCTGGGTGATTCCACGGACTTCGATGCCGGGCTGACGCATGGGCACGAGCAGATACGAGATTCCTGCATGCTTCGGCGACTCTGCGTCGGTGCGAGTGAGCAAGAAGCAGTAGTCAGCATGATGGCCCTGAGTGGTCCACACTTTCTGGCCGTTGATCACCCATTCATTGCCGTCGAGGACTGCTGTTGTCTTCAAGCTGGCAAGGTCTGACCCCGAGTTCGGCTCTGAGAAGCCCTGGCACCAACGAATTTCGCCCTTCAAAATTCCTGGAAGGAACTGCTGCTTCTGCTCTTCGGTTCCCCACTGCAACAGGGTCGGGCCGACGAGGGTGTCGCCGAAGAAATCGCCACGCATCGGGGCGCGAGCGCGGGCAAATTCTTCTGCCAAGACAACGCCTTGCATCGTGGTGAGGCCCTTACCGCCGTACTCGGTTGGCCATGTCGCGCAAATCCAGCCACCCTCGAAGAGCTTCTTCGGCCATTCGCGGTTGAACTCGGCTTTCTCCTCTTCGTTCATTACGAACCCCGGCTCAAACCACCCTTCAGGCAGGTTGTCTTCTAGCCATCCACTAATCTCGACGCGAAAATTTTCGGCTTCTTGGGGGTATGTCAAATCCATAGCCGTATTCTGCCTTGCTTCTTCGCGGACGCGGCAACCGACCTCGAAACACACTGTTCATTTTTCTCCAACATTCGCGTCACGATCATCGGTGAGCATAAGAAGATGAGTTCTACAACCAGCGTGCTGTCACCCCAGGAACATGCCGTGTATTCCGTCCTTGAAACCCACAAAGGACGTGTGGTGAGCCGCTACAACCTCATTCGTGAGGCGCAACTCACCGAACTCAGCGATCGTCGATGTGATGCCCTCATCTCTGCAATACGAGGGCATCTCGGATCTGACCGCATTGTGACTGTTCGCCGCCGCGGGTGGATGCTGACCGACTGAACAAACTGGTCACGAACTCGAAACAATTCGGCGACACTCGAGAAAACTTCACCCTCTATCTTCTCTCTTGTCCCGGGCAGCGTGGCCGGTGGGACGCCCCCTATCCCATCACTACTGAGGAGGTTCACGTGAAATCACGTGCTCTACGAATTATTTCCGGTCTCGGTGGAACAGCGGCGCTCGTCGCGTTGACACCGACCATCGGCTTCGCCGAAGAACTCACCCCGGACGATGTCCAGATTGTGCTCAATAACCTTTGGGTCTTCATCGCTGGCATCCTCGTGTTCTTTATGCAGGCGGGCTTTGCGCTCGTCGAAGCGGGCCTTACCCGGGCAAAGAATGTGGTCAACATCTTTGCGAAGAACATGGCGGACGCGATCGTTGGCATCCTTGCCTTCTTTGCAACGGGTTACGCCTTCGCCTTTGGTTCAGGCGGTAGCAAGTGGCTTGGAAGTGGGAACTTTTTCCTCGGCGGCTATGACGACTACTCCGCTTTCGATGGCGGCTTGAGCCCGGCCACGACATTCTTCTTCCAAGCTGTGTTTGCCGCAACCGCCGTCACCATCGCATCAGGAGCCATGGCGGAACGCACAAAGTTCTCCGCCTACCTGGTGTTCAGCCTCGTGATGTGCGCCTTCATCTACCCGGTTGTTGTCCACTGGACTTGGGGTGGCGGACTCATCGCCCAAATGTCAATCGGCGACGCGGTGTACTCCGACTTCGCCGGGTCAGGCATCGTTCACATGGTCGGAGGTATCGCTGCTCTCATGGGAGCGATGTTCCTTGGACCTCGAATTGGCAAATACTCACCAGACGGAACTCCCCGAGCCATCCCTGGCCACAACATCCCCTTCGCCATCCTTGGTGTCTTCATCCTCTGGTTGGGATGGTTCGGGTTTAACCCAGGGTCTGAGCTCGCGGCCGACCAGTACGTGATGTCGGTTGCGGTCAACACGATGCTCGCGGCCGCAGCAGGCGGATTGTTCTCGGCAGCCACCATTTGGCTCAAGGCCGGCAAGCCTGACGTCGCAATGGTTGGCAATGGCGCTCTCGCAGGACTCGTTGCGATCACCGCTCCGTGTGGAACGGTTGACCCGCTTCCAGCCGCTCTTATTGGAGGCATCGGAGGCATCATCGTTGTCTACTCGGTGTATTTCTTCGACAAAGTGAAGATCGACGATCCGGTCGGTGCGATCTCGGTCCACGGTGTCTGCGGCATCTGGGGAACCCTCTCAATCGGGCTCTTTGCGAAGTATGACGACGCCTTCTTGGGACGCGAAGACGCGGGTCTGTTCTACGGCGGAGGATTTGATCAGCTCGGCATGCAGGCCGTCATGTTGATCATCATCATTGCGTGGGTCACGATCACCACCGCCATTCTCTTCACTGCCATCAAAGCCACCATCGGACTTCGAGTCTCAGCGGAGGAAGAAATCGAAGGCCTCGACGTTCTCGAGCACGGACTTGCTGGTTACAGCGGCGACTCAGTCTCCGTCGGCTCCTGAGTACTCCTCGAAAGGAAACAACATCTCATGAAACTCATTACTGCAATTATCAAGCCGTTCAAACTCGACGAGGTCAAGGACGCACTCAAAACAATCGGTGTGACCGGAATGACCGTCACCGAAGTCAGGGGCTTCGGACGCCAAGGCGGGCACACCGAGACCTACCGAGGTGCCGAGTACAAAATTGACTTCGTTCCAAAGGTCAGCATTGATGTGGTCGTCGACGATGCCGTCGTTGGCGGGGTTGTCGATGCCATCTCATCTGCAGCGAGCAGCGAAAAAATCGGTGACGGCAAGATCTGGGTCACCGAAGTTGAGCGTCTCGTTCGAATCCGCACAGGCGAGGAGGGGCCACAGGCCGTTTAACACCCGAGGCCAAAGGCACCGTCGCCCGTCCCCTTCCTGCGTTGTGCGGAGTAGGGGCGCTCCCGGATCGCATTGCGGTCCGGGAGTTGCGCGTTCGGTGAAGACCAAATCCGAACATTCTCGAAACATTCCAGAAACATGTCGTGCCTACGGTCCCCGGCATGACTATCGATACCGGTGATACCGCGTGGGTGCTGATCTCAGCCGCTCTCGTCCTATTCATGACACCTGGCCTCGCCTTTTTCTACGGCGGAATGGTGCGCTCACGCCATGTGCTCGGAATGCTGATGCAAAACATCTTTTCGATGGGAATCATCAGCGTGCTGTGGTCGGCCGTTGGCTACTCGCTTGCATTCGGTGGCGAAGGATCGCTTATCGGTGACTTCAGCCATGCTTTTCTCGCTGACACCTCCGGTGCCTCGGGATCAATCCCAACGCTTGCGTTCGTTGCATTCCAGATGATGTTCGCGGTGATTACCCCGGCGCTGATCACCGGAGCAACCGCCGATCGCCTCAAGTTCGGAGCCTATGCAGTCCTCATCAGCGTCTGGGCGCTCCTCGTGTACTTCCCCGTTGCCCGATGGGTATGGAACGAAAACGGCTGGATCTTCTCGATGGGAGCTCTCGACTTCGCAGGCGGTGCAGCGATTCACATCAATGCCGGTGTGGCAGCGCTTGCAGTGGTACTCGTAATCGGTAATCGAGTCGGCCATGGCGCTGAACCAATGCCGCCTCACAACCTTCCCTACACAGTGCTCGGCACCGGCATTCTCTGGTTCGGCTGGATGGGATTTAACGCTGGGTCAGCCCTCGCCGCAAGCGGAGTTGCAGCACAAGCGATCGTCAACACTCACCTTGCCGCTGCAGCCGGCATGCTCGGATGGCTCCTCATCGAACGACGTATCGCAGGGCACGCCACCACCTTGGGTGCAGCCTCAGGTGCAGTTGCTGGTCTCGTTGCAATCACCCCATGCGCAGGTTTTGTCGGCGGTGCCTCTCCGCTCATCATCGGCGGAATCGCTGGAGTGCTGTGCTACGCCGCGCTGCAACTGAAAGCCAAATTCAACTTTGATGACTCACTCGACGTCATTGCGGTTCACCTCATCGGTGGCCTCCTCGGAACAATTTTGCTCGGCCTCTTTGCAGATACCTCGGTCAATGAAGGCGGCGTCGACGGACTCTTCTACGGCGGTGGGGCAGAGCTCCTCATCGACCAGACCGTCGCTGCGCTTGCGGTGATGGCCTACTCATTTGTGGTTACCTTCATCATTGCGAAGGTGATCGACGGAACGATGGGCCTCCGTATCGATGAAGCAGCCGAGCGGGTCGGGCTCGACCAAAGCCAACACGCAGAGTCCGCATATCAGGCATGATGTAGACATGAGGCTTATTACCGCAGTCATCAAACCGTTCAAGCTCGATGAAGTGAAGGACGCGCTCAAAAGCAATGGCATTACCGGCATGACCGCAACCGAGGTTCGAGGTTTCGGTCGCCAAGGCGGCCATACCGAGACCTACCGAGGTGCCGAGTACCAGATCGACTTTGTTCCAAAGGTTCGTCTCGAACTTGTCGTCGAAGAGTCACAGGTCGACTTGGTGGTCGACACCATCGCCAATGCTGCGAGCACCGACAAGATCGGTGACGGCAAAATCTGGGTAACCGCTGTTGAGCGAATCGTGCGAATCCGCACCGGTGAAGAGGGGCCTTCCGCGATCTAGAGATTCGGCGGTGCCAGATGCGCCGTTGCAGCCCTCATCGCCTACGTTGTACTTATGAGCACGACCGAGAAGCCCGCCGCTCCAAGCCGTTGGACCGCCCAGTGGAAAGAACTTAAAGCCGAAGTCATTGACACCGGTCTCTGCACGGGGTGCTCGGGTTGCGTTGTCACCTGTCCGCATGACGTCATCGGTTACGAGCATGAAGAGGGCAAATATCTGCCATTCCATCTCGAATCTGAACTCGGGCCCGACAACTGTGTCCACGGTGAGAAGGGTTGCACCACCTGCACGCGAGCGTGCCCCCGCTTCGGCGCATGGGAGACTTCCGCTGACATGCACCTGTTTGGTCGCGTGCGTGAGCCAGATGAGATGGCGGGTATCTGGCAGCAATTGCTGCTCACCCGTGCCAGTGACGACATGGTGCACAAAATGGGTCAAGACGGCGGCTTCGTATCAGCGATGCTGATCTGGCTTCGCGAACATGATTACATCGATGCCGCTCTGGTCTCTGGTGTCGAAGACGATGATGCATGGAAAGCCAAACCTGTCGTCGTGTCGACCCGCGAAGAAATTCTTGCGACCGCCGGAAGTCGCTACACCTACTGTGCGAACCCGCTTGCATTGCCAGAGGCGAAAGCCGCTGGCCACGAGCGTCTCGCCCTCGTGGGAATGGGTTGCCAAACATCGGCTCCCCCGACGATGTGGGACAGGAAGGCCGGCAAAGTGTCGAAGCCCTTCCAGTTCAACATTGGTCTTCTCTGCTCGAAAACCTTCGACGACGCGATCTTCAGCGAACTCTTCGAAGCCAAATACGGCCTCAAGAAGCAAGACATGGTGAAGATGAATATCAAAGGCGCCTTCCAGATCTGGATGAAGGACGGCTCGTATCACGAGATCGATCTCAAGGAATGCCACGGCTGGACTCGCCAGGGCTGTAACCACTGCCCCGACTTTGCGGCGGAGCACGCAGATATTTCCACCGGTGGTATCGGCGAAGACAATGACTGGACGCTGACGATTGTGCGCACCGACCTCGGAGTTGAGGTGATCGAGCGGATGATCGCCGATGGCGCAATCGAGGCTCGCCCGGCTCAAGAAGACGAAAAAGCGATGAAATTGCTCCGGATGCTGTCGATTGTCAGCCGGCGTCGCTGGCCCAAAGATGCTGATCCGGCTCCTGCAGTTGGCGTTCCACCGCCAAAGAAGAAAGCCGCAGCCCCGGCCCCAACTCCTGCGAGTTGATCAGGCGCCGCGGCAGGCAGAAAGTTTCGAACTGAACGAGTCGAGCACGATTTGATCTCCGCTTAGGGCGATCGTCTCAACCTCTTCTTCTGACATTGCTTCGACCACGTCGAGCATGCATTCGATCTCTGCGTCGGTGATGTCAACACCATTATCGTCTTTTGTCCCTCGAAGGGTCTCGATCATTTCGATCGCCACGAGGCGGGCTGGAGGAGGGCTCGAGCATCCGACGGCACTCACCGCAACGAGGGCAGCAAGTGCTAACGAGAAGAGTGGACGCCGTTGTGTACTCACGAAGAACTGAGGCTATCGGCGATCTTGCTCGCCTTCTCAACGACGTCATCAAACATCTGCTCGGTCAACCTTCCTGTAAATGTGTTTTGTTGGCTCGGGTGGAACGAACACACGAGCGCAGGGTGCCTGTCGGACGCTGGAACCACAACACCGTGACCAAACGCTGGTCGTGGCGTGATGTTGAAATGTCGGCACGCCGCCTGGTAGCCGAAGGCCCCGAGGCATACGACAACGGCACAATTTGTCAGCAACGCAAACTCGCGATCTAAAAACGGCTCACAGGTGTCTCGTTCTTGTGTGGTCGGTTTATTTGCTGGAGGGGCACAGCGCACCGCCGCAAGTACCCAGGCATCGCGAAGTTCAAGCCCGTCGTCAATCGATAGTGATTCCGGCTGATTGGCCAGCCCTGCCCGATACAACGCCCGGAACAGCCAATCGCCACTGCGGTCACCGGTAAACACCCGGCCGGTGCGGTTTGCTCCGTGTGCGGCTGGTGCAAGACCGAGAAAGACGATCCGGGCCGACGGGTCACCAAACCCCGAAACCGGCTTTCCCCAGTAATCTTCGTCGCGATACGCAGCACGCTTTTCTTCGGCGACATGTTCTCGCCACTCGACCAGACGAGAACATGAACGGCAACTCGTGATATCGGCCTCGAGCTGCTCGAAGCTATCGATCGATGTGGTGTTGTTCTCGCTCATGCGTCGCTCCTACTTCCGTTGTAGGTTTGCAGATCGATGGCAAAATCTCGCACTGCAGCACCAGCGTTCACCACGATCCTTCTCGTTCGACATGGGAACACGCCAACGACTGGCAAAGTGCTTCCTGGTCGCGCGAAAGGTCTTTCACTTTCTGACACAGGACGAGATCAGGCAAAGACTGCTGCCGAGCGAATCGCCGCGCTTGCTCGTGTCGATGCAATTTACTGCTCACCTCTCGAACGGGCCCGCGAGACTGCAGCACCGATTGCCGCTGGACGAGGTCTCAAGGCAAAGGTTGACCGAGGCTTGCTCGAGTGCGAATTCGGAGATTGGACCGGCGCCCAACTGTCGAAGCTCTCAAAGTTGCCGGAGTGGTCGACGGTGCAGCGCGCGCCGTCAACGTTTAGGTTCCCTAATGGCGAGAGTTTCACTGAAATGCAGGTTCGCATGGTGTCGACGCTCGATCGCCTTCGCAGCACCCATCCCGGTGGCACCATCGTGTGCGTCTCACATGCCGATCCAATCAAAGCAGCCGTTGCGCACGCGGTCGGCACACACCTTGATCTCTTCCAACGAATTGTCATCTCCACATGCTCGATATCGGCTCTCGCATGGTCACCACACGGGCCAGCGGTGCTCGCAGTGAACACCACCGCCGGACCAATCGGAGATCTTGCGCTGTCATGAACCCGATCGACGCATCTCTCGAACACGTTGAGGTTTTCACGACGGGCGCCATCGGGCGTCCGGGCCAACGAACATTTTTCCTCCAAATGTCAGGCGAGGGATCGAACTATCACGTGAAATGCGAGAAGTTGCAGGTTTCTGCGATCTCGCAATATCTCATGAATGTTCTACAAGACCTGCCACCGGCAGATGAGGGCCCGATAGCAAGTTCGATGGTCCTGTCGAACCCTAGTGATCCGGCCTTTGTACTTGGCCGCATCGCACTCGGGTACGACGCTCACAACGACCGCCTCATTCTCGAACTTGCCGAGATGGGTGAAACCGACGAGGAAGATGAGGACGAGGAGCTCGGGCGAATTCGACTCTCCATTACACGGGGGCAGGCGATTGCGTTCTGCGAGCACGCCGTTGCCGCCGTATCGGCGGGACGTCCTCCGTGCCATTGGTGTGATGGTGTCGTTGATCCAGATGGTCACGTATGTCCGCGGATGAATTAGACCGCATCGAGATTCTCATGTCTGCCGACCTCGAAATCGAAGGTCGGATGCCATGGAGTTCAAATGCGACGTTTGCCGTGTTTGTGCGCTCTGGTGATGGTGAACACAGAGCGATTTACAAGCCGATTCGCGGCGAGCGTCCTCTCTGGGATTTTGAGCCCGGCCTCCATCGACGTGAGCGTGCTGCCTACGTGGTGAGCGAGTCGCTTGGCATCGGCGCCGTTCCTCCGACCGTCATCCGTGATGGTCCTTTGGGAGTCGGCTCTGTTCAGTGGTTTGTCGACGCAGATCACTCGGAGCATTACTTCACCATCTACGAGTCGCGAGATGACCTTCACGACCAATTGCGTGGAATCGCAATTCTCGATCTTGCCGCAAATAACACCGATCGGAAAAGTGGTCATTGCCTGCTTGCCCATGACCATGTGTGGGCGATCGATAACGGACTGTGTTTCGCAACTGACTACAAACTCCGAACCGTCATCTGGGACTTCGGTGGAGAGCCGATTGCGGCTCAGCATCGGGAGGCTCTCGCCAACCTTGCAGATCACCCACCTGAGGAACTCGATGAACTCCTCGATCGTCACGAGATTGAGGCGCTACGAGAGCGCTGTCGACTCACCTCAGAACTCGGAGAATTTCCGATCGATGAAACAGGGCACCGCTACCCCTGGCCCCTCGTGTAATGCCTGCCGACGTTCACCCTGACGACGAACTTGACGCCGCAGTTCATCGTGCCGATCTTGATGAACTCGTTCGGCTCATCGACCGCCGCACCGAACTTCGAGACTGGAACGGTCTCGTAAGAACGAGACGGTCATGCATAGCGGCAGTCGACACCGGACGCCAGCTATGGCCCGCCGCGACGCTTGCGGAGTACCGCCTCGCGTTGTGGGCACCCGATGAGTGGTGCTCAATGGTGATGGAGGAGGACGCCGGCCGCTTCACACCAGGTCCACTCAGCGAGGTCGCAGCTGTGCACCACTCATGGGAAGGTCTTGGCTCGCACTTGGCTCCTGGACCTCTCAGCACATACTTCGCGCATGAGCGAAGCCTTCGAGGTGAAGACATTCCGGCAGCGGCTCGCCGCGATCTCGTGCCAGTGATTGACATACCCATCGACCTTCAGCCATGGGAGCCGAGCTACTCAGTCGCCATCTACGACGACGATGGTGCTCATCACGATCGCCCAACATTGTTGACCCCTATGACAACTCTCGAGTTGCCGGCTGATGTGAAGCCACTTGACGACACAGAGACTCAGGTGGCGTTCGCACAGATGGTTGAAATGTGGACAGACCAGTCGAATGGGCGATCTGAAGTGACCTGCGTTGAGGGCTCTGCCAGAGACGCAATTGCTGCGACAGGTGTAGGGCGAGCGAGGGCACGAGAAATGTCCTCCGCTCGAGCGCTTGACGTTCTGATGTGGGCAGGGGCGTCAGGTGGCGCACATGGCCGACGACGGGGATCAGCTACAGGGCGCTTCAGTCTGTGGTGGCTACTGTCAGCGATCGTTGACGTCGAATGGTCAGATGACCTCAGCGAATTTGGCCGAATGGTGAGCCAACTCCGATGGTTCGAATGGGACTCGTGGGAGCCTTCGACCGGTTGGGAACTGAGACTCGCCGCCGAATGCCCAGAAACAGGAGTCTCTTGGGCCTTCAGCGCGATTGATGTCGATTAGGGGACGGTTTGTCGCCGGCGTCTGCCGGTCGTTCAGCCTCGGCCCTCAAGTGCTTCGATGAGTTTCGGAAGCACCTTGTGAACATCGCCGATGATGCCAAGGTCTGCGACACCGAAAATCGGTGCTTCGGCATCTTTGTTGATCGCAATGATGTTCTTTGCACCCTTCATGCCCACCATGTGCTGCGTGGCACCTGAGATTCCCGCAGCAATGTACACGTTGGGCTTCACGACCTTGCCGGTCTGACCAACCTGCATCGAGTAGGGCACCCAACCGGCATCGACGATTGCACGCGAAGCGCCAGCGGCGCCCTTCAGGATCTTTGCGAGATCATCGACCATTGAGAACTTGTCAGCCTCGCCGAGTCCACGACCACCTGAGACGACCACGTCAGCCTCGTCGAGTTTCGGACCTGTCGACTCTTCGACATGCACCGCGGTAACTGTTGCGCCTCCGGTCGAACCGAGGTCTGGCACCGGAGCGGCCGCTACCTCTGCTGCCCCGCCGCCGGCTGATTCTGCGGCGAATGACTTCGGACGGAATGCAGCGAGGTATGGAGCAGAACCTGAGAATGACGTGCTCACCAACGTGTTGCCACCGAAGACCGGTGTCGTCACGGTGACGGTGTCACCGTCGACTGCAACGGCGACGTTGTTCGTCAACACCGTGCGGTCGACCTTGACGGAAAGCCGTGACATAACGTCACGACCCTCATAGTTCTGGGGGAACAAGATGAGATCTGGAGAGTCACCGCCGTCGATGACCGCCTTCATTGCCGATGCAACGGCCGCGCCTGGAAGCGCACCCCCGAGGTCACCGGTTGCGTACACCTTTGTTGCCCCGTACTCGCCCAGAATTCCTGCGATCGCTGATGCGTCACCACCGACGAACGCTGTCACGCTTCCGCCAAGAGTGCGAGCATGCGTGAGGAGTTCGAGCGTGCCTGATGTCGCTGTTCCGTTTGATTCTTGTGAAAAAACCCAAATGTTGCTGATGCCCATGTTCAGTTTCCTGTCTTATCTACTCGTTCGTTGCCTGTTGCGTTTTTTAGATGACCTTGATGGTCTCGAGGTACTCGACGATCTTGCCGAATGATTCACCGTCGTCTTCGATGATGGTTCCTGCTTCGCGTGCAGGAGCCTGCTCAACCGAGGCAACTGCCTGACCAGAACCTTCCCAGCCAACTGGGGTGACACCAAGATCTGCAGCGGTCACGGTCTCAACCGGCTTTGACTTCGCGGCCATGATGCCCTTAAAGCTCGGATAGCGAGGCTCGACCACACCAGCCGTCACGCTGACGAGTGCCGGAAGTGGGCAGGTGACCTCGTCGTAGCCGGCTTCGGTCTGGCGGTCGACGTTCAACGTCGAACCGTCGACGGTCACTTTCTTCGCAAAAGTCACAGAAGGAAGCCCGAGAGCCTCGGCCATCTGTTCTGGGACAGTGCCGGTGTAGCCGTCGGACGACTCAGTTCCTGCGAGAACGAGGTCTGCTCCTCCGAGTCGTTGCACCGCAGCGGCGAGAACCTTGGCGGTTGTCAAGGCATCTGAGCCGGCGAGAGCGGGGTCAGACACTAAAAGACCCTGTGCTGCGCCCATTGCAAGAGCGGTTCGCATTCCCGACATTTCGTCGTTTGGAGCCATTGAGACGAGCGCAACTTCGCCGCCGCCTGCTGCGTCGACGAGCTGCAACGCCATTTCGACGCCATAACTGTCTGACTCATCGAGAATGAGTTTTCCGTCACGCTTCAACGTGTTGGTTGATGGGTCAAGCTCTCCTGGGAGGGCCGGATCCGGGATCTGCTTTACGCATACGATGACCTTCATAGGGGACATTCTTACCCATGGGTAGCCCTAGCCCCAACCCGACCTCGGAAGTCCCTGATACCTTCATGCCTCGTGCGCCTGCTGCTCGTCGTCAACTCGTTCGCCTCATCGGTGAATGCGCGCAACACCGTTGTTGTCCACCGACTGCTTTCTCGGAACCATGAGGTTGAAATCGTTGAGACAAATCGGCGAGGGCATGCCATCCGTTTTGCCCAAGATGCCGCTCGTCGCGGGCTCGATGCCGTCGTCGCATTTGGCGGGGACGGCACACTCAACGAGGTTGCCACGGGGCTCGCTGGCACAACGACCGCTCTCGCCGTTCTTCCCGGCGGGTCCACCAATGTCTTTGCCCGAACGATTGGAATGGCGAACGATCCGGTCGTCGCAACGAATGGTCTGCTCGCCGGCCTCCAAGAGGGCCGGATCGAGCCGATCGGTCTCGGGCGAGTCAACGGCCGCTTTTTCTGTTTTCATGTCGGGATCGGATTTGATGCAGCGGTTGTTGCTCACGTCGAACGTCATGCCTCGCTGAAACGCTGGCTCGGCCATCCATTGTTCATTTGGAGCAGCGCAATGACGTGGGCGAGAGGCTACGACCGGTCACGTTCGCAGTTTGCTATCGACGACCTTTCAACTGGCCAAAGACTTCCCGGGCTATTCACAGTCGTCCTCAACACGGGACCGTACACATATCTGGGCAATCGGCCTCTCGATCTTGCCCCGGATTCCCGTCTCCAACGCGGACTTACTGCGGTCACATTTTCCTCTCTTCGACTTCCCACGATGGGCGCTGCTCTCATGAGCGCAGTACGTGGACGATCGGTTGCGACCGTTGGAGATGTCACCGAGTGGTCACCTGCAAATCACCTTCACATTTCTGCGGCCGAAGATGACATCCGAGTTCCGTTCCAGGTCGATGGTGACTACCTCGGAGACACAGAGACGCTCGACATTGACTACGTCGATGATGCCGTTCGACTGGTGTGGCCAGGCTCGGCTAGCGAAGTCGATCTCTGACGCTTCGCGCGACGTCGGGAGCGTCAGTAATCACCGCATCGACACCCCAATTGATCAGGCACTCAAGGTCGTCTGGTTCGTTGCACGTCCAAACGTTTACTCGTATTCCCAGATCGTGAGCGGCGAGGAGAAGCTCTGGGGTGAGGTCTTCCCACCTGGGATGCCACGCAGAATGAGCATGTTCCACTGCTAGCGAGAGTCCAGCTTCCGGCTCGCGACTGGTGAGAAATGCGGTTGGGATTTCAGGACGCAACCGATGGAACTCGTTGAGGGTCTCGGGGTCAAAACTTGAGACAAGCCATCGACTCGGGTCATCAGCTCGGGAATCAAGTTCTTCGATCACCCGGTGAACAACAGCGAGATCACTGTCGTACGCGGGGTCGTATCTCGAATTCTTGAGTTCGATGTTCACCGTTAGTGACCCACAAGCATCGAGGCCGGCATGAAGTGTCGGGATCGATTGCGGCAATGCGCGTAAATCGAGGGCGTGAACCTCTCGCCCGTCAGCGAGATGCGGATCGTGATGAATCACTGCGACGCCATCGGCGGTGAGCCGCACGTCGAGTTCGATTCCATCGGCACCGAGTTCACCCGCAAGATGAAATGCAACCTCAGTATTTTCTGGGGCGACAAGTCGAGCTCCCCGGTGAGCAAAGATAAGGGTCACGCCTCAAGCGTAATGAGTCGATGACCTCGCAAATAGGTGATCATTATGAGATGATCGAAAGCCCCCAGGTATCACTTTGAGAGATGGGGGTATAGGAACTCGTGACAAGATATCCGCCTTTAGGCTCTTGCAAGGTGATCAGAACTCGCTCTACCTTCTCTTCGGCATCGAAATCTCGATCTGGTGTGCAGGTGACGAGTTTTTGAACGTAAACCCAGCATCCGACCCTCCAACCTTGAGGAGTTAATGTGACAACTACCGGACATCTCGATGTGCGATCAACGGCAGAAGACGAGTGGCGTGATGATGCACTCTGCCGAAACACTGATCCGGAGTTGTTCTTCCCCATCGGAACGACCGGCAGTGCGATTGTTGCGATCGAGGAGGCGAAACGTCTCTGTACAAGTTGCACGGTGAGCAACGCATGTCTCGATTTTGCTCTCGAGACCAACCAAGACTCCGGTGTTTGGGGAGGCCATTCAGAAGAAGAACGGCGAGCAATTCGTCGTGTAAGAGCTGCTGAGACTCGGGCTACCCGTCTCTCAATCTAGAACAGCACCACAGCACCTACTCTTCTTGCAGTACCCGCTCGGCGCAACGAACGAGACGATCGATCTCCTTTGGCTCTAGCGGGCGAGACGTCGCCACATCGATGGAGATCTCTCCGGTCACCTCTCGGTACGAAGCAATGTCGTCAATAAAGAGCACTTCGGTCAATCCGGCGGAGCCAGCAAGATCCTTTAACGTCGTTTCAACTCGGTGCATCGGCGGCGTGTCGTCCACCCGGATACGAAGTGTCGTCACTACTGGTTCTTGCGACATATTTCTCAACATGTTGAATTGAGAATTCGGCACGTGAACCGATCCCTTCGCATCTCGCACTCGCGTAGTGAAAACGCCCACATATTCGACGAGACCCGAAAGTTCAGTACCTACTGGAGACTCCCATTCGATCGTGTCTCCAACTCCGTATCGATCCTCTAAGAGCACGAGAAGTCCAGTGAGGTAGTCATTCACTTTGTGCTGCCCACCAATCGCAACTGCAGCGCCAAGAAAACCCGCACTTGACAGATAGAACGCTGCGTCCACGTCAATGACATGGAACACGACGATGAGCGAAATAATCCACATCACCAGTGACACGAGATGATTCACCATTTTCGATGCTGCGTCGACTCGCTGTCGACGTCGCTGCTCTCTGATGGTGGTTGAACCCTCTTTCAATCGTGCCGAGCGGACTCTCCACGGGCCACTTCCCGCACTAAGGGCTCGATTTGCGAGATGTCGGACGAACCATTTCACAAGCAAGCCGTTGACGCGCGTCAGTAGCCACGTCCCGACAACAATGAGTCCAGCAGCCATCCAATTTTGCACGGGAGAGATTCTGCCAGACGCGGGCTAATCGTTGGCGTCGTCGACAACCGGCACGGACAGTGAGACCACGGTCCCGCGAGATCCGTTACCCGCAGACAATCCGGCAAGGGTGAGATCATCGTCCGATGCTGGGTCAATCGAGATCGTCCCTGCGAGCTCGGTCGTCACGAGAGTGCGAACAATCGACAATCCGAGGCCAGTCGCCTGGTCAAGATCAAACCCGTGCATCACGCCGCGTCCGTTATCGGTCACACGAATGTGCAAATCACCTTCGTGGGCAAGCGAGACGACAACGTCGCCGTCAGAGTCGCCATAGCCAAAGCCGTGTTCAACTGCGTTTTGCAGAAGTTCAGTCAGCACTACCGACAACGGTGTTGCGATCCGAGCAGGAATTCGCCCGCCGTCACCGATGACCGAAAACCGCACTGGTCGATCAGATGACTGCAAGCCTTCTTCTGCCAACCGAACCAACGGCCGGACGATTTCAAGGAAGGTCACGTCGTCGCCAGGTTCGCGCGATAGCGCCTCATGTACGAGAGCGATCGTCCGAATACGGCGAACCGATTCACCAACAGCAGCCACCGCTTCAGGGTGGGTGAGCCGCCGGGCCTGTAGTCGCAATAAAGATGAAATCGTTTGAAGATTGTTTTTCACCCGATGGTGAATCTCACGAATGGTGGCATCTTTTGACAGGATCAGACGGTCACGACGACGCAATTCGGTGACATCGCGAACCAACAGCACCCCGCCTACGACCTCACCACCCTCAACAAACGGGACACATCGACATAACAACGTGGCTTCGGCCCCTTGCTCAAACTCTTCGATAACCGGCACTCCGCGCTCAAACGCCTGACGGACCGGCCCATCGTGGAAACCCAATTCGGCTAGACGAACACCAACCGGGGTCGACTGAATCCCGACGCGGTGAAGCGCCGAGGTCGCATTCGGAGACGCAAAGCCAATGCAACCGTCACGGTCAAGGTGCATCACACCGTCGCCAACGCGCGGTGCCGACGATGAGTCGCCGACGCGTGAACTCGTCGGGAACTCTCCCGACGACACCATGCGAATGAAATGCTCAGAAATCTGCGTGTATACGCGTTCGAGTTCCCCGGGGCGGCGTCCGGTTTGTTCGATCCACTCTTTTGTCATCACCGCAACAATTTCGCCCTCATGTCGGACCGGGATCGCCATCATTCGCGATTCGTCGGCGAGGCCCTCGACGAGGACCTCGCCGTCGATCACCTCACCAGATTCGAAACATTCCGAGAGAACGATGTTCTCCGACTCGTTAGCAGGTACACCGACATAGTCGGTAGTGAAGATCGTTTGGCCGGTTGCCGGGCGAACTTGACCTACGGTCATCCACACACCGTCGTTGCTCCGCAGGTATAGCAATAAGTCTGCGAAACAGAAATCAGCCAGCATTCCCCATTCGGAGACAAGACGATTTAGATGAGCGATCTTGACACGGTCGAGCGAAGTGTTCGCTTTTGCGAAGTCCGTTAGCGACGACATCCCCCAAAGTCTGCACCAAAGAACACCACCGAGTCCGTCATACCCGTCAGAAATGGCTACGGTACTGTCATGAACGCAAAGGCTTCTTTCCGTAGTTTCGAAGAATCGACCGAGGCCGACTGGAAGATCATTCAGAATGATTTCCCGGTCACTCAGGCTCTCGCCGCCGCCAACATTATTGAACAGCTCCGAATTCTCGAACGCGACGACGGCGGTTTCCCGGTTTCACGGCTCGAGCACTCGCTCCAAACCGCCACTCGTGCAGCCGAGGACGGCCGCGATGATGAATATGTGTTGTGCGCCCTGCTACATGACATTGGCGACACGCTTGCGCCGATGAATCATCCGTCGATTGCGGCAGGAATCATCAAGCAGTACGTATCAGAAGCCAATCACTGGATGGTTGAGCACCACGGAATTTTCCAGGGTTACTACTTTTGGCACCACATCGGTGCTGACCCGAACACACGAGAGAACTACCGAGACTCTCCATACTTCGAATACACCGAAGAGTTCTGTCACAAGTACGACCAAACCGCGTTTGACCCTGACTACACGTCAGCACCTCTCGACACCTTCGTGCCGATCATCGAACGGTTCTTTGTGCCTCAGACCGAAGCCGCAACGGCGGCGTACAGCGCCTTGAGGTAAGCCCCTCGAGAAAAGCCGATCGGATGATCAATTGCGTGGCCAGTCCTGCGTGACTCCGTGAACGGTCGGCCAACTTCGCGAGATGCAGTTCGCATTTCGCGCCCAAGGTCATCAATCGTGATTCTGCTCGAGCAGGAGGCCTGAACGAGCAGACCGCCGTCAACGGTGAGCCGCAGCCCGGCTCGGGCGAGGCGACGGTATGACGACAGCGCCTTCGGAATTGATTTCTCGTTCTGAGCAAACGACGGTGGGTCAATAATGACGACATCAAATTGCTCTCCCGAGGCGGCGAGCGACTCCATGACGTCGAATGCATCTCCTTGCTGCGCAGTAATCTCGCATCTTCGAACGGCAGCGATATTTCGGTTTTGTTCGATGTTCACCTTCGCTACATCGATGGCGGGCTGAGAGATATCGACGAGGTGAACACTCCGAGCGCCGCCTGCCGCCGCTGCGAGGGCGAACCCTCCTGTCGCGGTGAAGACGTCGAGCACCCGCGCACCATCGCATGCGGCTCCGACCAGCATGCGGTTGTCACGCTGGTCGAGGAAGGCTCCTGTTTTGTTGCCCCGGCGAACGTCAGCACTCATCGTGAGGCCACGTTCGAGGTATGTCAGGGATCCATCAAACTGCGAACCAACAAGCACATCCCCGTCACCCGGAGCACCGGCCGGAGGCGACACTCGACGGGCGCAGCGAAGCACAATTCTTTCGCTCGGCATTACCTCTTGTGCGGCCTCAATGACGTCACCGAGATGCGGGTACCAAGCGCCGCTATACAACTTGATGACGAGAGTGCCGTCATAACGATCGAGCACCAGCCCTGGCAGGTCGTCGTTCTCCCCATGTACCCACCTCCATGCGGTCGTCAATGGGTCATCGACAAGCCCGTGCCGACGATCCAGCGCAGCGGTGAGCCGATCAACCCACACACGAGGTTCGATCGCGAGCGGTCCACCCGAATGCAGCATCTTGACTCGAATTGGTGACTCAGGGTCCCAGAGACCAACCCCAACTACACGTCGGTCGTCGAAAATGACGGCAACACTTCCTGCTGGAAGATCGGTGGGGTCAGCGGATGCGATCGAGCCATCGAATAGCCACGGATCGCCCGACCTCACCGCACGAAGACCAGCGGCGGTAGGCCGCACTGCGACCCGCCGTGATTGCGGGTCGAAAGTCTGAGAAACGTCAGCCACCGAAACCGATACGGCGTTCTTCCGACGTACCGAGTTCGACGTATGCAATCTTCGCTGCGGGTATCGCGACTTCACGGCCCTTCCGATCGGTCACCCACAACACATCGGTGGCCCCACCGAGGGCGGCATCAACTCGGCCATGGAGGTCGTCGCGTTGATCGTCGTCAACCTCAAATGCCAATTCTCTCGCAGTTTGCGTTACACCAATTCGTACGTCCACACGCCGTACGGTATCGCTTCTGCTGAGTACCCACCCCACGTTGCTACAAGTGGACTCGGATTCGCTCACACTGCCGATACTGCGAAGTGCGCTATTCCACTTGAGCGACGTAGGCGGATGCCCACGAGAACAATGCGAACACGAGCGCAGCAACTGCGAACGGCGTGACCGAAACGTCGATGCGGGTTGCGACGAGGCCGCCGAGGATAGAGCCACCCAGCATCCGAAATCCGCCCGACAGCGCAGAAACTGTCCCGGCAATATGAGGCAGTGGTTGCATTACTTCTGCGTTCATGTTCGGCATGATGAACATGAACGCCGACAGCATGAGCCCTAACGCCGGCATAAACACCCAGAACGATGGCTGACCACTTCCCGAGATCGCGATAATGACGAGAAGTGCTGCACATAGGTTGAGTACCATCAGCATCCGGTTGAGGACAGTTCGCACGCCAAAACGCACGACCGCCTTGCCGTTCACGAGCGAGGCAACTCCAAAGCCGATGGCAGTCACACCAAAAACAAACGGGAACCATGATCGATGTCCAAAAATCTCGCTGACGATGAGTTCCGATGATGCGAGGTACATCGTGAACACGCTCTGCATGAAGATTGACGAGATCGAGTACCACAGCGTTGGTCGGGTTGCGAAAAACGTTCGATAGCTGTCAGCGATATCTGCTCGATCGAGTTGTCGCCGTTGGTCAACGGGCAACGTTTCCGGCAGTCGACGCGACCACAACCACAGCGCAACCGACCAGAGTGCGCATGCCCAGAACACTGACTGCCAGGGCAGAAAGGCAACGATTCCGGCGCCGAGCGCTGGGGCAATGACGGGAACCATTATGAACACGGCCATGATCTGTGACATCGCCTTCGCCATTTCGACACCCTCGAACAGGTCACGAACAACTGCAGTTGCAACCACCCTCGACCCTGCCGCCCCGATGCCCCACACGAAACGCGCAGCGAGCAACAAACCAAGACTCGGTGCCAGCGCCGACGCGACCGCTCCCACTACGTAAATCGCAATACTCACCGCAAGAATTCGTTTGCGACCAAATCGATCTGTCAACGGCCCATACACAAATTGAGCGACTGCAAACCCCATGAAAAAGACGGTGACCACTCCTGCGACATCATTCGATGTGGGGTCGAGACCAAATGTTGCTCTCATCTCATCGAACGCAGACAGCATGAGATCGATAGCCATCGCCATCAACGCCATGATGAGCGACAACATCGCCAGCAACTCTCCGTTGCGGAGCTGTCGTTCTTGATGCGGGGGGCGCTCTTCGACAAGGGGTTTCATGGCATGTCGATGTCTAGCGCATAACTCAGCCGATTAAACAGTTGGCGGTGCGAGCAGACCTCGAGTGATGCTCAGGCTGGGGGCGGTGTCACGGTGTTCGATGCAGGCATAGCAGTAATGGAGAGTTTGCGGCCAGACTGGAGACATGTCATCTTCCGATACCGATCTCACCGCCGCTGATGTTTCCTGGGATCTTTCAGGTTTGCTCTCAGACGTTGATGCGTCGTCGCCTCGCGAGCTGGTTGAACGTGCCCAAGTCCTCGCTGATGGCCTTCAGCACTACAAGGGAACCATCGCTCATATCTCATCCGATGAGCTCTTCGACATGATAAGTGTGCTGTCGGAGACGTCTGAACTTCTCAGCCGGGCGGGGCACTTTACGACGCTGAAGTTTTCAGAAAATACTGCCGACCCTGAAATCGCCGCCGAAATGCAGTTCATCAACGAACAAGCAAATTCCGTCAGCACAAAATTGCTGTTCATCGATCTCGAGTGGGCGGAGGTTTCCAGCGAACGCTCACGCGAACTTCTCCTCGGTGATCGTTTTGACTTCTGCCGACACCACCTTGAGAACATGCGTCGCTATCAACCTCACCAGCTTTCTGAACCAGAAGAAACGGTGCTGTCCGAGACCTCGTTGACCGGTGCAAGCGCATGGGTCCGACTCTTCGAAGAGCACACATCAGCAATCGAAGTTGATCTACCGGAGCCTCTCGGCGGCAAGGTGAGCCTGATGTCAGCGCTCGCCAACCTTCACGCCCCTGATACCTCTTCGCGCGAGCAGGCCGCTCACGCGATTTCATCTGCGCTCGAACCCGGACTCCGAACTCGGGCATTCATTTACAACACGTTGCTACTCGATAAATCGGTTGATGATCGTTTGCGGAGCTACCCGACGTGGATCACCAGTCGCAATATGGCGAACGAAGCAAGCGATGAAAGCGTGCAAGCACTTATTGATGCCGTGGTTGCCCGGTACGACATTCCTCAAAAGTGGTACGCCCTCAAAGCCCAGGTTCTCGGTGTTGATCGGTTGCGTGACTTTGACCGAATGGCCTCTGTCGCGACGAGTGATACCTCGATCGGCTGGGAGGAAGGCAGCGCAGTCGTGCGTGAGGCCTACGCGAGTTTCTCGCCCGAGCTCGCTGGGATTGTCGGGCGGTTTATCGACGAGCGGTGGATTGATGCTCCGGTTCGCCCCGGTAAACGAGGGGGCGCGTTCTGTGCGTATGCAGTCCCTTCCCATCACCCGTACGTGTTGCTCAATTGGACATCTACTCCGCGCGACGTTGCGACACTTGCCCATGAACTCGGTCACGGTGTTCACGGCTTCCTCGCTCGCGAACAAGGAATTTTTCATCAGTCGACGCCGCTCACACTTGCTGAAACAGCATCTGTGTTCGGCGAGACCGTCACGAACAACCGGCTGCTCTCAATGCTTGAAGACCCGGGCGAACGGTTCGCACTTCTTGCAGCAACGCTTGAAGACTCGATCGCAACTGTGTTCCGTCAGGTAGCGATGAATCGGTTTGAAGATGCCTGCCACACCGAGCGGCGAGAGGTTGGAGAGATCTCTGTGGAGCGTTTTGGTGATCTATGGGAATCATCTCAACGGGCGATGCTCGGCGATTCTGTTGAGATCACCGAGGGCTACCGAAACTGGTGGAGTTACATCCCTCATTTCATCGCCACTCCGGGTTATGTCTACGCATACGCCTACGGCCAACTTCTCGCATTGAGTGTGTACGCGAAATTTGAGGCGCAAGGTGACGCATTCGTGCCGAACTATCTCGACATGCTTCGAGCCGGCGGCTCAATGAAACCTGAGGATCTCACCGCTCTTGTCGACTGCGATCTCACCGACCCTGGATTCTGGTCTGCTGGCCTCGACATCGTTGAGCAACAACTCACCCGTGCATCTCAAGCGGCCGAGGCGGCCGGACGTCTCTGAGGGCGACCTACGTCTGAGCTGCTCGTGCAACTGGCAACGTGTAGAGCACGACTGTCGACACCCCGGCGGTGATCAGGGCGTAGGTGATTCCGGCATTGAATCCAGACCTGTCGATAATCGCCCCTGCAAGCGGCGGCCCGATGAGCCCACCAATTCCGGCTCCTGTGTAGGTCGCACCGAGAATGGTCGCCATGCCGTTCGTTCCAAACATCACCGCTACCGCTGCTGGTGACAATGCAATGAACCCTCCGTAGCCGACGCCGAGAACAACTGCGAACAAGACCAGTACTCCGTAGCGGCCATCGGCGGCGAGCCAAATGGCGTACGAACTCGCCATCACGCCAAACGCTGCCTGCATGAGACGTATCGGTCCGACCTTGGCTCCGAGCGCGCCCAATCCGAGCCGGCCAACGATTGACGAGGCACCGATGAGACCAATAAGCGCAGCGGCTCTTGCCGATGGCACTCCACGATCAGTTGCATATGTCTTGATGAAAACAAACGGGACAAACAGCGCCATCGTTGTAATGAGCGATGCCGAATACAAGGTGATAAACCGTCGGTCTCGTACCAGGGTCCGAAGTTGAACCACGCCCCCATCACCAACAAGCGGGGGCGTCACCGCTCCGACCGATGCAATGAGCAGAGTTGCCGTACCTCCAACTGCAAAAATCATGTACGTCGTTCTCCATCCGTACTGATCGATAAGTGATGCCGCAAGCGGGGCGCAGACAAGTGTTCCGGCACCGATGCCCGACACCGCAATTCCGAGTGCCAATGTTCGGCGTTTGTTGAACCATCCTCCAACCGTCGCAACCATTGGTACGTATCCGCATGCCGTTGCCGTGCCGACTCCAACGCCATAGGTGATGAATCCAACCCAGATCGCTTGCACGAGAGACGTGAGGTAGAGACCAATTCCCATGCTGATCGCTCCGACGAACACCACGCGCCGAGGACCGAAACGGTCGGCAAGCCTTCCCGTGATCAGGCCTCCCAGGAAGTAGAAGCAGGTTGTCAACGAGAACATGAGGGCGGTCAAGCCCTTGCCTGAGTTGAACTCCTCAGACATCGAGTCAAAGAACGCTCCGAACGAGTATCCAACCCCAAAACAGGTGAAACATGACAGAAACGCTGCAGCGACGATGCCCCAGCGACGGAGACCGCTGAGATCACCCGGTTCTTCTGTCATCTTTCCTACTTTCGACCAGTTTCGTACGCCATCTTCATCTCAGCAGAACGGTTGTGGTGAATCGCTGTCAGAGCACGATCACAGCTACACACAAAATTCGCCAACATGAGGAATGCGACCTGTGTAACAATTCGCGCCTTGATTTCGATAACAAGATTGCGTACGTTCACAAGTGAGGAGAGCACGTGACAGTACCCGCTCAACATCGGGATTTTCGCATGACGCGCCGTGTCGCACCCATGGCGCGATTGATCACTGCTGTTTCAGTCGCAGTCGCCACGTCGTTCACTTTGGCGCCAGGAAATGTGGGTGCTTCTGATACTTCGACTTCTCAGAGCGAGGCCGAGATCATCCTTCCAACGTTTTCTGGGGGACAACCGCTCTTCAAGTACCTCATTTCGATCGATCCCACCCGCACGAGTATGAACAATCTCGAAGCGGCACTCCGTGGCGCTGGTGCGTCAGTCGTCAATTCAATATCTGATTTCAACACCGTTGTCGCTTGGGTGTCTGATGAGCAGGTTTCAGCACTGGGTGCACACGCTGCGATCGACACCATCGAGCAAGATTCGACGGTTTCGGTGGGGCGTACCCGAGAAAACGGTCAAGATGTCGGGGCGTCGCCTGAGCCCGGACCTATCCCAGGTCGCTACATCATCACGGTCGACCGGTCAGCCAACACAATGACTCGTGCAGCCATCGTCTCTGCCCTCGGCGATGCCGTCATCGCCACATATGAACAGGCGTTTGACGGCTATGCCGTCGAGCTAAGCGATGCCGATGCCAAATCGATCAAGTCGCTACCCGGTGTTCTTTCGATTGAAAACGACGCCATCATCACGCTCGACAACGCAGGTGATGTGGTTCCAACAGCGGTGCAATCTGATCTATCTGAGGGCCTATGGGGGCTCGACCGCCTCGATCAAACGGCACTCCCTCTCGACCAGACATATACCTATGACGCTGATGGGGAAAGTGTTGCGGCGTACGTCATCGACACCGGGGTTTCTCCTCACGAGGAATTCGGTGATCGTCTCAAAAGCGGTCGCCGCTACTACAACGCCGGGTGGAATTGGCTGCCCTCGATCACATACGACACCAATACCGACGACTGCAACGGCCACGGCACACATGTTGCCGGCACGATCGCTGGAACTACCTCCGGTGTTGCAAAACGGGCCGACATCATTCCGGTTCG
>JAKMEY010000065.1 GCA_022425725.1 Ilumatobacteraceae bacterium
GTGGTGTTGGAGCTTCCAACCCGACACCCTCTGAGCCACCTCAGCGATGCATGGAAACGATTTTGGGATCTCGACCGACCGGTTACTCCAACCGCTCGTGACGCGTTGGCGGTGGTGCAATCAACAGTGGTGTCAGCGCACCTCGAGGAATTCGAAACCAAAGAGCCACCCCGAGAGGTCACTGACCTCGATGTTGAGCACATGCGTATTCGCCTGTGTCTCACACCCGACCGAGATGCGGACGTTCGTGAATTCCTTCAACGGCGCCAACCTCAACCACGGTCACTCGCTGCGATCTGGTGGGATGTTTGAGATTGACATTTGATGAAATGTCCGGACATTTGTTATTGTCTTCACCATGTGCCGCCCAGTGACCTGTAAAACATGCAGAAAAGCCTCATGGGCGGGCTGCGGACTGCACGTCGAACAAGTGCTCGGCCACCTCAGTGCAGACGAGCGTTGCCAGTGCCACCTCAACCCCGCTCCCGCAAAACGGCGCTGGTTCAGCCGATCCTGACTTCGGGCTCCCCCCACGCGCATGACACCCTTATGTCATGGGCATCAATGTCACGAATTCCAACGCGATCACAACCATCACTCTCGATCGGCAAGAAGCCTTAAACGCTCTCACGCCGGCGCTGTTGAACGATCTTGCTGATGCGCTTGACGCGGCCGCCGCCGACCCCGACGTCCGCGTCGTAATCCTCACCGGTGAAGGCCGAGCATTCTCTGCAGGCGTCGACCTCAAAGCACTTGCCGAAGAGCCACCTGAAGACGGGGATGTCTCCGGTGCTCTTAATACACCTGCACGTCGGGCATGTGATGCGCTCTCTCACATGCCGAAAGTGACGATCGCCCGCGTCAACGGATTCTGCTTCACCGGAGCCCTTGAACTCGCTCTCGCATGCGACCTTCTGGTGGTCGCCGAAGAGGCGAAGCTAGGTGACACTCACGCCAAATGGGGACTCAGGCCCACCTGGGGAATGAGTGCTCGTCTCATGCGCGCTGTCGGCCCGGTCAGAGCCCGAGAATTGTCATATACCGCGCGTTCATTCACCGGACGCGAGGCCTATGAGTTCGGGCTTGCATCTCATTGTGTTCCGCTCAGCGACCTTGACGCCACCGTGACTGAACTCGCCACCGAAATTGCCGAGAACAGCCCGGAGTCGCTCGCCGCATACAAAGACCTTTACCTCAATCAGCAGCAGGTTGGAATTACCGAAGGCCTCTCATTCGAATTCGCCACGATGTACCCAATGGGTGATGCCGGTGGTCGTTTAGACGGGTTCGGGAAGAGTTGATCAACATGGCACAACGAGCCCAACTTCACGTCGGCGACGCACTCATCACGTTCGCGGAACAAGAACTACTTCCCGACCTGAGCATTGGCACCGACGAGTTCTGGGCTGCACTCCAGACCCTCGTCGACGAATTCTTAGAGCGCAACCGCGAACTATTAGAAGAACGCCAACGCCTCCAAAGCCTCATCGATGCATGGCATCGTGACCACGGCCAAGGAACACCAGAGGCCTACCGAGCATTCCTGGAATCAATTGGATACCTCATGCCTCAGGGCCCTTCGTTCACCGTCAGCACTGACGGAGTCGACCCAGAGGTCGCCTCAATCGCCGGCCCGCAACTCGTCGTGCCCGTCACCAACGCTCGTTACGCAATCAATGCAGTCAATGCGCGTTGGGGTTCTCTCTACGACGCCCTGTACGGCACTGACGTTCTTGGCGATTCACCGCCTGCTGGCCCCTACAACGAAGAACGAGGGGCCCGCGTCATCGCCTACGCACGCCAGCTGCTCGACGACTGCGTACCGCTCGAATCAGGCAGCCACCTCGGCTCGCTCGCGTACCGCATTGAGGGCAACACCCTCATCGTCACCGACAAAGATGGGCACGAAATCAACGCAGCCGCCCCTGTTGTCGGCTGGACCGGCAGCGCCGAAGCGCCTTCAGGCATCGTGGTAGCCCACAACAACCTGCACGTACACATCGTCATCGACCGAGAGCATTCCGTCGGAGCAACCGACTCAGCGGGCATCGCCGATGTTCGACTCGAATCGGCGATCACCGTCATCATGGATTGCGAAGACTCCGTCGCATGCGTTGATGCAGAAGATAAGGCGCTTGCCTATCGGAATTGGCTTGGCCTTCAACGCTCGACTCTCACCGAAGACGTCACAAAAGACGGCTCAACCTTTACGCGCCGAATGGCCGATGACCTGCAACTCACATCACCCGAGGGAACCACCAGCCTTTCGGGAACATCTCTCATGCTCGTGCGCAATGTCGGCCACCTCATGACAACGCCCGCTGTCCAAGACTCGGCTCACAACGACATACCCGAAGGCATCCTCGATGCGCTCTTTACGATTGCTGCAGCACTCCCCACCGACGGATCTGCGCCATCGTCGATTTACATCGTGAAACCCAAAATGCATGGCCCCGCCGAAGTTGAATTTGCCTGCGACCTGTTCTGTCGTGTCGAGCAACTTCTCGGTCTCGCCCCCAACACCGTCAAAATCGGCATCATGGACGAGGAACGTCGGACCACTCTCAACCTCGCAGAGTGCATCCGGGTTGCGGCATCGCGAATCGCATTCATCAACACCGGATTCCTCGACCGAACCGGCGACGAAATACACACATCAATGCTTGCCGGCCCGATGATTCGAAAAGCCGACATGAAAGCCCAGCAATGGATATCGGCGTATGAAGACAACAACGTCGATGTTGGAATTACCTGTGGTCTGGTCGGCAGCGCTCAAATCGGTAAAGGCATGTGGGCCGCACCAGATCTCATGGCCGACATGCTCGAGACGAAGATCAATCACCCATTGGCAGGTGCATCATGCGCGTGGGTGCCATCACCAACCGCCGCAACGTTGCACGCAATTCACTACCACCGAGTTGATGTCGCCGAACAGCAGAACCGCATTGCGAATGACCCGACCCGCGGTCATTCGCGGCTCGAAGAGCTGCTCTCGATCCCGGTTGAAAACGACCCCTCATGGACAGATGACGAAATTCAGGCTGAACTCGATAACAACGCCCAAGGAATTCTTGGGTATGTCGTTCGATGGGTTGACCAGGGGGTCGGCTGCTCGAAGGTTCCCGACATCAATGACGTCGGCCTCATGGAAGACCGAGCGACCTGCCGTATATCGTCACAGCACATGGCGAACTGGCTTACCCACGGCATTGTCGACGAATCTCGCGTGAGGGAAACCTTTGTCAAAATGTCGTCGGTGGTAAATACGCAAAACCAAGAGGATGAGTCCTACACGCCACTGACCCCTGACTCGACAGCGTTTCGAGCTGCGCTCGATCTCGTCCTTTCAGGAACCGAACAGCCCTCCGGTTACACCGAACCCATCCTTCATGCCCGACGACTCGAAGTAAAGGCAACACCATGACCACCTATCAGCCATCGATCACCCGCACCGCCGCCCAAACCATCATTGCGTCGGCTCTTCAACACGGCACCGACAACGGCATGAACCCCCTTGTCGTGCTCGTGATCGATGTCGGAGGGGCGCCGGTCGCTTACGAGCGTTCTGATGGCTCCCCTCCCGGCCGGTTTGATGTTGCGCTCGGCAAAGCGAATGGCGCATTGCAATTAGGGGTGAACTCAAAGCGTCTCGGTGAAATGGCAATCGAGAGACCACACTTCATCAACGGCGTCGCAGGTTCCCTACAAGGGCCACTGGTGCCAGTTGCCGGAGGAGTGCTCATCACCGACAACGGAGTTGTCATCGGTGCCGTTGGCGTATCTGGTGACACTTCCGACAACGATGAAGCTGCAGCCTTCGCTGGAATCGACGCGGCCGGATTTGGGCGTCCATGACGACAGCCGATGACGCTCTGCTCGCTGATCTGAAGCGAGTTCTCGGAGATCGGGTTCGAGCCGACAGCGCAGAGCGTGCACTACTTCGCCGCGATGCCTCTGTCTTCGATGGTGGTAGCGCGGGGCCCACCTGTCTATGCGAGTCAACCGAAGAGGTTCAGCGAGTCGTCCGCATCGCCTTAGCCCACGGCCGGTCGGTGGTGCCGCGTGGTGCCGGAACTGGCCTAGCCGGGGGCGCAATCCCACTCGGAGCTCCGGTGATTATCTCGCTCTCACGAATGAATCGAATTCTTGAGGTCGATACCGATTCACGAAATGCCTGGGTCGAGCCGGGGGTCGTCAACCTTGATCTCACCAAGCACCTCACGCCACTCGGCTACCACTTCGCACCCGACCCGTCGAGCCAACAGGTCTGCACCATCGGCGGAAACGTCGGCAACAACTCTGGCGGTCCGCATTGCCTGGCCTATGGCGTCACCAACGCTCACATCCTTGCTATCGAAGTCGTGCTCGCCGATGGTGAAATCGTCACGCTCGGAGGTCTCGATGCTGAACCTTCCGGGTATGACCTGCGAGGCGTGTTTATCGGCGGAGAGGGAATGCTCGGCATCACAACGAAGGTTGCGGTGCGCATCACCCCGAACCCGCCAGCGGTGCGCACACTTCTTCTTTCATTCGACACTCCACGTGATGCCGCTGCGACGGTGAGTGCTGTCATCGCCGCCGGAATCGTGCCTGCCGCAATGGAAGTGATGGATCAACGAATCACTATCGCAGTGGAGAATTACGTCAACGTTGGCTACCCCCGAGATGCCGGCGCCGTTCTGCTCGCCGAAGTCGACGGACTTCCCGACGGGGTCGATATCGACGCACAACGAATCTCCGACATCGGCCGCGAACACGGCGCAACCGACGTACGCCAAGCTGCGTCTGATGAGGAACGCATGCTGTTGTGGAAGGGACGAAAGACCGCATTCGGCGCAGTTGCACAAATCGCCCCCAACTACTACCTGCATGACACCGTCGTGCCTCGATCAAAACTCGCGGACACACTCGAAGAGGTCTACCGAATTGCCGAAGAGCACGACCTCGCCGTGGTGAACGTGTTCCACGCCGGTGATGGAAACCTGCATCCGCTGCTGCTCTTCGACGGCCAAGAACCGGGAATCTACGATCGTGTTCACGCGGCTGGAGCAAAGATCGTTGAGGCCTCGCTCGCAGCCGGAGGAGTGCTCTCTGGGGAACATGGCATCGGTGTCGAAAAGCAGCCGTATATGCACCAAATGTTCTCTGAAGACGATCTTGATCACCAAGAACGCCTCCGGCATGCGTTTGATCCCGCTTGCCGCTCAAATCCCGGAAAAGTGATCCCTGTTGGTCACTCATGTGCAGATATCCAGTCGCTTCGCAACGTTCCCGAAGAAGTGTGGGGATGAGCGACTTCGCCAAACTTGTTGGAGCCGAAGGCCCCGTCACCGTCGTCGGAGGAAGAACGCGGTGGCATGTTGGCGGAGCGGTTCACTCCGACGCCCGCGAGGTTCACGCCCCGTCAGGTGTCGTGTCGTATGACCCGGCAGAGATGACGGTCACCGTTCGAGCGGGCACAACAACGGCTGAACTCACCGCAACCCTCGCTGGGGCGGACCAACGCTGCGCCCTCCCCGAACGTGGCGGCACTGTCGGCGGCTCCGTGGTCATCGGTGAGAACCACCCTGAAGTATCGGGGAGAGGGTGGCTCACCTCCTCGGTCCTTCAAGTCACCTACATCAGCGCAGAGGGCAAAGTGGTCCGCGGTGGCGGACCGACAGTGAAGAACGTTTCAGGATTCGATCTTCCGAGACTCATCGTTGGCTCGCTAGGAACGCTCGGACTTGTCGAGGAAGTCATTCTGCGGACAAACCCGATTCCGCCTCGGTCACAATGGGTGGAAAGTCATGATGCAGATCCATTCACCATCGCATCCCAGGTTCTTCGGCCTTCGGCGGTGTTGTGGAATGGCTCATCGACTCGGGTGCTCCTCGAAGGGCACGCCCCCGATGTTGCGGCGTCGCTGAACTCATTGACCTCGATCGGCTCATGGTCTGAAGTTGACGGATCATTCGATCTTCCTCAATATCGCTGGTCTCTTCAACCGGCCGAACTCAATGGGTGTTCGGGCACATTCGTCGCATCGATTGGCGTCGGAACCGTGTGGCGAGACGAACCCCAACCTCGACCTGCACTTTCCCCAAGCGTGATTGAGATCTCCACGCGAATGAAAAGCAATTTTGACCCGACCGGTCGACTCAACCCAGGAAGAAGCGCGTTCTGATGGACCTTGGAATCGATCCCGATCAGCTTGGTACGTGTGTGCAGTGCGGACTCTGCCTCTCGTCTTGTCCGACCTACCGAGTCACCGGAGATGAAGCGTTTTCACCCCGAGGCCGAATTGCACTCATGCGGCAAGTCCAACTTCATGATGCGCCGCTGACTGCTGAAGTAACCGAGGCATTCGACACCTGTATTCAATGTCTCGGTTGTGAACCGGCCTGCCCATCGGTTGTTCCCTATGGCCACTTCATCGAATCGACCCGTAACGCGCTCACCGAGCACCGCGGTTCACGTCGTCGAGCGATCGCTCTGTGGCCGTTGACGAAGCCTCGACTGCTTCGTCTCGGGTCATCACTGCTCGCCGTTGCACAACGCCTTCGACTCGTACCGGCACGTCTCGGACTTCCCGACCGGCTGCCTCTCCGACGACGGCCGCATCAAACATCGGGAACCGATGTGTATCTGTTTACCGGTTGCGTCATGGATGCCTGGCAACGCGAGGTGCACTTTGCGACGCAGCGGGTGCTTGAAGCCGCCGGCTTTGGTGTCACGCCAACCGGTGATGCTGCCGGGTGTTGCGGAGCCCTTCATACCCACGCCGGACTCGCCGCTCACGGCGAACGACTTACCGAGAACATCGATGCCGCTCTCGACCCGACCATTCCGGTCATCGTCAATTCCGCTGGGTGTGGTGCGCACCTCAAACAGCATTCGTCTCACCAAATCTTCGACGCACAAGAGTTCCTCGCCGAGCATCTCGACCGCCTTCCTGACGTCACTCCGCTCGAAGTGAATGTCGCTGTGCAAGACCCATGTCACTTACGGCACGTGCAACGCGCTCACCTCCCAACCCGAACCCTCCTGCGAAAATTTGTGTCTCTCGTCACCGAACTCGACGACGAAGGATTGTGCTGCGGGGCCGGTGGTGCATATTCAGTGCTTCAGCCCGACATGTCTCAACAGGTTCGAGAGCGAAAGCTCGCGTCGATCAATCGGGCGCAACCCGACGTCGTGGCAAGCGCGAACCCTGGATGCTCAATGCACCTGTCAGCAGCGGGAGTAATGACTGAACATCCAATGGTGCTCGTCGATCGGGCACTCGCGGCGAACTCGTCAACCACATAGACCCAACCGTTCAGCCGTCTGCGTTGACGACGACCATCCCTGCGCTACTACGGTCGGTGATATGACAACTTTCCGAGCGTTCCGAGCCGATACTTCGGGTGACACCGTTGACCGTGGCGTCGTCGAAATGTCGACCGATGACCTTGCCGATGACGGGGCTTTGATCGAAGTTCACTGGTCGAGCGTCAACTACAAAGATGGGCTGGCCTCGACACCAACGGGCAGGGTTGCTCGGTTCAGCCCGATGGTTCCCGGTGTTGATCTCGCAGGCATTCTGCTCGAGGACGCAGGAGACATTGCTGCCGGAACCGAAATCATCGTTCACGGCTATGACCTCGGGGTGAATCGCCACGGTGGATTCGCGCAATTTGCAACTGCCCCACATGACTGGATCGTTCCCCTGCCCTCCGGCCTCACTACTCGTGAAGCAATGGTGCTCGGCACTGCCGGGTACACCGCAGCGCTGTCGGTCATTGCGTTACTCGACCACGGACTCACACCATCTGATGGAAAAGTGCTGGTGACTGGGGCCACTGGCGGGGTTGGGTCAACCGCTGTCAGCATGATGTCGGAGTTGGGATACGAAGTTGTTGCATCGACCGGTAAGCCCGACGAGTCATCATTTCTTACCGATCTCGGGGCAAGTGAAATCATTGATCGATCGGTGCTTGCCGAGGCCGGTAAGCCTTTGCAGGGAATGCAATGGGCAGGCGCCATCGACTGTGTCGGCGGTGTTCCGCTTGCGAACGTTCTCGCCCAAACGGCATACGGGGGTGCCGTTGCGGCCAGTGGTCTCACGGCTGGAAACGGTCTGCCAACCACGGTGCTTCCATTCATCTTGCGCGGCGTCAGCCTGTACGGAATCGACTCCGTCCAAACACCCATCGAACGCCGGCGCGAGGTGTGGCAACGCATCGCATCAGATCTGAAGCCAGCCGGACTCGACACCATCGGACACGACATCGGCCTCGACGAACTCGACGATGTCCTCACCGGCATTTTGGATGGTAAAGCCGTCGGACGAGCAGTTGTTGACCTGAAACGGAGTTGAAATGAGCGAACAATCCTTTGTGAAACCCTCTGCCGATGTCCTGAAGTCGCTGCTCACCCCAGTGCAGTACGAAGTCACACAGAATGCAGGAACCGAACGCCCCTTCACTGGCGAATACTGGAACGTGTTCGACGATGGGCGGTATGACTGCATCGTCTGCGGAACGCACCTGTTTACTTCCGACACCAAATTTGATGCCCACTGCGGGTGGCCAAGCTTTTATCAAGCAATCGATGACAGTCGAGTGACCTTCATCGAGGATCGGTCGCATGGAATGATCCGCGTCGAGGTTCGCTGCGCAACCTGTGATGCCCACCTCGGCCACGTCTTTCCCGATGGGCCGGCACCCACTGGAGATCGCTACTGCATGAATTCAGCCTCACTACAGTTCGCTACCGGATCGGAGAGTTGACATGCCAGCAGCAATCGTGAATTGGGCAGACCAAGAACGGGTACTCAGCCCTCATGTCAGCGTTCTCGTGGGAGATGCCAACGGTGGTTACCCCTCGGGCAACTCAATCGTCATCAGGGGTTCGAGTGAGGCGGTCATTATCGACCCGTCGGTGACGGTTGTCGAAAAAGGCGGCGCTCCGGTCCACATCGATGCAATGATCACCAGTCACAGCCACGAAGATCACCTTCCCGGCACCGGACTGTTCACCGACGCACGGGTGCACGTGCATGAAGCCGACAAACACGTCCTGCACGATCTTTCACACATGCTCGACGCCTATCAGCTCACCGGGCCTGACCGAGAGGAACTCCGCGAATCGATCATCACGGAGTTCAACTTTGCACCGCGCCCCGATGCCGAAGGTTTTCACGATGGCCACGTGTGGAACCTCGGCGAAGTTGACGTCGAAGCTGTCCACCTTCCGGGCCATACCGCCGGGCATTCCGGATTTCGAATCTCTGAAGGAGTGTTCTTCCTCTCTGACATCGACCTCACCGGCTTCGGTCCCTACTACGGCGACACCTGGTCAAGTCTCGATGACTTCGAAAACTCACTCATCAAGGTGCGTGAGGAGGAGGCCGATTTTTATGTCACCTTCCACCAAAAAGGTGTCATAGAAAGTCGCGAACGGTTTGTTGAAATGCTCGATGCGTACCACGGCGTCATTCATCGGCGGCATAACAACATGCTCGAGTTTCTTGACGAGCCCCGATCGGTCGACGAAATGGTGAAGCATCGGTTCGTCTACCGACCACACGTCGAAATGTCGTTTTGTGACTCGATCGAGAAACGAACTGCTGAGTTACACCTCGCCCGAATGATTGAGCGTGGCGAGGCAACTGAAGTTGACGCTGGTCTCTATCAGCGCACGGGCTGAACGATCCCCGCAACCGCATCGCGATACTCAGCAATACGAGCGAGATACCCGTCAACGTTGGTGTCACCCGCATTGTGAGTGGCGATTGACAAATGGGTACACCCGAGTGCTTGCCATTTCTCGGCGTGTGACCGCCACCGATCTGGGTCACCGCCCGCATATTGAGCCTGAGCGTGAATGGCAAAATTGCTCATATCAAGGCCCAATTGCTCACGAGTTGACCTCATGGCGTCGATACATGCCGCCGACTTGTCATTTGGAGAACCGAGCGGAATCCAGCCATCGCCAAGTCGGGCGCACCGCTCAAGAGCGGCGGGCGCCGACCCACCGAAGCTCACCGGAATTGGTGCAGATGGACGAGGGAAAATGCTTGCAAGTTCCATACTGTGAAACTCGCCATCAAATGAAAACGCGTCCTCTTCCCACAGTCGCTTCATGAACACGACCTGCTCTTCGAGACGAGCACCTTTTTGACCAAACGGAACACCAAGGGCGTCGTATTCGACTTTGTTCCAACCGATTCCGACCCCTAGGCGGAACCGGTTATTCGACAGCATCGCAACCTCGGCTGCCTGCTTTGCCGCCAACGCAGCCTGTCGTTGCGGTAGCACCATCACCGAGGTCACTAACTCGACATTTTCAGTGCACGCGGCAAGAAATCCGTACAGCACAAACGGCTCATGGAACGCAGTATCGGAGTCGTAGGGGCCCTTGAACCCACCCGGGCGATCACGTAGGGCGCCAAGCACATGATCGTAAATCATGAGGTGACCTGCCCCGAGTTCTTCGGCGCCTTGCGCGAAGGCCTTAATTGCGCCGGGGTCGGTTCCGATTTCGTTGTGAGGGATGACGACACCAAATTCCATAACTGAAGGATCGCACATCAGGTGGTCGTCACCAGCCTCCGGAGCCGCCGCCACCTCCACCACCGCCGCTACCTCCACCACCGCCGCCGCCCCCGCTTGAGTCGCTCGACGACGGAGGAACTGAGGCTGCCGTGAGAATGGTGATGTAGGTGAGAGAGGACTGGGTGAGATCAACTTCGCCTGCGATCGCTAGATCGTCAAGAGAGTCGGCGGCCTTCTTCCACGCAGTTGCCTCTCCGAGCACGACTGCCCATGCCGAATATTCGCGCAGCACACCGAGTCGATGAGCCTCTTCAACGTGGCGACCCTCACTTTGAGCAAGGAATCTCCGGAATGATTCGGTTTGTAGGTACAACGCTGAGCCCGCGGCTGTTCTCGACGCGATGCGGCCCTTGGTCGAAATTGCACCGAGTAGGAACCCAGCGATGGCCACCGCCACCACAACGCCTACCGCGCTGTCGGTGAGTGCATTCGGCGCGAATTCGGACGCGTTTCCGTCAGGGTCACGGATCTCTATTGAGTCGAGGATGAGTAGCAGCCCGACTAACGATGCTGCCGAGACCCATGCGCCAATGATCGATGTGCGTTTGTTCCACGCCCGAAGCGGCTTCCTCCACCAATTCTTTTCTTTGATGTCTCCGATGAGCGCCTCACGAATTTCTTTCCATGCGGTCGCGAAACTCTCGGTGTACTTCTTGTACACACGGCGGGTGGTTGCTCCACCCGGCATGAGGATGTCGATAAGGCGTCGATCGAACTCGCTCAAATCTTCACGACTCGCCAACAGTTCGATATCAACCGCCTGCCCGTTCTTCTCGATGCTGATCACACCGGCACCGATGAGCGAAGAGGCCCATGTCGACTGGAGGTCAGATCCGAGATGCTCGTTGAGAATGACGTTGCCCTCCCAAGGCTGAATTCCCTTTGGTGCTGC
The DNA here is from genome assembly GCA_022425725.1 of Ilumatobacteraceae bacterium. Taxonomy (GTDB): domain Bacteria; phylum Actinomycetota; class Acidimicrobiia; order Acidimicrobiales; family Ilumatobacteraceae; genus Casp-actino5. The sequence goes on from JAKMEY010000065.1 coordinate 11,473, forward strand.
AAACTCGACCGTTGCCATTTCGTAGAGCGCTGAGTCGGTAACCCGACTCGTTGGGCCCCCTGCAACTGGTATCGCCGCCCCCGCAGCGTCGGTCGCGCCGACGGTGTTCATTCCACGACGGACATTCCACAACACCGCAAGCGCAGCTGCCGCAACCGCAGCTAACGCCGCGGTAAATGGCAACACACCACTCGAAGGCGGGTCGTCACGGGCAGGCAAGGGAATCGAAATCTCTCCCATGCGCTGATCGGTCAGCACTGCCATACCTGAAATGTTCAACCCGGCGTTGGCTTCGAGCGGTTCGACGATGACTTCCTGCCCGAACGCAGTATCGATGAGCTTGCAGCCACCGATATCACCCCAATCACCGACAGAGCACAACGAGTCGTTGAGACGAAACCCGTTGAGAATCACATGAAACCGATCGGTTACAGGATCTTCATCAGGATCGATCAGCGAGTAGTTAAGGGGCCACCCGTCAATAAACGCGAGTGGCAATTCATATGAAAGTACGAATCGGTGCTGACCATTCGACGTTTCGTCAGGGTTGCCAACCCGCATGACGTAATCCATCCCATCAAATTCGGTCGACAGTTGTGATGACATCGTGTCTGACTGTGCAGAAATTTCGGACGGGATCCCAAGATCAGTTCTGACATATCGCAAATAACCGCGCATCTGGTTTCGACCAAAGTTGATATCGACGTATTCGGTGACTCGCATCGTCCCTTCATCGGTGGGCGACAGCACAATTGTCTTTGCATCAAAATCAACGACGTCTTTCGGCGCTCCAAGCGTTCCGTTCGCAACCAACACGAAAACCACCGCAGCGAAGATCGCGGTTGGTAACAACTTCCAACGCAACGACATGAACCAACTGTAGGACATTTTGTGAGGCGTATAACCCGTACGATGAGGCCTATGACCGGAACGCTTGTCATCCTCCGCCACGGCCAAAGCGAATGGAACCGTCTCAATCTATTCACCGGATGGCACGACGTTCCACTCACCGAGCAGGGCCTCGCCGAGGCAACTGCAGCCGGTCACACCATGCGAGATGAAGGGCTTACCTTCGACACCAGCCATACCTCACTCCTCACGAGAGCAGTTGTCACGCAGCACCTCGCTCTGGAGGCAATGGGACAGGTGTGGTTACCTGTCGACCGACACTGGCGCCTCAACGAGCGGCACTACGGGGCACTGCAAGGTCTCGACAAAGTCGCCACCACCGAACAGCACGGGGCAGAACAGACGCATATCTGGCGACGAAGTTTTGATACGCCTCCACCTGCCGTTGATACTTCAAGCCCCGAACACCCGGTTAATGATCATCGATACCAACATCTACCCGCCGACGTACTTCCAAATGCTGAATGCCTTCGCGATGTCGTTGCCCGGGTGCTTCCCTACTGGTTCGACCGCATTGCGCCGCAACTTCTCGCAGGCCAAAACGTGCTCGTTACTGCACACGGAAATAGTCTTCGAGCGCTGCTCATGTACCTCGAGGACGTCAGCTCAGACGACATTGCTGACGTGAATATTCCCACCGGGGTACCCCGCCGGTACACCTTCCACGATGGCCTCGACATTACATCTGCTGAATATCTCGGCGATCCAGACGCCATCGCAGCCGCAATCGAGGGTGTCGCCCACCAAGCCGGCACCCACTGATACTCCAAGCCGAATACCAAGACGACCTGTAGTTCCGCGCGCAAAACGAACTAGCGTTGAGGATGCATGGCTACGCAGACGGATTCAACAACCAACGGCGACAAGCGGCTGAAGCCTCACCAACTTTCGCTTGGGCTCGGCATCGGAATGGGCGCCTTCATTCTTCTTTCGGGCGTCTTGCCACAGATCACTCACTGGCATAACGAAAATGAAGTCCACCGAACCGTATTCGGCAACATTCCCGGGCCTCTCCAGATTGCGTTTTACACCCTGATTCCAGTGATGGTGGTGTGGGGCGCATTCCGCTTCGCGGACCGCATGAAGAACTGGGAGCGCGGTGCGGTGGCGAAACGTCGCACCACAACAAAAAACGTCAAGCGCCGCGCCGCCGATTTCCGCGCCGGTGTATATATGCGCACCCTCCTTCGCGACTCTGCTGCAGGTCTCATGCACTCGATGATCTACTTCGGCTTCTTAGTGCTGATGGGCGTCACCACCGTGCTCGAAATCGATCACCAAATGCCTGAGAGTCTGAAGTTTTTGCACGGCACTACCTACAAGGCGTACGCCTTCGTCGGCGACTTCGCCGGCACCGTGTTCACGGTTGGAGTGATCTGGGCGATTGTCCGGCGCTATATCCAGCGCCCGTACCGCATCCGCATCAAGACAAAGACTGAGCATGCTGTCATCCTCGGCACCTTCCTTGCGATTGGTCTGACAGGCTTCATCGCCGAAGGGTTCCGCATTGCCCTTGACGGCATGCCCGATTACGAGAAGTTCTCATTCGTGGGTTACCCACTCGCCACCCTTGTCGACGGCATGTCAGCCTCGGCGGTGAGCACCTGGCATCAGTGGAGCTGGATTGCCCACGTCGTGAGCTTCGTGGTGTTCTTGGCAATCCTTCCCGTCACGATGTTGCGCCACGTCTTCACATCACCGCTCAACATGTACCTGCGTGACAAAGATCGCCCGAAGGGCGCGATGAAGCCCATGCCAAACCTCATGGAGACCGAACTCGAAAGTTTTGGGGCGTCGGTCGTTGAAGACTTCACGTGGAAGCAACTGCTCGACACTGACGCCTGCACCATGTGTGGGCGTTGCACGAGCGTGTGCCCCGCTCACGCAACCGGTAAGCCGCTCGACCCACGCGAAATCGTGTTGAAGACCGGCGAAGTTATGGCGGCGACGGGTTCACCCCAGGTATCGCCTCCCATCGGTGTTGACGGTGAAATCAAGATCGGGGCGAACAGCCTGTTCGAACGAATCACCGCCGAAGAAATCTGGTCATGCACATCGTGCAAGGCCTGTGACGAAATTTGCCCGGTCAACATTGAGATCCTCGACAAGATCCTCGATATGCGCCGCTACCTCTCGCTCATGGAGTCAAACTTCCCTGCCGAACTGGGCAACGCCTACCGCGCAATGGAAAACCAAGGAAACCCATGGGCAATGAACCAAGGGGAACGCGGCGATTGGGCAAACGACATCGACGGAGTCGAAATTGTCGACCCTGGCTCACCACTCACAGCCGAATATCTCTATTGGGTCGGATGCGCCGGATCGTTCGATGACAAGAACAAGAAAGTCACCCAGTCGATGGCGAAACTGCTCCGTCGCGCTGGCATCGACGTCGCAATCCTCGGACCGAGCGAAATGTGCACCGGCGATTCGGCTCGCCGCTCAGGCAACGAGTACCTCTTCCAAATGTTGGCGATGCCAAATATCGAAATGCTCGACGGCATGGGCGTAAAGAAGATCATCACCCAATGCCCACACTGCTTCAACACGCTTCAGAACGAGTACCCACAACTCGGCGGCAACTACGAGGTGGTGCACCACACGCAACTACTCGAAGAACTCATTGCTGATGGCCGCCTCGACGTCTCACAGGCAACGCTTGAGGAGCGCATCACCTACCACGATTCGTGCTACCTCGGACGGCACAACGACGTCTACATGGCACCGCGAAAAGTGGTTGGAGCAATCAAGGGCATCGAGATCGTCGAGATGCCGCGAAACGGCACGACGGGAATGTGCTGTGGAGCCGGCGGTGCTCGTATGTGGATGGAAGAGTCGATCGGCACCAAGGTGAACGACGAACGAGCCCGGGAGGCGCTATCGACCGGTGCGACGCGAATCGCTACTGCGTGCCCGTTCTGCTTCATCATGCTCGACGACGGTGCAAAGGCAGCCGGTGCCGACGAAGATGAAGTCAAGGTCGCTGACCTTGCAATCCACCTTCTTGATGCGATTGAGGCCGGTGAATCAAAGATGGATCATCCTGATTCACCACTCAGCGTGAGCTTCGACTGACCGCTCGAATCACGACAGACGCGAGCGAATGTCGACAATCCAGTCGTCCGCGCTTTTCCAGCGCTCATCGGCGTGAGAGCGAACATCACTCACAGCCCCATCAGCTCGTGGCCATGAGCCAAACCACTTCACAAGACCCTGCTTTGCGTGGAGCGCCCGCATCGTGTCAGCCATCAGGTCATCGCCAACATGACCTTCGGCAAGAATGATGAAGCAATACTCGCCAAGTCCGCCCTGGCGAATCGGACGCGAAATGAGGTTCGACAAGTTGATGCGGCGCGCCGCAAACTCTTGGAGGATGGAAATCAAACTTCCCGGCTCATCGGCTCGCTGAAACACGACAAGACCGGTTCGGTCATGACCCGAAGGCGCTGACGCTCCATCTCGACTGACAACGACAAATCGAGTTTGATTTCCCTCTTCATCTTCGATGTCTTCAGCGAGCACACTGAGCCCATACAGATCAGCGGCGACACGCGGGGCGATCGCAGCAAGCCCCGTTGCCGACTCTTCAGCAACTGACTTTGCTGCACCGGCTGTCGATGTTGCCGCAAGCAGATTCGCGTTCGGAAGATGCTCTCTGAGGAACTTGTGACACTGCGCCGTTGCGACCGGAATCGACATCACATCGGTGACATCGGCAAGCGATGTCCCCTCGGGCGCAGCCAGGCACAGATGGATGTCGAGGACGGCTTCCCTCGTCACGATGAGGTCATGGTCGAACGCAAGGGCGTCAAGTGTGAAGTTGACCATGCCCTCGATCGAATTTTCGATTGGTACGAAACCACAATCGACCTCACCCGAAGAGACTGCGTCGAGCACGTCAGGAACGGTTCGCATCGGAAAAAGTTCACCGTCCGAGAGATCATGTTGAGTGCGAAGCGCCTGCTCGGTGAAGGTGCCGAATGGGCCAAAGAACGCGACGCGCAGAGCTGAGCCGTCGTTGCGTGGAGAACCATTCGTAGAAGTCACGACCGCAAGGCTAGGGGGATTCGACCCCAGACATGGCACGATGTGACGATGGAAGAAGCAGCCCTCGCCGAAATGATCGCTGCTATCGCTGATGGTTCAATCACTCCAGATGCTGCAGTGCAACAGCTTCGGCGCCTTCCATTCGCCGATACTGGCGATGCTCTCGTCGATCATCATCGATCGCTACGCCAAGGGATGCCCGAGGTGATCTATGGCCCCGGGAAGTCACCAGAGCAATGTGTCGGCATCGTTCAGGAGATGCTGAAGTACAACGATGGACCAGTGCTCATCACCCGAGTGAGCGATGAACAAGTCACATCACTGAGCTCGATCGACATGGCGGATGCACCACCGGTCGTGACCGCTGGATGCATGCTCTTTCGACCACCAGACCCGGTTCAGCCCCAACCACAGGTGCTGGTCGTCACCGCAGGAACATCTGACATCCCTGTTGCTGATGAGGCCGTCGTCACTCTTGCGGCGAACGGCATCACCGCCAACCGACTCCATGATGTCGGAGTTGCCGGCCTCCATCGGCTCCTCGCCCACCTTGATGACATCACCTCGGCCGATGCCATCATCGTCATCGCCGGCATGGAGGGCGCTCTTTCAAGTGTGATTGGTGGACTCACTTCTTGCCCGGTAATCGCAGTTCCCACATCGGTTGGCTACGGCGCAGGACTCGATGGGGTCACTGCTCTCTTAGCGATGCACGCCAGTTGTGCATCGGGGATTTCTGTTGTCGGTATCGACAACGGTTTCGGAGCAGCTGTTGCCCTCATGCGTTACCTGAAACAAGCAGGCCCTCAATGACCGTCGGTGCATGGTTCCAATGCTCGGCCGGTGTTGCTGGCGACATGACGATGGCGTCGCTCGTCGATGCTGGAGCTGATCAGTTCGCAATTATCGATGCCATTAGCTCTCTCGGTATCGATGGCTGGGCGATCACCTTTGAAGACGTTCAACGCTGTGGGGTTCGCGCGAAGTGGTCAAACGTCGTCATCGATGAACACGACACACCACATCATCACCGACCGGCACAACAGATTCTCGACCTCATCGGGTCGTCCGGCTTGTCGGCTGTCACCCGCGACCGTGCAGTAGCCGTCTATCAAACGCTCGCCGAGGTCGAAGGATCAATTCATGGGGTCGACGCCGCCGAGGTCGAACTGCACGAAGTTGGCGCGCTCGATTCGATCATCGATGTCGTCGGCTCGTGCGCAGCACTCGAGTCGCTTGGCATCGAGCAGGTCTCCCATTCAGCGATCGGTGTCGGACATGGAACCGTGACGACCGCACACGGGCAATTCCCTAACCCCGTGCCAGCGGTGTCGCGTCTGCTCGCAATGCATCACTCTTCAACCGTCGGAGTCGACACCACCATGGAACTTGCGACCCCCACCGGTGTCGCTCTGATGACAGTGCTTTCAAAAGGGCAGTCAGGCCCGTCTATGCCTGCGATGAACACTCGATCAGTCGGTTTTGGAGCGGGCACTGCTGATACTCCGAATCGACCCAACGTGGTTCAGGTCGTCGTGGGAGACCTGGCCTCCCAACCGACTACTGACGGCGAGGTTGCAGTCGAAATCGCTGTCAATGTTGACGATGTCACTGGTGAAGTACTTGCCGACGCCATCGAGCAACTGCTCGCCGCTGGCGCATTTGATGCCTGGATCACTCCGATCATCATGAAGAAGGGACGCCCAGCGTTTACCGTTCGGGCGTTGTGTGACCCGGCGAGGTTGGAGGTCGTTCGGTCGACGATGATCACGCACACTGGCTCACTTGGTATTCGCGCCTCAGAAGTACATCGCTGGCCGCAGCAACGTGCCGAACATGTCGTGGTTGTTGACGGGCACAGTATTCGAGTCAAGGTGGCCGCTCATCGCGTGAAGGTTGAGTTCGACGACGCTCAGGCAGCTGCTCGAGCACTCGGAGTTCCGGTTCGAGACATCATCACTGCAGCGGAACGCCTCTCGCAGTCTTAGACCGCCCGGTCGTCAAGCAGTTCGCGCCGCAGATTTCTCAGCATTGGCGATGGGGTGCCACTCGACCAGTCATCGGCGAGCACACGCTCGTAGGAATCCCACTCTTGTCGTAATGCCGCAACGTCACCTTGAGCGGCGCGTGCTTTCATTCGTAACGCGATGAGTTCTTCGTCGCCCGGCAACACCCGTAACCCTTGCCCGGTCGCCCACATCACTCCTGAAAGATCGGCGATTTCGAGATACGCCCGGGACAGTTCGGCCGCGGCCGTCGTTGCAAGAATGACAAGTTCTGAAGTAAGCCCCTCTGGATCTGGCCATCGATACACCGACCCTTGGAACGGCAGACCTCTCAACAATGACACCGGCCAACGTAAACACGAGATGATGTCAGCCGGTGCCTTCCCGTCGGTGCATTCGAGAGCAGTTCGCAACAAAGACGCATCGCTCACCACCCGCTTATCGACAATGAGGTCATCTCCCACATCACGTTGAATCCAATCGGAGACCGAGTCGTCATTGTCGAACTGATTCAGTGTTCGGCGGATATCGGAGATCACATTTGCGAACGTTGTCGCCCGCACCGTCATCTCCCAAATCGCAGACTTCGCTCTCGATCTCGTCGTCCGTTCATCGTGAGTCATCATCCACGCAAGAAGTTCTTGCGACCGTCCACGCTCAAATGTGACGGTGTCTCCTTCAGCGTTTTCAACCGCGACTTCGCCGAGCACGCGCACCATGTACGTATACGTAGGCACGTGGTCTGCGTTACGGCGACGCACTCTCCCTAACTGCGTCTCATCTGAGGTGGTCGTCAGCGTGTCGGTAGTTTCCTCAATCGAGTGATGACCCGATGATTCGAGTCGGTGTTGAAGTTGCCACGGCCGTCCCTGTACCGACCACGTCATTTCGTCATCAACGATCGCAACATCGATGACGAGCCCGGCACATGAGAGTTCAGAGCCTTCGGACACCAACTCGTTGAGCCTGCCCTCGAGTTGTGTCTGCCGGTGCTCGCTCCACAACGCCGTAGACCCTCCGCCCGCAAGTTGCTCTCTTGCACGACTCGAGCCGCTGCCCACAAAACAGATCCCGCCGACGTCGCTGAGGTCAACGAAATACTCACGACCGCCAACATCTGTGCCGAGACTGATCAACAACGGATACGGAAAGTCTCCCTCTTTGAACTCACAGGCCTCAACAAGCGACCATGTCGTTGGCGACACCGCGCTCCAACCGTCAGGGAGAGCGATCACCGGAGGCTCGTTCCACTCAACTCCCACACCTGTTGTCGGCTCGCTCACGATCGCAAGTCGCTCAAAGACCCGTTCGCACGGAAACGTTGCGATGCTTCGTGCGACAAGATCAACACGCGTTCCGAGATCGAGCTCTTCACAACGAACAGCCGGTCGCACTTGAACAGTGCTCGTTCGTTCAGACGCACGAACTTTGTGCGCGACTATTCGAAACAGCAACGAAGAGCTCGCCCCCACGCTGACCCCGAGCAGACAGAGCTCCAGGACGATTCGTGCCCAATCGTCATAGGTGATGGAGTGGTCACCCTTCATCGCGCTCCACAGCCAGCCCCGCAGAGCTGGTTCAGTTGATGCGCGCCAGAGCAGGACGAACAATGCACCGCCTATCACGGCAAGGGTGAAGAGGCCACCGTGAAATGACCTCTGCCGACGACCGTGTTGAGATACCCGCATAACAAACCCCCGCAACGTGCAACGGACGGTAGATCACAAGGTGTGATGGACGCGGCAGAATTTCTTAGAGGGGTGGTCTCATCGTCGGCGGCGGAACCACATCAGAGAACACCAAGCGTCCAACCCTCCTCTTGGAGTACGAGCGAACGCTCACGTGCAGACAACGTCGGATTCGACCACTTGTGAATCGAGCCATCACGATCTGCTCGACCCATAAGTCGAACGACCGTCATGACCTGAGCAGCATCGAGGATGTCATGGCATTCACGATCAATCTCAAACATGCTCGGCCACACTTCAGCGAACACGACATCACCTGGCCCACCTCGCAGCGATGTCTCACCGATACCTGTTTCAAATGGCCAAATAACGATCCGCTCACCAAATTCAGTCGAAACGCGTAAACGCTCGAGCCAGGCGATACCCATCAACATCTGGCTGCCGACGCTTCCCGGATACGCAAGTTGCCATGAGCTAAATGGACGATGCCCATCGGCACGCACGCGATGCTCACCAACACGAAACTCATCGAAGGGCGCATACGAATCTGGGCGATACCGAGACACCCCGGTGCTTGAGGAGGCCCCCGGGTAACCCCAGAACGGCCTCACATCTACCGAGCGATCGCAGCGGTCATTTAAATCTGCCGCGATGTCAAACCGATTGTTGCGGTTGTTCGGTTCATCAACAATGTGGGCACCAACCCACGACCACACGTCACGCCAGGAAGCATCAGGGTCATCGGCAATCACGTTCGCAAGACCAGCCGGGTACCCAAACGAAAAGTCGCAACCAACGAGAACGCGCTCAGATCGGTCTGTCAGAATTTCGCACAACACGCTCGTCGTCTCTTCTCGCGTCCGAGGATTATGAACGAACACGACCTCACCGCCGCGGTCGGCAACCGCCACCCAGATCGAATCTTTTCCTTGCTTCGGCGAGGCGTTTGCACTCCAATCGATCATCACATAACGATCAAAACACTGATCTGATGAAGAGGGGGTTGCCACGCCAAAAGTCTCCCATGACCAAGTACTCACACAGCCATTCCGAACACAATCGTCTCAGCGCAGGTGTGTCGAATTTGACACTCAAGACTTCCAGAGAAAGGGATAGCGTTCGCATTATCGGCCGAACTTTAAGCCGGTCGAATTACAGAGGAATTCGCTCAATGCGAGTTCCACAAGGAGAATCCCATGGCACACGCATATCACAACCACCTCGTTTCAGTTCCGCTGTTTGCAGATCTCGATGAGAGTGAACTCGATGCAGTCGCAGCAATCACGACCGAACTCAACTTCTCAGCCGGCACAGCGCTGATGAACGAGGGAGCAGGCGCCCACGAGATGGTTGTCGTCGTAGACGGAACACTCGAAGTCACCCGTGCAGGCGAGCACATCGCCGACATCGGACCTGGTGGCTTCGCTGGAGAAATGGCCGTGCTCACTCACGCTCGCCGCGACGCCACCGTCACAGCGAAGAGCGACGTCAAGGCCCTTCATCTCGACGGCCGCGCCTTCGGTGACCTCATCCAGCAGGTTCCATCAGTTGCCGCCAAGATGCTGCCCATCGTTGCTGCTCGCGTTGTCGAGAACAGCACGAACCACCAGCACTGAGCATCAGCCTCCCAACACGGTGTTCGCTCGTGCGAACGCCACCAACGCGATCACTGCAAGACCCAGCATCATCCACGGAAAAGTGGATGTACCTGAGATGTCGATCATTTGGCCGATGAGGTAGGGAAACGCAAGTCCTCCCATGCCTGCAGATGCCATGAACCATGACGTGTCAGACCCCGAAAGTTGGATACGTCGCTCGAGGTAGGCCATCATCACGGGAAACTGGGGAGCGGTCGCAAACCCGAAGAGCACGGTGCCGACCCACAGTCCGAGGGCTGTTCCCTGCGAGGCAACCAAAACCACCGTGGCAACAACGGCCGTTGTTGCAGAGAACACCATGACAACTTTGGGTCGAACCTTGTCTGAAATCCATGCCGACATTAAGCGACCGCCGGCAAACGCCACCCAAAACGCTGTTGTGATTAACGTCGCTGCTCGTCCGCTGAAACCGACTTCTTCAGAATAAGTGTGAATCCAGCCGGAGAATCCGATCTCCACGCCGACGTAGACAAAGAAGAACATTGCCGCAATCACCAGCACCCTTCGCGACGCAGTCGATTGCTCCTCACGTCTGACGAGGGGCGCTGTCGGCGAAGGGACGATGAATGCCCAAACCGCCATCACCAATGCGACCGCGGCTCCGAGGCGAGCGGCCGCATCGACACCGAGCGCGACCACAAGTGGAGCGATAAGGGCACCGGCGCCAAAACTGAAGTGAAGGAGATTCATTGCGCGACCGACATGTTCTCCGAGATGCCAGATCAACAATGTGTTCGCACTCACATCTCCTATCGCGGCTGCGAGCCCAATCGTCACCATCACAATCCACAGCGACCGCAGAGATGTCGCGAATGGCAGCGCCATTAATGCAGTAGCGATCATCAGAAAGCCAACGGCATACATCCGGTTCCCGTCCAACCGATCGAGCACTCGCCCTGCGAGCACCGAACCCACGATGAACCCGAGTTGGAGCGCCAAGAACAGCGAACCAATTTCTGCAATTGACGATCCCGTTCGCTCCCGAAGCGTGGACAACGAAGGACCAACCATCGTGAGCGCAAACCCACTGATGGCAAAGCTCACAAGGTAAAGAGGAGTCGGCTTGCGCACGGCCAACAAACTACGGTCATTGAATGGCCGAATCCTCAGATCACTCCAACTTGCATGGGTCGATTCTCGGCACTCGGGTAGTGAGAAGTGAAGACCCGAAACTGCTCACGGGGAGCGGCCATTACACAGCAGATCTCCCTCAACACATCGTCAAGCAGGCCCTCCATGCCATCTTCGTGCCGTCACCGGTTGCGCACGGAACACTTCTCGAGGTGCATACCGAAGATGCATCTGAAGTTGATGGCGTCGTCACCATCATCACCGGCACAGCGCTTCGAGATGAACTCGGAGTTGATGCCCATCACGGCTTCGTGCCCATCGGCTCAAGGTTTGCTCGACATCCCATCGCAGTCGATGCGGTCAGGTACGTCGGCGAGCCGATTGCGCTTGTCGTCGCCGAGACTCGTGCCGCAGCCGCCGATGCAGCCCAGTTGGTGTGGGCCGATATCGATGTCCTCCCGTCGGTAACCGATATGGAGGCAGCAGTTGCCGACGACGCTCCAACACTCTTTGACGGAGATGAGGGCAACATTGCGTTTGTCGAGGTCAGTGATGACCCAATCGATATCGATGCAATGTCAACCCGCGTCGTACGCGGCACGTATCTGAATCAACGCGTCGTTGTCGGCTCGATGGAACCCGATGCCTGCCTCGCTGAACCCACAGATGACAACAAAAAGTTGACGCTCTGGGCTTCGACGCAGATGCCGCACATGCTTCGAGATCAACTTGCTGCAACGTTGTCAATCGATCGTGATTCCGTGCGAGTGCGTACACCTGCAGTCGGTGGAGGATTCGGTGGCAAAGCCGGTCTTCACCACGAGTACACCGCCGTGGTTGCCGCCGCCCGGCATCTCAACCGCCCGGTGCTCTGGGCACCGTCACGCTCTGAAGACATGCTCACCATGCCTCACGGCAGAGGGCAGATTCAATGGGCGGAAGCTGGCTTCGACGATGACGGCACGCTCACCGGATTTCGATTCAGAATTCTCGGTGATTCGGGCGCCTATCCAACTATTGGCGCAGCACTCGTCGGCGGTACGAGACGCATGGCCCCTGGCACCTATTTGGTGCCGGCATTTCAAGCCCATGCCATTAGCGCAACAACCAACACCACATGTGTGGGCGCCTATCGCGGAGCGGGTCGACCCGAAGCAACCTCGATGGTCGAACGGCTCATGGACCAGGCCGCCCATGAACTCGATATCGACCCGATTGAACTCCGGCGGCGAAATCTGCTTGCTGATGATGTATTTCCGTTCACTTCAGCGACCGGTAACACCTATGACTCTGGTCGCTACCTCCACACACTTGAGCGCGCAGCCGACCTCGCTAACTACGAATCGCAGCGCGAAGAACAACGCGAGCGCAGAGCAAGAGGTGACCGCATGCAGCTCGGCATTGGCGTCGCCAGCTATGTCGAGATCACGGCTGGCGGCAGTTCTGAGGAATATGCGGCGGTCAGTGTGCATGCCGACGGCTCAGCAACTGTTGCTGCGGGTACCGCAGCTCATGGCCAGGGGCACGCAACGTCATACGCGATGATCGTGTCGGCCGCTACCGGCATCCCGATCGATCGCATTACCCACATCGACGGTGACACCGACCTACTTCCGCGAGGCGGAGGCACAGGAGGGTCACGGTCTCTCCAACTTGGCGGGTCGGCTGTCGTCGGGGCACGTGATGCTGTCATCGAACACGCCCGATCGATTGCCGCCCAGCAACTCGAAGCCGATGTCGCGGATGTCGTACTCGATGTTGCCTCCGGGGGTTTCCACGTCGCAGGAGTGCCCGCAACGACGGTGGTGTGGTCAGAGATTGCGCAGCAGTCTGAATCGCAAGGTGAACAACTTTCTGCCGAGCACGTGTTTAATCAATCGGGGTCCACATTTCCGTTCGGAGCCCATGTCGCAGTTGTCGAGGTTGACACCGAAACAGGGCGCGTCACGATCGTTCAGCACGTTGCGGTTGACGATTGTGGCACCGTTCTCAACCCAGTGATCGTTGAGGGCCAACAGCACGGAGGAATTGCGTCGGGCATTGGCCAAGCCCTCTACGAAGAGGTCAGGTATGACTCTGACGGAAATCCGCTCACTGCGAATTTCGCTGACTACGGACTACCTGCGGCATCGGAAATGCCGTCATTTGATGTGCATTCAACCGAAACACCGTCACCGCTGAACCCGCTGGGTGCCAAAGGCATCGGCGAAGCGTCAACCATTGGAAGCACCCCTGCGATCCAAAATGCGGTGATCGATGCACTCAGCCATCTCGGTGTTCGCCATATCGATATGCCGTGCACCCCAGAGCGTGTGTGGAGAGCGATCCAACAACCCGCAGACCCCTGGAGAGAACCACCAGCAGCGTTCGCAAACGTCGCTGCACAGCGCACCGCTCCCGCCGTTGATGAAGCAGTTGACGAAGCTGCAGATGGCATCTGATCGCCGATACTCGATATGCAAACACGCGGGCGATATCAGTAACGACAACGCAATCTCGCCCAGAGGCTGATCCGCTTCCATTGACGGCCTGCTCATCGGGCAGGATGTCTCTATGGCAGCACCATTAGACGGCATCGTCGTTCTCGACTTTTCTCGTGTTCTCGCCGGCCCACATTGCGGTCGAGCGCTCGCCGATCTCGGCGCACGGGTCATCAAGATCGAGCCACCGGCAGGAGATCTCACCCGATTTTGCTACCCGCGACGCAACTCGATCTCGAGTTACTTCGCTCAGCAGAACACCGGTAAAGACAACATTTCGCTTGACCTCTCAAAGCCGGAAGCGACCGACATCATCCTTGGTCTTGTCGAACACGCAGATGTTGTCATCGAGAACTTCCGTCCAGGAGTGATGAAACGACTTGGCCTTGACTACGAGCGGCTCGCCGCCATCAGACCTGAACTCGTCTACGCGTCATCGAATGGTTACGGCACCGGAACAAGTTGGGAAAAACGTCGTGCCTATGCCCCGGTGATCGGCGCAGAGACTGGGCTCATCAAATCTCAGGGAGATGCACGAGACGGCCAATACTTCAACGACCGCCATTCTCACGCCGATGTCTACACCGCCCTAGAACTCACGGTTGCCGTACTGGCTGCGTTGAACCATCGACATACGACAGGTCGTGGCCAGCAGGTTGAAGTGACAATGGCCCAGACGATGCTCTACGTGAACGAGCACACCCATGATGCTCTGTGGGATGAGCCAGTTCCTGAGGGAGTCATTCGCTCATTTCAGCCGGGTGACTATCAAGTGCTCGAGCTTGGCGATGGTTCATCGGTCATCGTCAGCGGTCACCCCGCAGAGGGCGGCACGTTTGAATTCTTCATGCGGGCAATCGGCCGCGAAGATGCCATCGATGACCCGCGTTTTGCCGACATTGCGAGCCGCAGAAAGAACCTTCCAGATATCAATCAGATGCTCGCCGACCATGCGAAGACCGTCCCTGATGCGGTTGCCTACGAAGAAATCCTTTCGCAGCACAATCTCGCTGTTGGCCAGTTGCGCACTGTTCGTGAGTTTGCAGAATCGGAATGGTGCGCTGAGACAGGAGCAATCGTGGAGGTGTCTGATCGTGGAGATGGCGTTGTCAAAATTCCGCAGGCACCTTGGAGGTTCAGTGACGGTGCCGATGTCGGTATTCATGGCACACCCCGCTACCGGGGAGAAGACAATGAGACTGTGCTGAGCGAACTACTCGGCCTTGATAGCGCAACACTTCATCAACTTGAGGGAAACGGTGTCTTGTCCTCTCATGTTCCGCGCCGCTAATCAATGAACTCTGAGCACCTGCTCACGAGAGCATTTGAACTCGATTCAAGTGACCATCTTGCTCACTGGCGCGACAGGTTTGTTATTGATGATCCCGACCTGTCGTACCTCGACGGCAACTCGCTCGGCATGTTGCCGAGGACAACTGTTCATCGCCTTCACGAGGTGATGAACGAAGAATGGGGTTCGGGCCTCATTCGGTCGTGGCGTAAATGGCTTGAGCTGCCCCTCATCGTCGGGAACGAACTCGCTCCGTTGCTTGGTGCCGACGATGGCGAGGTCGTCGTGCACGACTCGACGAGTGTGAATCTGCATCAGTTACTTCATGCCGCAGTTCGACTTCGACCAGACCGATCATTGATCGCTGTCGACGCGCACGAATTTCCTACAGATCGCTACGCCGTCGAGGCGGTTGCCGCTCAACATGGGCTCACTGTTGTTTCTCCAGGGCCCAACGAGCGACTCGACGAAATTGATCTTGATGACTGTGCCGTCGTTGTTCGTTCGCTCATCGACTATCGGTCGGCAGAAGTGGCCGACCTCTCTGGCCATACCTCTTGTGCCCGAGATGCGGGCGCCCTTGTAATTTGGGACCTTTCCCATGCCGTGGGAGCGATCGAGCTTGACCTCCAAGCCGCACAGGTCGATCTCGCTATCGGATGCACCTACAAGTTCCTCAACGGTGGTCCTGGATCTCCTGCCTTTTCATATGTTCGTTCCAACTTGATTGAAGAGGTTGACCAGCCGATCAGAGGGTGGTTCGGTCAAGATGACCAATTCGCAATGGATGGAGCGTGGTCACCAAAACCGGGCATCGGCCGCTTGATGATCGGGACGCCCTCGATACTTGCGCTCGAGGCTGCACGGTGCGGAATTGAACTCTGTGCTGAGGCTGGAATGCCATCGATTGCGGCAAAAGGCAGAGCACTCACCGACTTTGCTCACGAATGCTGCGACGAATTGAATCTCGAATCAATTTCGCCCCGTGATTCCAGCAATCGAGGGGCTCATATCGCAGTTCGCCACCCTCATGCGAAAGATGTTGTTGAGCGTCTTGAACGTGAGTGTTCGGTAATCGCTGACTATCGAGACCCTGATCTCGTTCGGCTCGGATGTTCTGCACTCACGACGAGGTTTGGCGACGTCGCTCGCGCTGTCATCCAACTCGCAGGCATGGCCCACGATCGGGCGTAGTCGCCTAGCGGGCGAACGCAGCTGCGATACGAATCGCTCCACCATCAGCAACATGCACCTGGCCTTCGTCAACCAGTTTGATGAGGTGTGACAGCACTGAGCGAGCCGCCGGCCGGTGAAGGTGAGGGTTCACATCGGCGTAGAGCACCCGAACCATCTCGGGCACAGTTGAAGGCCCGTGCTCGTCGATGAACGACAACACCTGCTGCTCACGTTGCAGTCGATGCTCGACGAGTGCCCGCGAATACTCGGCACCATCGGTTCGAGGCGGCCCGTGAGTTGGCCACAGCGTGGCGTCAGCGCGGTCGGCAACTTTGTGCAGCGACTCGATGTACGCCGTCATCGACCCATCTGGGGGCGAGACAACCGTCGTGCTCCAACCCATGATGTGGTCACCGGTGAAAAGACTTGATGATTCTTCAAGCGAAAAGCAACAGTGGTTCGCCGTGTGACCAGGTGTCGTGACCGCACGCATTGTCAGACCCTTGCCATCAACGACGACCTCACCGTCGGTCACTCGTTCGTCGGGAACAAAATCAACGTCGGTCGACTCTTCCATCTTCACTTCGTCTTCTTCTTTTTCTTCTGAAGGGTCAGGAGGAACAGCCAGTTCTTCCTCACCTTCAAACATGCCCTCCGGTTCGTCGACAGTCTCATGCGGGCCAACGGCAAAGGTTGGTGCCCCAGTCTCTGCTTTCAACCACTCCGACAGCGGGGAATGATCGGCATGACAGTGCGTGATGAGAATCGCTCGAACCCGTTCACCCTTCAGCGCTGCCGCCAGAGCGTCACGGTGGCTGTCGAGGCGCGGACCCGGGTCGATCACGACCACATCACCATTGCCGATGATGTACGTGCCGGTGCCTCGATAGGTGAACTTCGAGGGGTTCTCAGCGATTACTCGGCGAATATCTGGAGCGACCTGAACCGCTTCGCCATAGACAACATCATCAAGAGGAAGAAAGGTGGGTGAACTCACCTCTACGACGGTAGTTCACGTTCACGACAACTCGCTGTTCGGTCGCTATTCCGTCTCTGCGACGTCATCGTCAACTGAGTCGCTACCAAGCAGATCACTGTCGACAACAACATGACGTCGGCCGGTTTCGCTCGCGATCGCCTGCCCCATCGCAGCAACGGGCAGCGCCAGTAATGCTCCACTCGGTCCGAGGATTGAAAGACCAGCGAGCGCCGCCCCAAACGCGATCGCGGGGTGAAGTTCCATCGTTCTCGCTGTCACCTTTGGCGAAATCACGTAGTTCTCAAACTGCTGATAGACGATGATGATGCCGAACACAATGAGCGCACGAATTGGCGAATCCAAAAAGGTAATCACGACCGGAAGAACGGCCGCAAAATACGTGCCGATCACGGGAAGGAATTGGCTAATAAGACCAACCCACAGCGCAAGAGCAATCGGTGATCTCACTCCTGCGGAGGCAAACACGATGCCGTGAAACACTGCCGAGACTGCGCTTAGCAACAGGCGTGAATAGAGATATCCACCGGTCTTGTCGATTGCGAGTTCCCAGATCGACAGCACACGCAGTTGGGCCGCCGGACGCAACCTCGAGCAAATCGCACGTCGGATTCGTGGTCCGTCAGCAACGAAGTAGAACGTGAACAGCACGATAGAGAACGTTGCAAAGAGCCCGTTAAGGGCCCGTCCGGTCAGTCGAAGTGCATCGCCGCGTTGAGCGGAAATGAAGTTCTGAACGGCACCGTTTGGATCATTGAATTGTTCAATGACTTGAGCCGCATCAATCGAGGTACCAAACCAATTATTGATGCGCGTCACCGTGTCTGAAATGTAGACCTCAAGGTTCGACAACAAGTCTGCGATCTGTGTGCCGATGAGGGTTCCCATCGCCCCAAGAAACGCACCGGCGGCGGTGAGAACACCGAAAATGATGAGTAGCGTTGCACGACCGCGTCGCCACCCTCGTCGCACCAGCCAGTTGGTTCCCGGTTCGATTGCAAGACTGAAAAACAATGACAACACCAGCAACAAAACGAGATCGTCGACCCGACCCCACGTCAGAACCACGACATCGGTGACGACCGATCCGACCCAAAACAACACGACCGCAAATAGGATCCAGCGGGGTGGAAGCCACCGGTTTTCTGAGTCTGTGTCCCCTATGAGATCAGAATCATCGTCTTGCACAATCAGGATCTTAGTGATGCGCCGTGAGAGCATGTGTCGATGACCGAGTTTCAACAAGAACCCGCCGAGCAGGTTCGAACCTGGCTCGCCGACCAAATTCGTGACCGGGTCGTCGGGCCTAACGCGGAAGACCGCACGAATGAACTCTTCAACGCACCCGGTGAACGTTGGTTTGATGACGACGCCCCCATCCGCACCGTGCACCTTGACGCGTCGATGTTCATCGGTGGAATTCGGGCGCTGCTACTGCAAAGCCTGCATCCACTCGCAATGACCGGTGTTGCCCAGCATTCTGACTACAAGAACGACCCGTGGGGGCGACTACAGCGAACCGCCGACTTTCTTGCAACGACCACGTTCGGGCCAGCAGAAGCTGCAGATCAAGCAATCGCCACTGTCACCGCAATCCACGATCGGGTGACGGGCACGACAGCCGACGGTGTCGACTATCGAGCCAATGATCCTCACCTTCTTGCATGGGTTCATGTTGCCGAAGTCGACTCATTTCTTCGTGCACACGATCGTTACGGAGAGTCACCACTCGAAGGGGCTGATCGCGACCGCTATGTTGCCGAATCTGGTTCCATTGCTGCTCGTCTGGGAGCCGACCCGGTTCCAACAACCGAACAGGGTGTCGCTGACCTTCTCAATGACTTTCGGTCAGAGCTTCGCGCAACTCCAGAAGCAAAAGAGGCCGCTCGCTACCTCCTTATCGACCCTCCGCTCCCAGCCTCTTCAAAACCTGCCTATGGCCTTATCGCGGCGGCTGGCGCCTCTCTGCTCCCATTGTGGGCTCGAAAGGAACTCAGAATCCCATGGCTCCCGGTCTCAGAGCGCCTTGCGATTCGCCCGGCGGGTGATCTCATTACCAAGACCATTCGATGGGCATTACAGCCAGGACAGCCGTCAGCCTGACGCCGCTCGCATTTCCGCAGCCAGTGACCCACGGGCGACCACCTCGATCTCACCGAGCCCGAGCCACTCAGCCATCATCTGCAACTCTTCGGTAGCGGCGCGGGCGATCTCTTGTCGACGCATCGGGGTGTCGTCAGTGGCCTCAACCCATGAAGCCTGAACCAACAGCGTCTGTTTGGAACGGTCAGCTTTGAGATCGAAACGGCCGACGATGCGATCTCCGAGCAGAAACGGCAACACGTAGTAGCCATACCGACGCTTCGCCACAGGGGTGTAGATCTCGATTCGGTAGTGGAGGTCAAATAGTCGTTCGTCGCGATCGCGGAACCACACAACTGGATCAAATGGGCTCAACAGTGCTCGAGCGTCGACCGTCTGCGGAATGTACAGATTGGGGAGCGCATACGCGGACTGTGACCAGCCGGCGACAGAAACTTCAACAACATCTCCGTTCTGCACCAGCGATGCAACATGCGGGCGAATATCGGTAAGGCGCTGACGGTGATAGTCGGCAATGTCGTGATGGGTGCCAACACCGAGATGTCGTAGCGCCTGCACTACGAGCTCTCGCCGAGCGTCATCTTCATCTGGAGTTGGGGCCTCAAGGGCAGATTCGGGAAGCACTCGTTCGGGCAGGTCATACAGCCGAGCGAAGTCTGAGGTTCGCCGAGTAGCTGCAACCTCCCCTTTCCAAAACAGAAACTCCAATGCGGCTTTGGCTGAATCCCAATCCCACCACTCGCCCTTAGGGGTCTTCCGCGGAGACAGCTCGCCGGCCGTCATAGGGCCATCGCTACCGATAGTGGAAAGAACCCGAGTGATGAGATCAGGACGTTCGGAGCCGATTCGGTTGACACCCTTCCACGCGTGAGGCTGGCTCATTCGCCAGCGAAGCAACCGGTGCTGTGAAGCTGGCACATGACTTGCCTCGTGCACCCAGTATTCAAAGATCTCACCGCGGCCTGTCGCTGCGGGAATCAACGACCGGTCGTGTGGTCCGAGTCGAGCGAAGATGGGAAGTTCTTGGCTTCGCACCAACACGTTGACCGAATCAATCTGGATGATTCCCATGTCATCGAACGCTCGACGCAAATGACGGCGGTCAACTCTCCCAAGGGGACGATCGCGATGAAAGCCCTGTGCAGCAAGCGCCGCTCGGCGGGCTTGCGAAATCGATAACCGACGGGTAGTGGTCACCCGACCCGACTCGTTCAGTCAGCGACGCTGATCGTCACCGACTCGATGACGACGTCATCTTTCGGACGATCGCCCGCTGCGGTGGGAACGTTCTGCATTCGCTCAACCAACTCGAGACCCTTCACCGTTTGACCGAACAGACTGTAGAGCGGAGGAAGTTGCACACCGCTGGGGCCACTGATGAGGAAGAACTGGCTTCCATTTGTGTTCGGGCCGGCGTTTGCCATCGCCAGCGATCCGATCTGATACTGGCCTGGCTTCGGTAACTCATCGTCAAATCGGTAGCCAGGGCCTCCACGACCTGTTCCAGTTGGGTCGCCACCTTGGCACACAAAACCGTTGATGATGCGGTGGAAGATCACGCCATCGAAGTAGTGGTGGAGCGCCAAGAACACAAAGTTGTTCACGGTGACCGGCGCATTCACTGCATCGAGTGCGATCACCATCTCCCCAGCTGCCTCGCCCGCAATCGACACCGACATCGTCGCGGTGTATCGCTTCGCCGGGTCGATGCCCATCTCTGGTGCCTCAGGGAACTGCTGTTGCTGTGGTGCGGAGCCGTCAAAAAGTGGAAAAGGTGTCGCCATATCGCCAGACCCTATCGGCGTCGTGACACCCGTCGGCCAGACTGTAGGGGTGAGCAAAATAAAGACGTCACATGTCTGTAGCGAATGCGGCACCCACCACCCCAAATGGGGTGGTCAATGTGCGGGCTGCGGCGAGTGGAACACGCTCATCGAAGAAGTGATCTCCACCGGTCTTGCCGCCGGCACGTCGTCGCCATCAGCACCACGCCCATCGTCGGTCGACGCCCGACCGCCAGTCGCGCTCGACGACACCACGACCGATGTTGGAACGGCGCAGGCCACCGGTATTGCAGAACTTGATCATGTGCTGAGCGGTGGATTCGTCGATGGCTCCGTCACGTTGCTTGGCGGTGAGCCCGGCATCGGTAAAAGCACGCTTCTCCTCCAAGCCGCCCATAAATGGAGTGGCTCGGTGCTGTACGTGTGTGCCGAAGAGAGCGTTCAACAGGTTCGGCAGCGTGCCGAACGTCTCGGAGCAATTCGGTCAGATGTCTGGCTGCTCGCCGAACATGGTCTTGGTGAAATTGCCGATGCGATCGATAGCACTCAGCCATCGCTCATCATTGTCGACAGCATCCAAATGATTTCAGACCCGGTGGTGACGTCAGCACCCGGGTCGGTGGCACAGGTACGGGCCTGCGCCCAGTTTCTCGTGAACCTTGCGAAGCGTCGCTCGATTCCCCTTGTGCTCGTCGGACACGTCACAAAAGAAGGTGACCTCGCCGGTCCGCGAGTACTCGAGCATCTCGTCGACACCGTGTTGAGCTTCGAGGGCGACCGTCATCATTCACTTCGCCTGGTTCGCGCCGTGAAACATCGGTTTGGATCAACGAATGAACTCAGTGTGTTCGAAATGACGAGCGATGGTCTGGTTGGTGTCGCCGATCCGAGCCAACTCTTGCTCGCCGATCGCAAACCGCAAGTTCCGGGCTCAGCTGTTGTGCCCACACTCGAAGGGCGACGACCGCTCATCGTCGAATTGCAGGCACTCACCTCGGTTGCGCCGCCCGGTGTGCCCGCACGCCGAACTGCACAAGGGGTCGACCAGTCACGTCTCGCAATGTTGCTCGCTGTACTCGCTCGCCACTGTGATGTGCCCACTGCAGCCACCGACGTGTACGCCTCAGCCGTAGGTGGTGTACGTATTGCGGAGCCCGGCCTTGATCTCGCACTGAGCCTGGCAATTGCGTCGTCGATCGTCGACCGTCCGCTGCCACCCGACCTCGCCGTCTTCGGCGAGGTTGGTCTCGGCGGCGAGGTTCGCCAAGTCGCTCAACCTGATCGTCGTTTTTCTGAAGCCCACCGACTTGGATTCACACGTGTCATCGCCCCACTTCGGTCACCCGAGCCGATCGACAGCATCGAGGTCATTCGGGTAAGCGGCGTGGGCGAGGCGTTGGAAGCAGCCGGCTTGTTGTAGTGCCGACTGCACGCACAGTTGCGACAGTTCTCCCGGGCGATCGTTAGCCTTAGCGCTGTGAACCTCCGGCTCGCGCTCGCCCAACTCAACCCCACGGTGGGAGCGATCAGCGCGAACCTTGAACAGCTCAAATCGGCGTACCAAGATGCCGAGAATCGGCAATGCTCGATCGTCGCATTCAGCGAACTCAGCATCACTGGCTATCCGCCCGAGGATCTCCTCCTCAAACCCCGATTCATTGATGATCAACTCGCTGCCCTTCACGACTTTGCTGCGGTAACGGGCAATTGCGTAGCCATCGTCGGATTTGTCGACCGCAACGAGGAGAACTTGCGCAATGCCGCAGCGATCTGTTCCAACGGGCAGATCCAACACATCTACCGGAAGCGCAGCCTGCCGAATTACAGCGTGTTCGACGAAAAGCGGTATTTCACTCCCGGAATTGAACCACTTGAACTCATCGGTGTTCACGGTATTCCCGTTGGAGTGTCGATTTGTGAAGACATCTGGATAGATGACGGCCCACATGTTGACCTCGTCAATCTCGGGGCAGAAGTAATCGTCACGATTAATGGATCGCCGTATCACCTCGATAAAGACTCTCAGCGCGAAACCCTCATCACTCGGCGAGCCACCGAACTTCATGTTCCTATCGGGTACGTCAACCAAGTGGGTGGTCAAGACGAGCTCGTCTTTGACGGTGGATCATTCGTCGTTGACGATTCAGGTCAGCTCATTGCTCGAGCACCTCTCTTCACTCAATCGCTGCTTGTTGTCGACATCGATATCGCGGACCGCGATAGCCGTGTTACTCCCAACATTTCTCTCAACTCCTCGACACCGCCTCCGCAACGCGCTTCCAACCCGGCGGAGATCGTCGATTCCATGTCGGGAGATGACGAACTCTACGAAGCTCTCGTCGTCGGCACCCGCGATTACTGCCGCAAGAACGGCTTCAGTGATGTCGTCATCGGGCTTTCGGGTGGAATTGATTCGACCCTCGTCGCATGTATCGCGGTCGATGCTCTTGGTGCTGAGCACGTGCATGGAGTTGCCATGCCGTCGCGCTACTCGTCTGATCACTCTCTCAGCGATGCCGAAGCTCTCGCAAAGAACTTGGACATTGACATGAGAACGATCTCGATCGAGCCGGCGTTTGCTGCGTATATGGACATGCTCGATCCGTCATTCGATGGACGCCAGCCCGGGCTCACCTGGGAGAACGTTCAATCGCGATGCCGAGGACAAATCTTGATGGCGCTGTCGAATGAATTCGGCTGGATGGTGCTCACGACCGGAAATAAGAGCGAGGCCGCCGTCGGCTACTTCACGATCTATGGCGATTCGGTCGGCGGTTACGCCGTCATCAAAGACCTCCTCAAGTTGAAGGTGTACGACCTCTGCCGACTCGTCAATGAGCGCCCCGGTGACGAAGTCATTCCTCACAACATCATCGTGAAGCCGCCGTCAGCCGAGTTGCGTCCCGATCAACGAGATGACCAAAGCCTTCCGCCGTACGAGGTGCTCGATCCGATTCTTTCCCTGTATGTCGAGCATGATCGAACAGCGCAAGACATCATCGATGAGGGCCATGACCCCGAGATGGTCTCTCGCATCACGCGACTTGTCGACATCGCCGAGTACAAACGACGGCAGTCACCCCCCGGCGTTCGCGTCACCGAAAAAGCCTTCGGGAAAGATCGGCGGGTTCCGATCACGAATGGCTATCGCTGATCAGCAAGCGTCTTCAACAGTTGGATCGCTGCACCGACCTCATCGACCGGCACCAACAGATGATCATGGTGGTGTCCGGCAATCACATTGCACGCAATGCCGTGCTCAGCGAGCACACCGCTAACTGCCGCTGTCAATCCAACGCCTTCAAGCGATGAGTTCACCGTCAGTGTGATCCATCCCAATTTGACTGGTTTGGTGAGACCAAAACGGTGCGCATCGTCATAGGCAATCACGACCGAGAGGCCTTCGGCCTCGCGAACTGTCGAATACACACCGACATCGTCGGGCACCGATTCGACCTGCGACACCGTTGCGAAGACGAAGATTCCCGAAACAACCTGAGGGTCTATCGAGCGGACCATCTCGTCGCGATCAGAGATCAACTGAGGTTGGTCATCCACAGCAGGCGTCGTCTGCCAAGTTGCGGTCGCCGCCCTCCGGTGCCTTACTCAGAACTACGTTCGTAAACTGAGTCTCATGGTCGGCTGTCTTCACGTAATACTCCCAGCGAGGCCCATTTGGGTCGTCGACCCAGGTTTCAACCTTCTCCGCGAAACAACAAATCGTGTCGTCGATACCGCTTGTTTCGAGCCCTTCATTGCGAAGCCGCAACTCTTGTTGCATCACCTCTTCTGCTGAGTCGACTTCAACACCCAAGTGGTTGACGGTGCCCGACGGGTCAGTGTCGTTCTCTACGATGACGAACTTCAACGAAGGGTCTTCGAGGGCCCAATTTGCGTAGCCCTCTTTGACTTTTGAGGGCTGTGCTCCGAATAACTTGCTGTAAAACGCGATCGATTCGTGAAGGTCTCGCACGTTCATCGCTAATTGGATACGCATCTCAGACAGTATGTCAGCCACACTGGAGCCATGAAGACACATCGCGTTGGCATCATCGGGCTTGGAACAGTAGGCGCGAGATTCGTTGAACAATTCAACCTTCACGAACGCTTTGAGTTGACGGCCTGCTGGGACGCCTCGTCTGAGGCAAAAGATCGGTTTCGTTCAACAGAGAACGTGGTCGAGACTCCAGGAGACGTCATTGCAAATTGCGATGTCGTCTATATCGCCGTTCCACCTGCCGCGCATGCCACCTACGTCGAGCAGGCTGTCGCCGCAAAGTGCGCGATTTTTTGTGAGAAGCCGCTTGGAGTGGACATCGTAGAGAGCGAGCACATTCTTCAACTCGTCGAATCGTCAGGCCTGCCAAGCGCCATTAACTACGTGTTCGGTTCTGCGCCCTCCGCCGTCGAGCTTGGCCGCCGTGTTTCAGCCGGCGAACTCGGTGACATCGTCTCTGTGGAGTTCATGATGCACCTCACCGAGTGGCCAAGAGCGTGGCAGGCAGCTGCGACCTGGCTTGCCGAGGCAGCTGAGGGCGGATGGATTCGCGAAGTTGGCTCACACTATGTGTTTCTTGCGCAACGACTGTTTGGTGAGGTGGCCCTCGAGCACTGCCTTGTTCGCCGACCAGAAACGCACCTTGCCGAGAACCTCGTTACCGCTCGGCTCAACTCCGGCCAGGCTCCGTTCACCATGCACTGCGAAAGCGGTTCAGCCGGGATCGACTCATTGACGTTCACCGTGAGGGGCTCCCAACAGTCAATGCGAATCGTCGACTGGTACAACGTCGAAGCAACCAACTCAGAGGGAGTCTGGACGCCTGTCGAGATCGATGCCTCGCCCTCTGCCCCGTGGGCGGCCTACCGGTCACAGCTTGATGGCCTCGCCGCAATGCTCGACGGTGATACCCATCATCTACCAACGTTCGCTGAGGCTCTCGGTGTGCAGCGCGTCGTTGAAGGAGTTCTCGCGAACTAGCGAGCACCTAAACGGCTACGCAGCCCTCACACCCAACGTGGATGAATCACGTACAGCGTCGGAGCCGTGTCGTCTTCGTCGATTCGAGGCATCGGCGCAATAAGCCCCCACCTCACGAGGTCATCGATGGCATCTTGTACTGCAAGTTCTTTCAGAGGTATCCACCACTTCTTACCGCCACCCATCTGGGCAATGCCTCCAACATCAATCTCGAAACTCGTCCCGCCGTTGGAGTGATTCTCGTAGTTCTCCACGATCTCCAACAAGATGTTGTTCCAGATCCTCCAGTGCCAACGGTCTAACTCGCCGTCTTGGGCCCGCTCGTCAAGCACCCCAGCCATTTGATGCTCGAGTGGCTTCACCCACATCTTTTCGCGAATGCAGTCCAACATTCCTTGGAGAACGTCGACAGC
This sequence comes from Ilumatobacteraceae bacterium, assembly GCA_022425725.1. Taxonomy (GTDB): domain Bacteria; phylum Actinomycetota; class Acidimicrobiia; order Acidimicrobiales; family Ilumatobacteraceae; genus Casp-actino5. The sequence goes on from JAKMEY010000065.1 coordinate 38,074, forward strand.
CTCGGAAATGCCAGAGCTGGGGTCGGAACTATCTTGAACGACGCTCTGAAGACGTTCGAGTGGCTGCACGACGCGTGGGTCGTCCCCAATCAGTGGCATGACAACCGGTGATGCCTTGTTAATTGCGTGAAACAGCGGCTGCGGGTCGGGTGTGTTGGTGGATTGCAACACCATTTCGATGTACTCATCGATGAAGAACTCAACCTTTGGAACTTCCACACATGTACTTTTGCCATCTCACTGCGGCTTTGCGCAACCCTCCGAAACAAAACATCAACAATTCAAACTCATCGTTCGCCGTCGCCGAAGGGCCCGTCGCCAATATTTTCCAAAGGACATCCCTCCGCTCCTCACTCAGTGTTCTCAGACTTGACACCCCTACAACACGAAAACCGAGAATGAGCGCACGACACGGCCATTGCGGCTCTCAACTGCCGGAACCAGAGAAAACGAGCGCGCCTGCGCGAAACAGGCACCCAAAGTGACACCATGGAAGGTGATGATCACCTTCAACGAAACGCTCCGCGAACAAATCGTCGGCCACCTTGCGAACCACGACCGACGCACCTACCCACTTGAAGGTCGCCGACATGCCGCTGTCGCCATCACCATCGTCGACTCCGACCCCGTGCTACACGATGGTGAACAACCACTCGAACCTGAGTTCAGCGACATGTCGATGGTGCCCGGCGATGTAGAGGGACTCGACGGTCGAATGGTTGGGGTTGCTGGAGGAGCAGCATTCCTGCTCTGCCGCCGAGCATCTCGACTCAACAGCCATTCCGCACAATGGGCGTTACCGGGAGGTCGAATCGATGAAGGTGAAACTGTCGAAGAGGCTGCGCTAAGGGAATTACATGAAGAACTCGGTCTTGAACTCAGAGCCGAAAGCGTTCTTGGGTTGCTTGACGATTATCCAACGCGGTCGGGTTATGTGATCACACCGGTGGTGCTGTGGGGAGGAGCAGACCCAGCGCTCATCCCATCACCTGACGAAGTCAGAGCGGTCTACCGAATCGGGCTGCACGCACTGTGTCGTGATGATTCGCCGCGCTATGTCGACATCCCAGAAAGTGATCGCCCCGTTGTTCAGGTCCCGCTCGGTGGCGACCTCATTCATGCTCCAACTGGCGCAGTTCTTGTCCAATTCCGTTGGGTCGGAATTGAAGGTCGAGCAGCAGACGACGCTCGGGTTGATGAAATGGAACAGCCTGTATTCGCCTGGAAGTAGGGCGCTACCAATCGCCGTTGACGGTGACATCGCCGTGACGACCCCACTCGGCACTACCTCGATCGAGCACGATCGCTGAACCCGTAGGCAGTTCGATAAGGGGTACGTCGGAAGCGAGGTGTTGCGCGCGCTGCAACTGTTCGGCCGCCCATGTTTCTGATTCGGTAAGGACTGCGAGGCCTTCGACAAGCCCGAGTCCGAAGGTAAACGCCCCTCCTCGCGGGTCTGTCATTGGGTCACACATAGCCGAGGCACTTGCTCCGACTGCTGCAACCATGCCCCCTCGTTCGAGCACTCCGCAGACCGACGCCCACAGTGGCGTGTCTTTGAGCGCAGTTCGCAGATGAATTGGTGAATCGCCAACAAGCCACAACATCTCAACGGCGTCGACTGCCGCCACAAGATCCGCATCGGATGACTGTGCTCTCGTCAAAGCCATCACGGGAACAATTTCGACACCAAGCCGTTCACCCCATTGACGGGCCGACTCGATCAGCAACTGCGGCTGCTCAAACGCATCGGCCGTTGGAAGAACCGCCACGGGCCCCGTTCGACCGCGCAGCAACTGTTGGTCGAGTTCATCATTGTTGACGAATGGACCGCCACCAAACAGTGCCACCGTCCCTGCGTGCTGCTCGGTCATGACCACATCGTAGGTGAATGCCTCACCCGCAGGTTCCAATTCTCTTGCGACCCGGATTGATTTCGATCAACGACCCTCCATAACGTGACGAGATGTCGCCACCCACCACCACTCGCACCAATGCGCTCACCAGGCGGTGGCGAGAAGATGCTCGAACAGGGTGCTCACGTGATGACTGACGCCAACGGAATGTCCTTGCCTCACGAGATCACCTCCGTAGAACCCGAGCCATCGCGTTGGGTGCTACCACCCGACGGCCCAACAGACGACTCCGCACTTGTCGCCATCGGGGGAGACCTTGAACCCGGCACACTCTTGAACGCCTACCGCATCGGCCTGTTCCCTATGCCGGTACCGCGCCGAAGAATCGGCTGGTTTTCACCCGATCCACGCGGCGTCATTCCGCTCGACCAACTCGCGATCTCACGGTCACTGCGCCGAAGCCTTCGTCGTTACACCGTGACCCGCAACCAAGCCTTCAACGAGGTCATCGTTAATTGTGCCGACCCACGTCGACCAAGTGGGTGGATTGATCGCTCAATCATTAATGCGTACAACAAACTCCATCTCACAGGCTGGGCCCATTCGTTCGAAGTATGGGATGCCGACGAGCTCGTTGGTGGGCTGTACGGGGTGAGAATCAATCATTTCTTCGCCGGTGAATCAATGTTCCACCATGCAACGGACGCGTCAAAGGTCGCACTTGTTCATCTCGTCGATTGGCTCAACAACACCGGTGGACAGCTTCTCGATGTTCAGTGGACCACCGAACATCTCGTCTCCCTCGGCGCCATAGACATCGCCCGAACCGACTACTTAGAACTGCTCGAAGATGCAGTTTCGCCGAACAGCCGCAAGAATGACGACGAAACGTCGCAATGAGGAGCCCCGATATGCCAGATAAGCCATGGATGATGCGCACCTATTCAGGTCACTCGACCGCTCGCGCATCGAATGAGCTCTATCGGACCAATCTCGCAAAAGGCCAAACCGGACTCTCCATTGCCTTCGACCTTCCGACACAAACCGGTTTCGACCCTGATGCCGAGCAGTCGAGAGGCGAAGTCGGAAAAGTTGGTGTCCCCGTCGCCCACCTTGGCCACATGCGAACGCTGCTCGAGAGCATTCCGCCTGGCCAAATGAATACCTCGATGACGATCAACGCCTCCGCCGCATGGCTTTTTGCGTTGTACGTCGCCAATGCTGCTGAACAGGGCGTTGCCTCGACAGAACTTCGTGGCACCACCCAAAACGACATCGTCAAGGAATATCTCTCACGCGGCACCTACATTTTTCCTCCTGAGGCCTCCCGACGGCTCATCGTCGACATGATCGTGTGGTGCCGCGAACAGGCACCGTCATGGAACCCCATGAATGTGTGTTCGTACCACCTCCAAGAGGCCGGCGCGACCCCCGTTCAAGAAATTGCGTATGCAATGGCGACAGCAATCGATGTCCTCGATGCCGTGAAGGCCTCGGGTCGCATCACCGACGACGAATTCACCGGAGTGTTCGGATCGATCTCGTTCTTCGTGAACGCCGGAATCAAATTCATTGAAGAGATCTGCAAGCTGCGAGCAATGACCGATATGTGGGCTGACATTGGTAGAACCCGCTACGGGGTAACCGATGAAAAAGCGCTTCGCTTCCGCTACGGCGTGCAAGTGAACTCGCTCGGCCTCACCGAGTCGCAACCAGAAAACAATGTTCAGCGCATCGTGCTCGAAATGTTGGCCGTCACTCTTTCAAAGCACGCTCGCGCCCGATCTGTTCAGCTCCCTGCATGGAACGAGGCCCTTGGCCTTCCAACACCTTGGGACCAACAGTGGTCACTTCGGATGCAGCAGGTACTTGCCTTCGAAACTGACCTTCTCAACTACGACGACATCTTTGATGGCTCTCATGTCATTGAGCAACTCACCGCCGAACTGCGTGAAGCAGCAACGCAAGAGCTCAACGATGTGCTTGAGCTCGGCGGAGCATTCAGCGCAATCGAAACGCTGAAATCACGTCTTGTCGGGTCGATGGCCGAGCGGACTCGCAGTATTTCCTCTGGTGAACAAACCGTCGTCGGCGTTAACTCGTTTACAGAGTCTGAAGCCTCTCCCCTCGGTGGCTCAGAGGCAATTCTCCGTGTTGACCCCGCTGTTGAAACCGAAACCATCGCAGATGTGGAGACCTGGCGCAATGAACGCGATCAGGCAGCAGTCGAACAGGCTCTCGGCGATCTCCGCAACGCAGCCCTCGATGGCGGGAACATCATGGAAGCCTCAATTGCGCTTGCAGTCGCTGGAGGAACCACCGGTGAATGGGGTCAGACCTTGCGAGATGTCTTTGGCGAGTACCGAGGCCCAACCGGTATCGGAGCGACAACTCGCTCTGATCACTCGCTGTCACAGGTAGCAGCAAAGGTCCGTGAAATGCCCGGAGGCCCGCCGCGATTACTCGTCGCCAAGCCCGGTCTCGACGGACACTCAAATGGAGCCGAGCAGATCGCAGTCGCAGCTCGAGATTCAGGAATGGAAGTTGTCTACGCAGGCATTCGATCAACGATCGATCAAATTGCGTCGACAGCTCTCGATGAAGACCCTGACGTCATCGGGTTGTCGATTCTCTCCGGCTCACACCTTGAACTCGTGCCCGAACTTGTGCAAAGGGTTCGCTCACTCGGTGTTGACGCACCGATCATCGTTGGTGGCATCATTCCCGACGAAGACCAACCACGTCTCATCGACAACGGTGTCGCAGCGGTCTACACGCCGAAAGATTACGAACTGGCGGCAATCATGACCGACATCTCTGAGCTGACGTCTCAGCACCGACTCACCCAGAACTGACAGCCCGTTCGCTCTCCACCCACTCTGCAAGATGTGGAGACGACTCAAAGCTGGTGATCAGCGCGTAACGAGGCACATCACCCGAATGCACGACGACATGCCACAAACGCTGTGTATCAACGATGAAGCGTGCACCTTTTTGCAACGAAACCCGACGTTCTGTCGAGGGGTCAGGTAATCCGTCTGCATCGTTATCCATCAGCAGCATGTAGCTGTCTGGACAATCGGTGAGTTCAACCCACGTACGAACAACCCAACCCTCACCTTCAGGATTGAAACGATTGTTGTCATCACGATGTAGCGACCTGATAGCGGTCTCTCGATCTTGAGGCTCCAACTTGATGACGCGCACGCGTCCAAAGTTTGCGCCAACCCCATCGACATAGCTTCTGAGTGTCGGTGCAATCTCCGCGTTAGATGTCCACAACGCATCTTTGTCGGTCTTACCTTTATCCCAGAACCCTCGACAATCGAGCTCGCCATCGGCAGACGCAAGAGGAGCGAAATTGGTATCTCCACCACTCTTCCAGTCCATGTAGTCGAGCCTCTCCCATTCTTCGACGGGGACATCGATCGGCATCGGAGAGAGATCGACAACCCCATCACGATCAAGAGCGCTCATGCGGTAGTGATCGGTGTGAAGCGGAATCTTGACGCTCCAATGTTCACTGTTGGGCCAGAAGCTCATGTCACTGAGTGTATGGAGTCATGGCGCTCCGATGGGTGCACCACGGGCAGCAGCGCTGCTAACCAGCGTTCGCAATCGTCGAGTCTGGAGGCAGAGTGACAATGACGAAGCCCTGGGGTATCTCAATGATCTCTCCAACTCGGATATCGCTCGCATTCTCAAGTTCGTTGAGTTCAACGATCTGTTTCATCGGAACACCGAATCCTGCTGCGATCGCCGAGAGCGTGTCACCTGACCTCACTTCGTAGAAATAACGGTTGGTGTCTGGAATCGTCGTCATTGTTGTCGTCGTCGTTGTTGTCTGAATGGGAGGCAACGGGTCGAGCGAAAGATCGCTGTTGCTGCACCCAGCCACGAGCACCATCGCAGTTGCCAACACCGCAAGGGCCATCTCTCGATGCTGAAGTGGTATTCGCAAAAGTTTCCGCATGGGTATCACGTGTTCTCCGCTAAGAACTCTACGGCCATTGCGCTCTAGCCTCACCCAAGTGGAATCCCCCAGAACTTTTCCGGGTGCTGTCGCGCCTCAGCGCCACTACCGAGTAGACGCCGATGGCGTCGGAATTGCTGTCAACGAATGGGGAGATGAACGCGATCCCGTTCTTGTCATGGTGCATGGAGGAGCCGATTTCTCTCGTACATTCGACGTCTTCGCGCCGCTCTTTGCGGCAGCCGGCTGGCGGGTTGTCGCATGGGACCACCGCGGCCATGGGGACAGCGATCACACACACCTCTACTCGTTCGAAGCTGATCTTCGTGACGCAACTCGCGTGCTCGACGCCGTTGCCCCACGACGGCCGGTTGCCGTACTCGGACACTCGAAAGGTGGCTCGATTCTCACCTCACTTGCCGAAGCACAACCCTTTCGCTTCCGTTCGTTTATCAACCTTGATGGCATTCCGTATCGAAGGCCCGGTCCGGACCTACCTGAGTATCAACGCGCCGATGCCCTCAACACCGAAATCACTGGCTGGCTCGAGCATCGTCGTCGATCGGCGACTGGATCACGCAAACCCGGGACTATTGAAGAACTCGCACGTCGTCGAGCACAAATGAACCCACGGCTCTCGACCGAATGGCTTGAATACCTCGTTACTGTGGGCGCGCGCGAAGATGCCGATGGCTGGCGCTGGAAACTCGACCCGTCGATGAGGATGGGAGGCTTTGGCCCTTGGAAACCTGAATACGGTTTATTTCGCCTCGCCGGTCTCGGTGTGCCCTTTTTAGGTGTGCTCGTTGGCGCTGACGAGCCGATGGGATGGGGAACGAAATCTCATCAGGTTGAGAAATGGATTCCGAGAAACGGACGTCTCGAATACTTCGATGATCTCGGTCACTTCATCCACATCGAGCAGCCAAAAATGGTTGCCGATATGGCGCTCGAATTTCTTGGTGCTCCGGCATGAGTACCGTCACTCTTCAGCACAACCGCATCGAACTTGCCCTTCACCAGCTCAGGCCAGCAACCGGAGAAGGGCACCCGCTGCTGCTGCTTCACGGTCTCGGAGAATGCACCCCCACATCGGTTCCGCATGGTGTTGAGAGTTGGCAAGGGAGTATTTGGGGGCTCGATTTCACCGGACACGGCGAATCGACAATCCCGGTGGGTGGTGGTTATTCGGCGGAGGTACTCCTCGGCGATGTCGATGCCGCCATCAATCACCTTGGAACTGTCACCCTGGTTGGTCGAGGGCTCGGGGGCTACGTTGCGTTGCTCGCGGCAGGCGCCCGCGTCGATGCAGTGCACGGGGCGGTGATCACTGATGGCCCCGGTCTCACAGGCGGTTCCTACGAATCGTCGGTACCTCAAAGTGCTCGACTGATGGATCAGGGTCAAATCCCTGACCCCTACGCTCTACATGAATTGAGCCGTGATGTCAGAGCAGCCGATTATGCACTTGATTTCGTGCAGTACAGCGTCGCCAATTCTGAACTCGCCGAACCGATCAATGTGTCAGCTCTCTATCGACCGACATGGTTAGCCGAAGTTGCAGCAGCCCCAGGTGTTGCATCACTACCGCTGGGTGACGCGCTCAATCTCTACCGCTGATCCGTTACGACGATCTGTTGGTGATGAACTCCGCAAGTTCGATGAGTGGTTGCTGTGCGGCCTCTGCGATCGCAGGAGACTCAATGGCCTGAATCGCGCTCGAAACATTCGATGCGATGAGGGATTCGAGTTCATCAAGAGCTCCAACATCAACAATTGTTTGCTGAATATCGGCCACCTGCTTATCGGAAAGATCGATCGACCCGACCATCTCAAGAATCTTGGCTTGATCAGTAGTTGCCGATGCCATCGCTCTTGCAAGAAGCGGGGTCGGTTTTCCCTCACGAAGATCACCGCCGACTGGTTTGCCGGTCATCGATGTATCTCCGAATGCTCCCATGACATCATCGCGCATCTGAAATGCATCACCGAGCGGTAACCCGTATGCGCTGAGTCTGCTCATGACCTCGTCGACGTCACTCGTACTGGCAAGAAGTGCTCCGAGGTGGAGTGGCCGTTCGACGGTGTATTTGCCGCTCTTGTACCGGCATATCCGATCGGCAAGTTCGATTCGCCGATCGCCTTGCACCGACCCGGTGATGTCGAGCAACTGACCGATGTTGAGTTCAATGCGAAGCTCGTTCCACATTGCAAATGCCCTGGGGTGAGCATCGACGAGGTAACGGTCAGCGAGCACCGCAGCGATGTCGCCGACAAGTATCGCAATGCCTTCTCCAAACCGACGCGACTCGCCATCCCAACCTTGATCACTATGCGACTGCTCGAATCTGCGGTGAGTGGTTTCCGCCCCACGACGGGAATCCGCGTCATCGAGGACATCGTCGTGAAAGAGAGCGGACGCGTGGGTGAGTTCGATCGCGGCTCCTGCCCCAACAACGTTCCCGTCAACGTCTTCGGCACGAGTGACGTCGCCGCCTGCCGCAATGAAGCCCCAGTGACAGAACGCCGGACGAAGCCGCTTCCCACCTGACGAAACCAACCGATGCACTTCACTAACCGGGTCAACCAACAGCGCGTCGAGACCAGACCAACGTTCAATTTCTGCGGTCAGATCACGTTCAAGACGTTGATCGACCCGCTCACCAACAGCGAGCACATGCAGGGGAACTGATGTCATCAGTCGTCGTGAGTTGCAGGAAGACCGGCAACGATTTCATCGACTCGAATGCGGGCCGCACCGATCCGGTCACGGCATATCGCAATGAGTTCAGCGGCACGACTCACGCGCTCAGCGAGGCGATCAACATCTACGTCAACGGCTTCTAGCTCGTTCAAGATGTCGTCGAGCTCAGTCAGGGCATCTGCATAGCTCAATTCTTCTGCCATTTCACTGCTCCTCTGGAGTTGTTGCGGTCACCGTACTCGTCACTGTTCCGTCTGCCACTCGGGTGACGAGTTCGTCACTTTGAGACAGATCTGCGATCGACGTCACCGGTCGACCATCTGAGGTGGTGGTCATTGTCCACCCCCGTTCAAGAAGGCGAGCAGGGTCGAGAAGAGCAAGTCGCCGCTCTCTCTCCATCATCGACATCTCGATTCTCTCCAACGTCACCGAGGTACGGGCAAGCCGATCTTGTCGTGATCGCAGCCGCTCGGCACTTCGTTCGATCGCAGAGTTGGTTCGGGTCACAACCCTGCTTGCCCGAGATTCCAGACGGTCGGCATGGCCAGCGAGCTCGAACGAGACTCGTTCAGCAATCGCAGTCCACTTCGATTCTGTGTCGTCGACGAATCGTTGCACTCGTTCGATCAGCCACCCTGCGCACGCGGTCGGAGTTTTCAGCGCAGTGTGGGCAACCTCATCGGCAATCGTCGTATCGATTTCATGACCAAGACCAGTAATCACCGGGAGAGGACACGTTGCGATCGCCCGGGCAATGCCCTCGGTGTCGAAGGCCGCAAGGTCATTGCGCGCACCTCCTCCTCTCATCACCGCAATGACATCGGCACCATGTTCAACAGCAGCAGAAATGCCCGCAATGACCATCTCTTCCGCCTGATCACCTTGGACTCGGGCATCGAATGCAAGGAGATGAAAACCAAATCCGCTTGACCCCAACTCGACCGTGAAGTCATGCCACGCCGCTGAACCAATGCTCGTGACAACAGCGACTCGCAACGGCACCGGTGGAATGCTGTGTTCCGCATTTCTTCGCAAGAGACCCTCGACGGTGAGTGCATTTCTCACACGATCTCTGCTTGCGGTGATGTCTCCCAGGGTGAATCGAGGGTCAAGGTCAGAAATCTTCAAACTGAGGCGACCTGACGGCGCGTACACATCGAGCGTTCCGAACACCCTGACTTTCGTGCCATCTTGAAGTTCGAGTCGGTTTGACGCCAACATCGGGCGAAGGTTCCGCTTCACATTTGCGAACAACGCGACGTTGACCATCGCCTTCTTGCCATCGATATCTTCAACCAACGAGAAGTAGGTGTGCTGGCCTTGGTCTCGGTAGCCACTGATCTCTCCCGTCACCCACACCCCGCCACCAAATCCGCTCTTCAGTTGAGCATTGATCGCGTCGGTGAGTTCACCAACGGTAAATGTGGGGCTGAGATCAGCGTCGGGCATCAGTACCAGGGTCGACTGATGTGCTGACGTGACGACAATGGATTGCGGAGCCATGGACGGCTACCGAATCGCCATGCAGTGACCTGATCAGGAGCCTGGTTCGGCGCAACCGGGCGCGGCCAGAGCGCCTCAACTGCGGACACGATTGCTGCAGCTTCTTCATCGGTTGGGGCCGGACTGATCGACCGAAGTACTGGATCGCTCATAATGGCACGTTCCCATGTTTGCGCTGCGGCAAATCTTCGCGCTTCGACTCCAGCACCCGCAGAGCCGCAACGACCTTCTGGCGAGTTTCTGACGGTGTGATGACATCGTCGACGAAGCCACGCTCAGCGGCGGCGTATGGATTTGCGTATCGCTCGGTGTACTGCTCGACAAGTTCGGCACGGCGTGCAACTGGGTCTTGAGCCTGTTGCAGTTCACGTCGATAAATGATCTCAACCGCTCCCTGCGGACCCATCACCGCAAGCTCGGCTGAAGGCCATGCAAACGCAAGGTCAGCACCAACCGACTTCGAGTTCATCACGACATACGCTCCGCCGTATGCCTTACGGGTGATGATCTGAATACGAGGAACGGTCGCTTCGCAGAACGCATACAGCAACTTGGCGCCGTGCCGAATAATGCCCTCATGCTCTTGGTCGACACCTGGGAGGAACCCGGGCACATCGACAAAGACGAGTAACGGAATGTTGAACGCGTCGCATGTGCGCACGAAACGTGCCGCTTTCTCTGATGACTCAATGTCAAGCACGCCTGCGAACACCATCGGCTGGTTGCCGACAATGCCGACCGTCTTGCCGTCGACACGAGCAAAACCACAGATGATCGATTTTGCCCAGTGCGGGAAGTACTCCATGAATTCGCCGTCGTCGACGACCGAGGCGATGACCTGTGCCATGTCATAGGGCATGCTCGGACTGTCAGGGAGGATCGAGTCGAGTTCTGGGCACAGGCGCTCAGGATCATCTGTCGACTCAATCGCTGGCGGATTTTCAAGGTTGTTCTGCGGGAGCAGCGACAGCAAATAGCGAACTTCGTCGAGACATGATTTCTCGTCGTCGGTGACGAAGGTCGCAACGCCAGATTTGGAGGCGTGTGCCATCGCTCCACCGAGAGCTTCAAGGGTCACATCTTCACCGGTCACTGTCTTCACCACATCTGGTCCGGTGATGAACATGTGTGATGACTCGCGAACCATGAAGATGAAGTCGGTCATCGCTGGCGAGTACACCGCACCACCTGCGCACGGGCCGAGAATGACGGAAATCTGGGGCACGATGCCCGACGACATGACGTTCCGACGGAAGATGCCTCCATATGATGCAAGGCTGACCACACCCTCTTGAATTCGGGCACCCGCTCCATCATTCAGACCGATCATTGGAGCACCGGTCGATAGGGCAAGGTCCATCACCTTGTGAATTTTCTCTGCGAACACCTCGCCAAGTGCACCTCCAAAGACGGTGAAGTCTTGGCTGAAGACGAACACTTTTCGGCCGTCAACCGTTCCCCAGCCCGTAATCACTCCGTCGGTGTATGGCTGATCTTCAAGACCTGACTCATGCGCGCGGTGACGGGCCAACATGTCGAGCTCGTGAAAGCTGCCCGGGTCGAGCAAGTAATCGATGCGCTCACGAGCCAGCATTTTGCCTTTTGCGTGCTGACGCTCAATCGATCGATCAGATCCGGCATTGCGAGCAGCCTCCTTACGGTTGAGGAGGTCATCGAGGCGTTCTTTCATTGTCGACACAGCGAAGACGCTAATCGACAGTGACCACAGATGCTGTGGTCGCCTGCGTAACATCGGTCGTTGTTGTTTCCACAACCGTTGTCTCAGAGGGCACGATTGACGTGCCAATCACGAGAGTTGTCGTCGTTGTCGGCACCACCCCATCTTCACCGACGATGGCGAGCGGGCTTGATACAACTGCCGAAAGACCTGACTCGAACACTGCTGAGAGCGTGACCGTCCAGTTCCCGGTCACGTCGAACGGAAGTCCATCGGCTGCGCTCAGTCGAGCAATACCTGTTCCCGTCAGAGGAATATCTTGAATCGTTCCCCGGCCGTAGCTGCCAACTTCTGGATCAAACTCGAGTCGGAGCCCAACGATGGTGGTGGGCGCTGATAACACCTCAACCTCGAGCGCATTGAGCCCCATTACCCCAGGGTCAAGCGATACCTCCGCGCTGAACCCTGCTGCCTCATCAGCGAGAGGCACAACAAGTGCGTACTCTCGCTCTTGGATGAGCGACACCTTCGGGGGGTTGATGGCGAGCAGCCAACCGCTGAACATCAACACGATGACACCGACCGTGGCTTCGGTTGCGAACACCCTCCGAAGACGCATCGCACTCCGGCGGGTGAGTTGGTCAACGCGTCCGAGCCGCATTCGAACCATCGCTCGAGCTTTCACGGCGACAAACAGCATGACGCCGACCGCCAAGAGTTTGAGAATGAGTACCCGTCCGTGAGAACTGGTGAACAGCGCGTCGCCGTCGAGCCGCATCGTTTCTGCGACACCAGAGATGATCACCACGAGAATCGCTGGTGCAGAGACCCGTGAATACGCCTTCACAGCATGAACGAGGTCGTTCTCGCCAGGACCGGCGAGCACCGCTCGACCGACAAAGATCACACCACCCAGCCAAATCGCCACGGCCATCACGTGGAGGATCATCACGATGAGTCCGATGAGAGCGAGATTGCCGCTCACGCGACCAAACGCCAGCGTGACAACCGCAACCGTCGGAGCCGCAATCGCAAGTGGTCGGGACACGTCGTCGAGTACCGCCTCCGGTCGATAGGCCACCCACAAGCAGGCGATGACTGCCACCAGCCGGATAATGGCTGCAGCGCCGGTCCAACCCTCGGTGAACGTGTCGGCGAAATTGAACGGGTTGAGCGACGCAGTGAATGACGTGCCGGTCAATGACGATGTCAACGCCGCGGTGTGGAGGTACGTACCGGCGAGGGCGAGCATCCACACTTTGAACGTAAAGCGTTGAGTGATTTCGTAGAGCGGTCCCTCGGGCCAACCAAATGAAATGAGAGCGACGGCGCCAAACAAAATCATGATGCCGTACGTTGAGATGACGCCGCCCAACCACACCGAACCGCCCGTCGACCCGACCGCCTCAACATCGTCACCTATCGAGGACGCAGCTGCACCGGATGCGGCGGTAGGAATCGTCGAACCCGTCGATTCTGATGAAGCTGTTGGCGTATCAGCAGACACGGAGAACGCAATGAGATCTGTTGCGATCGCTTGATCGAGATCATCTCGGAGCAACCACGTAATCGTGCAAGCCCCTTTCGGGAACGGGCTCAACACCTCAACAGTGAAGGTGACATCGTCATCTCCGAGCAGCGGAATTCCCGTGCTTTGGGGCTGGGCCGGAGTGCCGCAACCCACGGCGACGGTGAACGCCTCGTCAGATCCCACCGGCTGCTGGAATGTGAACGTCATGATCGCCGGCGACGTACCAAGCGTCGCACCATCTGACGGACTTGAACCCGCAAGCGAGTTGTCATTTGATTGCGCGTGTGCAGCCATAGGCAGTGCTGCAACGATGGCGACCGCCACGCCAATGAGCGCAAAAGCTCTTCGTAAGAGTCCGCGCGAATCCGCGGAGCGTTGACGAGCGAAGTCCACGTCTCAAAGGTAGTCATCGCACCTCTCTTACCGCTGTCATCCCCTGCGGGTAGTGTGGCCTCGCATGGCTACACAGTCGCTCTACCGCCGATATCGGCCTCGACGCTTTGATGAGTTGCGCGGCCAAGAACACATCGTGCGCGCGCTCAGAGAGGCGGTGAAGGCCGGAAGAGAAGGTCAGGCGTATCTGTTCTCGGGGCCACGTGGAACCGGCAAGACCACGACCGCCCGAATACTCGCCAAAGTGCTGAACTGCACAAACCCCTCAGATGGGGAACCGTGCTGCGAATGTGATTCGTGTATTGCGGTCGAGCAGGGCAACAGTTACGACGTTTTTGAACTCGACGCTGCTTCGAACAACTCGGTAGAAGACATTCGAAGCCTTATCGACAAAGTGTCGCTAGGTACCCCTGGCCGCCACAAGGTGTACATCCTTGACGAGGTTCATATGTTGAGCGCCGGGGCGTCAGCTGCGTTGCTGAAGGTGCTCGAAGAACCGCCCGAGCACGTCGTTTTCGTGCTCGCGACAACAGATCCGCAGAAGCTGAAAGACACCATTCGGTCTCGAACCCAGCATCTCCAATTTCACCTTCTTCCCAGCGACACCCTCGCTGAACACATCAAGTGGGTCGCTGAAGATGCCGGTTTTGCGCTCGATGACCACATCATTGATGCGGCGCTCGCAAAAGGTGGAGGGTCAGCTCGCGACACGTTGTCGGCACTTGAACTTCTTGCAGCGGGCGGGAGTGACGTCGACGACTCTGTTGACCTCTCGGAGTTCATTCGCTGTCTCGTCGACGCGGATACCGGCATTGCGCTCAGTGCAACCGCTCACGCAATTTCAAATGGGCATGATCCTCGCACGCTGTGCGAAGAACTCTTGCGCCACCTGAGAGATCTGTTCTTGTCGGTGATGTCTCCTGAAATGGTCTCGATACGTCACGATGGTCTAGATGATCTTGCAGCGACTGCTCAAGAGCTTGGCACTGCGTCAATCGTTCGGGCGATGGAGCGCCTCGGCTCAGCACTGGTCGAAATGCGTTTTGCTCCCGACCCGCGAATCATGTTTGAGATCGCACTTGTGCAATTGACACGCGATGGCGGTGCAGATGATCAATCGGCGTTGCTCGCCAGACTTGAACGTCTTGAGCGCACGGTCGCAGAAGGTGGTTCACCACAGCCAAAAGAGCCTCCGCGCACTACTTCAACCGGTAAAGCCATTATCGGTGGTCGTGCCCGGCGGCCTGACCCGAGCGGCTCAATTCCTCGACCTGCAGCCGAAAGTGTCACGACTGACTCGCCTGCTTCGGCACCCGAACCCGCGCCAACGGTCGCGACGCCGGAACAAGACGAGCCGCAGCCTGCAATAACTCCAACCCCGGCAGCGCCCGAATTACGTGAGCAATCGCCTCCTGCCACTACCTCGTCCGAACATGATGCGCACTCGGTGACCGCAGTGTGGTCTGACAGTGTGCGGTCGTCTCTCACCGGTATGACTCGGGCACTCTTCGCTCCGGCATCTATTGGCGCGGTCTCGAGTTCTGCAGATGGATTATCAGTAGAACTGTTGCTTCCGAGTCAGATGCACGCTCAAAAGTGTGATGCTCATCGAGATGCCGTCCAGCAGCAACTTGCGCAATCGCTTGGCGTCGTCGTCGAACTCGCGCTGAACGTTGAAGGTTCAACTGCGGTTACCCAATCACCGGGTACAACCGAGATTGTCGAAGAACCGATCGACCCGAACGACATCGTCGACGCACCAACCACTCCGCAGCGGAGCCCCGAGAAAGAGATCGCTGACATCTTTCCCGGCACCCGACTCATCACAACGACTGACGACTGACGACTGAGGATGGCTGCAGTTCATACACCTCCGGTGCAAACCCTTATCGATGAACTGGGTCGCCTGCCGGGCATCGGGCCAAAGTCCGCACAGCGCATCGCATTTCACCTGCTCAAAATTCCCGATGTTGACGCGTATCGACTGGCTGATGCCATCCGCGAGGCAAAGGCGCGAGTGCAGTTCTGCGAGCGCTGCTTCAATGTTGCGGAGTCGTCGCTCTGCCCCATTTGTACCGATGAGCGCCGCGAAGGAACGACCCTGTGCGTCGTCGAAGAATCCCGCGACATCATTGCGATTGAGCGAACAGGCGAATTCAAAGGTCGATACCACGTGCTCCTTGGCGCGATGAATCCTCTTGAGGGCATTGGGCCAGACCAGCTCAAAATTCGGGAACTTCTCGCACGGCTTGGCCCCGAGCAGATCACAGAGGTCGTTATCTGTACAAACCCGAATACCGAGGGAGAGGTCACCGCCATGTACCTCGCCCGCATGCTGTCACCGCTCGGCATCACCGTGTCTCGACTTGCAAGTGGTCTCCCCGTCGGCGGAGATCTTGAATACGCCGATGAGCTCACATTGGGGCGCGCATTCGAAGGCCGCACCCGCATCACCGAGTCGAACTAGCGCGGCAAAAGAACCGATCCGCTTTGAGAAGCGAGGGAGTTACGTCTCGTCAGACTTTGATGATGAGCGCGTCGCCCTGACCACCGCCGCCACAGAGTGCGGCCGCACCATACCCTCCACCTCGCCGGCGAAGTTCGTGAGCGAGCGTCAAGGCAAGTCGATTACCACTCATGCCGATCGGGTGACCCACGGCAATTGCCCCGCCATTGACGTTCACGATCTCATCGCTCACTCCGAGATCGTTCATCGACGCGATGCCGACGGCAGCGAACGCTTCGTTTAACTCGAACAACGAAATGTCATCGAGAGAAAGATCGGTCTTCGCAAGAGCTGCTCTAATCGCATTCGCCGGTTGGAGGAGGAGCGAGGGGTTGTCGGGGCCTGCCACCATTCCGTACGAGACATACTCTGCAAGAGGCTCCACCCCCCGATCTGCTGCGGCGCGCGAAGACATCATCACCACTGCTGACGCTCCATCGGAAATCTGAGAAGCGTTACCGGCGGTGACAGTGCCTTCTCCTCCGAACGCTCCACGAAGCCCAGCCAAACTTTGCTCGGTGGCGTCGGCCCTGATGCCCTCGTCTTCTGAGACGGTAATTGCGTCCCCTCGTCGCTGAGGGACTTCGACTGGAATAATTTCATCGGTGAGCCGACCGTTCTTCGTTGCGTCCGCTGCTCGTTCATGTGACGCAGCAGCAATTCGATCTTGTTCGGCTCGAGCAATTGAACCGTCTGCATATTGCTCGGTTCCGGTACCCATCAAACAAGCATCAAACGCACACCACAAACCATCTTTGACGATTGCGTCCTCAAGTTCGGTGTTGCCGTAGCGATATCCGCCTCGAGCTCCTGCGAGGAGGTGCGGAGCATTCGTCATCGATTCCATTCCACCCGCAACCACAATGTCGGCATCGCCGCTCATGATCATCTGATGGGCCAGATAGATCGCGTTAAGACCAGAGAGGCACACCTTGTTCACGTTGACCGATGGCACACCCATGGGGATTCCTGCGCCCGCCGCAGCTTGGCGCGCCGGCACCTGGCCTTGACCTGCCATCAACACCTGACCCATCACAACGTGGTCAACTTCAGCCGGGTCGACACCCGCTCGTTCTAACGCACCAGCGATCGCAACCGAGCCGAGTTGGGCAGCCGACATTGTCGAGAACGCACCACTCATTTTTCCGATTGGTGTTCGTGCTCCTGCAACGATGTGTGAAGAGGTCATACCGCAAACCGTACTGCGCGCCTCGTCCACTTTGGAGGTTGGAGTTACCCGCGGGTAGGTTTCCGATATGTCAACCCCCAATTCTGAATCCCTCGCTATCCAGCAGGCCATTCTCGAAGGCGTGTCCGGCGACGACATTGCGGCACTCCCCCTTCCGGAGTCATATCGAGCAGCATTCATGAAACGCGATGACGTCGGGATGTTTGAAGGCCTCGCATCAGAGGACAAAGACCCCCGAGAATCTCTTCACATCGGTGAAGTTGCCATGCCTGAACTTGCGCCTGACGAGGTGTACATCGCAGTCATGGCCTCATCGATCAACTTCAACACGGTGTGGACATCTATTTTTGAGCCACTTCCCACATTCGGCTTTCTCGATCGTCTCGCCCGCGAATCTGAGTGGGCATCCCGCCATAAGCGCGACGAGCACATCATTGGTTCTGACGCCTCCGCTGTGGTGCTTCGCGTTGGGTCTGCGGTCCGTAACTGGAAGCCCGGAGACCGAGTGACTGTCCACTGCAACCATGTCGACGACCAAGACCCCACGGCGCACGATGACTCGATGCTCGCAACCAACCAGCGCATCTGGGGATTCGAGACCAACTTTGGTGGCCTTGCAGATATCTCGGTGGTCAAAGCCAATCAGTTGATGCCAAAGCCCACCCATCTGACATGGGAAGAGGCTGCAGTCAACGGGCTCTGTAATTCGACGAGTTACCGCATGCTCGTCAGCGACAATGGTGCTCGAATGAAGCAAGGCGATTCGGTGCTGATCTGGGGCGCAACCGGTGGTATCGGCGGTTACGGCGTGCAATACGTTCTGAACGGCGGCGGAACACCCATCGGCGTTGTCTCATCACCTGAGCGAGCAGCACTGCTCAACGACCTTGGCTGTGAAGCAGTCATTGACCGACGCGCTGAGGGGTACTCGTTCTGGAAAGACGAACACACTCAAGATGAGTCGGAATGGCGCCGGTTGGGTGGAAAGATCCGCGAACTCATCGGCGAAGACCCTGACATCGTCTTCGAACACCCTGGGCGCTCAACGATGGGTGCCTCAATCTTTGCCGTTCGACGTGGAGGAACGGTGGTCACATGTGCAGCAACGTCGGGCTACATGGTCGAGTTTGATAACCGCCACTTCTGGATGAAGTTGAAGCAGCTCATGTCGTCTCACTTCGCCAATTACGCCGAATCGTGGGCTGCGAACCGCCTCATCGACCAAGGCCGCATCCAACCGCTGTTGAGCAAGGTGTACACCCTTGACGAAACCGGCGAAGCAGCACGCGCTGTCCATCGAAATGAGATCGAAGGGAAGGCCGGAGTGCTCTGCCTCGCCCCTTCAGAGGGCCTCGGAATCGACGATCCTGAAAAGCGTGATCGCATCGGAGAACACAAGATCACGACCTTCAGGCGTCACGCCGGCTGACTTCTCAGGCAAACTGTTCATATGTTGCTTACAGAAATTGACCACGTTGCCATCGCCGTTCGAGATCTTGAGGCGGCAATCGACTACTACGAGCGGGCATTTGGTGCCACCGTCGACCATCGTGAGATCGTTGAATCTGACGGCGTCGAGGAAGCGTTGCTGAAGGTTGCTGAAAGCTACGTGCAATTACTGACTCCCACTCGAGACGATTCACCCGTTGCGAAGGCGATCGAAAAGCGTGGCGAGGGTCTTCACCACATCGGGTACCGGGTGAGCGATTGCGCTGCTGCTCTTGAGGCAATGGTTGCCGCCGGGGCAACGCCAATCGACTCAGCGCCCCGACCCGGTAGTCGTGGCACCACCGTCGCCTTCATGCATCCGAAAGGCAGTTTCGGAACCCTGATCGAACTCGTCCAAGAGTAACGAAGACGATGTCAAACGTTCCCGCAGCAGTGCTGTGGGATATGGATGGGACACTCGTCGATACCGAGCCGTATTGGTTCGCTGCTGAGCATCAGCTCGTCGAATCATTTGGAAACACCTGGTCAGAAGAGCATGCCCATGCAGTAGTGGGTTTTGACCTTCTCGATACGGCCGCCTACATCATTGAGCACGGGGGCGTCGACCTTCCACCGAGGGTCGTTGTTGAGTACCTGCTCGATGCGGTCATCACCTCATGTCGACAGCGTCTGCCATGGCGACCGGGGGCTCGAGAACTTCTCGATGAACTTCACTCCCTCGGCATTCCCTGTGCACTTGTCACCATGTCATGGCGGCGCTTCGCCGAAGCTGTCCTCGAACAGCTTCCTCGCCCATCGTTTGAGGTGACAGTGTTCGGCGATGAAGTGGCGCACGGCAAACCTCACCCTGAGCCATATCTGCGAGCAGCTTCCCTGCTCAATGTTGAGCCCTCGATGTGTGTCGCAATCGAAGACTCCCCGACAGGGGTGGCGTCCGCTCAGGCAGCCGGATGCAGAGTCATCGGCGTGCCGAATATGAAACCGCTTGAGCAGATCGACGGAGTTCGCATCGTTTCGTCACTTACCGGGATTGACGCCGCCACGTTATGGACGACGTAGACACCACCTCGTTGCGGTCCGTAAGGCGCTCTCAAGCCTTACTTGCGTCCCTTCTTGCGGTGTGTATTGGGGCTATCGGGATTGCCATCTGGTCTGGCACACCAGATGACACCATCCCTGCCGTCTCGTCAGCACCGAAACCTCCTGCCGCAGTGACGATCGATGGATGGACGCCGTACTGGGTTCTTGATCGAATCTTGCAGCAACCCGATTCGGGTGATTCACGCCTTCGCAACCTCAGAGAAGTATCGCCATTTTGGTTTTCTGTGAACGGGTTCGATTCGATCGAGCCGGATACCTTCGCACCAAACGACCTCGCTCAGAGCTACATCGATCGTCTTCGCAATTCAAATGTCGCAATCGTGCCGTCGTTGCTCGATCGGATGGACGCAGGCCAGATGGCAACCGTGCTCTCCGACCCGATCGTTCGAGCAGCACATGTCGATGCGATTCAACGGTTTGCAGACGATCTTAAGGTCGATGGGATCGACATCGACTACGAGCAGTTCGCATTTGCCGATAGCCCATCAACATGGTCAGCGACGCGACCGAACTGGGTCGCGTTCATCACAGAACTTTCTGAGGTGCTGCATGACGACGGCCGCACACTGTCGGTCAGCATTCCGGCCGTGTACGACGAGAGGGCCACCGGAGACCCGGGCTATTGGGTATACGACCACGGTGCGATCGCCGAACACGTCGATGGGCTTCGCATCATGGCCTACGACTACTCGGTGGCAGAACCCGGCCCAATCGCTCCACTCGACTGGGTTCAACAGGTCATCGATGGCGTCTTACTCGCGGTGCCACCCGAGTTTCACGATCGTGTCGTTCTTGGAATTCCGTCGTATGGCTATAACTGGCCGACCATCGTCGTTGGTGACTGTCCAGCAGATGCCCCAGGTCGCACCAGCATCAACCCGGGCACCCTCGACGATCTCATTGCTCGTCGCAATATCGAACCTGTCGCCGATGCCTTGACCGGTGAATGGTCCGCCACCTACGAACTCGAAATTGATGATGGCATCTCGAGTTGTGTACAAACACGACAGTTGCACTGGATCGATGCTGATGGTGTCGCACTCCGAGTCGAGATGGCTCGGCGTGCTGGAATACGAGGTGTGGCGTTGTGGGCATTGGGGTACGAAGATGACGACGTGTGGAATGCTCTCGTCTCATCAGCGACAAAGGATCTCGCGCCGTGACCACTGATCTTCCTATCGACGCGGACGAAGTTCGCTCCCTTGCGACAACCGTCTTTCGAGACGGTCTCATCGATGCCACCATCCGAGGACATCGCCCCGCAGCGACGACCTCTCTTGAACGAGTTCGTATGCGACCCGTGTCGATCGGCGATGCTGACGTCATCCAGTTTGAAGAGTTTGACGGCACCAACACGAATGTCATGAACCTCGACATCGAGGTAGCGATCGAACGCATTGTTCATCTTTTTGGTTCGGGAATGAAAACCGCGTTCATTCGAACGACTGCCGGTGATCTTCAAGTCACCATCTCGCGTCGCGGCAAGGTGCAACAGGTGAGGCACGCACCATCTCGAGAACTGTCGACCACCGAGCATGACCGCCAAAAGCAGCATCTCATCGCTGAATCGGCACCGTTTCTTCATCACGTCGGGATCTCAACCGAGAACGGCACGGTGCGACCGAATGCTCGAGACAAATTCCGGCAGGTTCAACAGTTCGTCGGCATTCTCGACCGCCTTGTCGCCGATCACGATCGTGCCACTTCACTCCGAATCGTTGACCTTGGATGCGGATCTGGTGTGCTCACATTGGCAGCTCACCACCATCTGATGGCTTCAGGTGTGAACGTTCATACCATTGGGGTTGATCTCAAGGAAGAGCTCATGGCTCGGCTCAACAACACGGTCGAGCAACTCGGATGGTCAACGATCGAATTCGTGACGGGAGCAATTTCGCAGTGGCAACCCAAGCCTGGTGCCGAACCAGATCTCGTGATTGCGCTGCATGCGTGTGATACCGCCACCGATGATGCAATCGCTCAAGCGATTGCATGGAAGAGCCCACATCTGCTCGTCGCTCCGTGTTGTCAACATGATCTTCAGCGCCAGATCGATCGCTCGCGCATTCCTCCTGGGTTCGAGTCACTCGTTCGCCACGGCATCGTTCGCGAACGTCTCGGTGACCTCTTGACCGACACATTTCGAGCCGACGTCCTCGCTGCTCTCGGTTGGCGCACCGATGTCATCGAGTTCGTCGACAATCAACACACTGCAAAAAACGTGATGATTCGCGCCTCGCAAACAGGCGAACTCGATGCGACGGCGCAGACGCGTGCGTTACAACTTGCGGCGGAGTGGTCGGTTCAACCAGCGCTCATACATCTGCTGGCGGATCGATCAACGACGTAACGAGCTCGGCAAGTGCAAGCGCCCCAACTTCGCCACCCCAGCGCCCTCGAATGAGGCCGCTTTCGTCGATGAGCACCATGAACGGAAATCCGGTCACCCCAAAGGCCTCTGCCGCGATGAACGTTGAACGATCGGCATCGTAGGCATCGGCAATGACGTCGTAGGTCCAATCTTTCCCCGCGAGCCAACGTTGTGGAGGAAAGTTCGGCCGTTGAGGAGCCACGGCAGTGCTCACCCCGACAACACGAAGCCCAGACGGCCAAGCCTCAGCGTCTCGAATCCGGTTGATTTCAGGAATCTCGTTATTGCAATGGGGACACCAATGAGCCAAAAACACAACGAGTGTTGCCACCCCATCGGTGGGACGAACCGCAACAACATCTCCGTCAAAATTTTCGCCGATCAACGACGGAATTGGCATTCCCACAGATTCATCACCGTGAGGGTCAACGAGAGCGGGGAGAAATTCTCCTTCGATGATGACCTGTCGAACCTGATCTTCAAATTCTTCAGGAAATTCGATCGGTTCCGGTCGTGCATCGTCTCCGACTCTCGGCGCAGTCGTTGACGGTTCGCGCTCGTCTTCTTCGCCGGGCTGTTCAGTTACGAGCAACGTCGTTGATGACGGTCTTGATTCAAAGCGCACGACGACATCTGATGAACATGCCGCTGCGCACACAACCGCGCAGAACGCGGCAATCGCTGTCCTCACTCGTCAACCGGCTCCGGTATCGCATTCACAACGATGAGAGCGAGGAAGCCGATCAATGCCATGCCAGCAAGGGTGAGAAACCCGAATGAGCGGAACCAGATATCAGTACACGACGGCCCGGTCGCTGAGCACGAACCGGTATCGAGGCCCGGCCGCCACTCGATGAGGTAGTGCCATCCCGAAATGCACGCTCCAATCGCAGCCATAGGCAGAACGTAGAAACGTGCCCCAGCATCGCGTCGAATGAATGCCACAAGACCAATCAATGCAATCGGGTACATCGCAATTCGCTGAAACCAGCAGAACCGACAAGGGATGTAGTTGGCTACTTCAGAGAAATACAGCGAACCGAGCATTGCGCCGCCCGCGACACACAGCGTGATCGTTGACCGGAACTCTCTGACTGCTCCGAGAACACGTTCTTGACCGGTGATCCAACTCACGGCAATGACGAGCGTCGCAACTCCAACAATGACGGCAAGGGTTGCCGACAAGGTTTCCACCATGTCAGTGATCTCATACTTGGTTAGCGCTACGACTCCCACTCCTATAGTTTGCCGGTTTCACCAGGCACGTGCAGTTTCTAGCGGGTAAGGTTCGAAACATGCTCGAGTTCACATCGATCAGTGTGTCGTCATACGAGGCGTCGAATCTCTCAGATGAACTTCAACGACTGTCGGGTGAAGGTTGGACGGTGGTCTCCATCGTCAACGCTGGCTCCGACATCGTCGCCTATCTTTCACGACAAGCTTCTGGTGCACCGCAAGAACATGTGGCTGCTCCCGCTGCTGAGCAACCAGCCCAAGAGGGCGGGGTTGGCTGGGGAATGCAGTCAACTGCATCTGAGACAACGGCGAGCACCGAACCTTCCTCGGCTGCGTCCTCAATGGCAGCGCCTGCAGGCTGGTACGCCGACCCCTCGGGTCGATTTGAGCTCCGCTACTGGAACGGAGACAAATGGACCGAGCACGTGTCGCGGGCGGGACAGCAATCGACCGACCCTCCCGTTGCCTAACCCGTGCGCGCAACATCTCTCGGTCATGCCGGAATCCTCATCGAGTGTGAGGCCGGGTCGATTCTCTGCGACCCATGGTTCGAGCCAGCATTTCTCGGTTCGTGGTTTGTCTTCCCCCGAAACGACCAACTCGATGCTGAACTACTTCATCGCATCGAACATGCTGATTATCTCTATGTGTCGCACCTACACGGTGACCACCACGACGCGCACTGGCTTGCGTCACATTTGAGTCGAGACATCCCAATTCTCCTTCCGGACTATCCAACATCTGAACAACAGCGCGAGTTCGAACGACTCGGCTTTTCGAAGTTCATCCACACTGTTGATGGTGAGGAGCAGGAGTTATGTGACGGTCTCTCCGTTGCGATTCATGTAGAGACCTCGATTACCGACGGCCCGGGCGGTGACTCCGCGATCGTGGTGAGCGATGGCGTTCATCGAATCGTCAATCAGAACGACTGCCGAACGCACGATCTTGCGGCTCTTCGTTCACACGGCCAGGTCGACCTGCACTGGCTGCAATACTCGGGAGCTATTTGGTACCCGATGGTGTATGAACTTGCCGAGGAGGAAATGGCTGATCTCTGTCGGGCAAAGGTGGAAAGCCAGGGCAACCGAGCAATGAAATATGTCGATGCACTCGATGCCCGAGCGGTCATCCCTAGTGCGGGTCCGCCGGTATTTCTCGATGATGACCTGTTTGGGCTCAACATGATCTCTGGTGACGAAGCGAGCATCTTCCCCGACCAACGATGGTTCCTTGACCAGTTAGCGGCGGCCGGCAAGAACGGTGTCCTTGCAATCCCCGGCACGGTGGTATCGGTGACACCAACCGAGATCGCAGTCGTTCATCCCATGTCGGGAGAGGAGGTCGACAAGATCTTCACCGACAAGTTGTCATACCTTCAGCACTACCGCTCAGACTGGCAGCAATGGATAGACGACACCCACGCCTCATGGAAGCGCGAACCCACTGATCTCATGGCTCGGCTCGCTGCATGGTGGGAACCGCTCATGCAGAAAGCACCGACCGTCTGCAACCTCATTGGCGATCCAATACTCATCGAAGCCAAACATCATGACGGGTCAGTCCTTGAAATTTTCGTCGATGTTGCGCAACGAAAAGTCGTAGATGGCAGCACTGTCGACTACACCGAATCGCCTCCGGGTTTCCGATTCACATTTCCACGAGATCTTCTCGAACTCACCGTTGACTCTGGCGCGGTCGACTGGTCAAATTCACTTCTGCTGTCATGTCGATTCACCGCCTGGCGTCGGGGACAGTACAACGAGAACGTCTACAACTTTTTGAAGTCGCTTTCTGTAGAGCGAATCACTCGAACCGAGGCTGAAGCACGAGCGAAGGTTGCCGCTTCTACGTCTGCGGACATTCCTGAAACCGATGTCGAGGTCGGAAATTTCATCGTCCAACGCCGGTGTCCCCACCGAAATGCAGATTTTTCAGTCTTCGGAGAAATTGACGGCGATGATCTGGTCTGCACCCTCCACGGGTGGAGATTTGACACCGCCACTGGGCAGTGTCGAACCAGCGATGATCATCCGGTTCGAATCAAACCTCGGGAAATCTGAGTCGCTCACCAAAAATCGCGACACTCTGTCGTAGTGGCACCAGGTCTCGACGGTTTCGACGTTCGGCTTCGTCGACCGCCTCAACAACTTGCTGCCGTGCATGTTCGAGTTCATTCCGAAGTCGCTCGACTTCAGCCTCGAGTTCCATCACCCGACGGATGCCTTCAAGATTCATCCCCGCATCGACGAGTTCTGAGATGCGACGCAACAACTCAATGTCATCGTCGCTGTACCGTCGATTGCCGCCATCGGTACGAGCAGGTTGGACAAGACCGCGTCGCTCATAAATGCGCAGAGTTTGCGGATGCATGCCGGCAAGTTCAGCCGCCACCGAAATGACGTAGACCGCTTGCTGTGAAGTTCTCATATTCATGATGCACTCTCATCGTAGACCGTTCGTGCTCTCGGGTTTTCGGCGAGCACTGTTGAGAGCTGTTCGACCGCTTTGCGCTGCTCGTCGGTGAGAGCGGTGGGAATATCAACCACGACGCGAACGATGAGATCGCCGCGCGTCACTGTTCCTCGCTTCGTCACCTCGATACCGCGACCGCTCACTCGATGCCGTGATCCGCTTTGTGTGCCTGGTTGCAATCGCAGGCGAACAGACTCCCCTTCAAGGGTTGGCACATCGACCTCAGACCCAAGTGCAAGTTCAGAGAACGTCACCGGGAGCGTGACCTCAAGATTGGCACCCTGACGGGTAAATCGGTCATGTGGCTGAACTGCGACCTCAACAAGAAGATCACCTGCAGGTCCTCCGTTTCGACCCGGGCCTCCTCTTCCCTTCAAACGAATCGTTTGGCCGTCGCTCACTCCAGAAGGGATGCGCACTTGCACTGTTCGGTGCCCGACCGTTGCGCCAGTTCCACCACAGGATCCGCATGGATTATCAATGACGCGACCGTGTCCATTACAACCCCGGCAGGGTGTGGAAAACGAGAACGGACCCTGGTTTTCATCGACGGCACCGCGGCCGCCACACACTCCGCACAGTCGAGGCTCCGACCCGGGCTGGGCACCTGAACCTGTGCAGGTCTCGCACCGACCTTCACTTGTCACATTGAGGCTGGTGGTTACACCTTTTGCTGCGTCGTAAAACGACAACGTCAGACGAGCTGACTGGTCTGCCCCTCGGCGAGGACCGGCAGAGCCACGCTGGCGGCCATTGTTGAACATCTGACCAAATAGGTCGCCAAAGCCGCCCATATCGCCGACGTCGAAACTGAATCCGCCCTGTCCGTCCTGTCCGGCCATCGGCCCGAGCCGGCGCACTTCGTCGTATTCGGCTCGGCGTGATTCGTCGCCGAGCACGTCGTAGGCGGCACTCACCGCTTTGAAACGTTCTTCGGCTGCGGTGTCACCAGGGTTCTTATCAGGGTGGAGTTCACGCGCAAGTTTTCGATAGGCGCGGGTGATCTCTTTCGCGGAAGCCTCTGGACCAATGCCCAGCACCGAGTAGTAGTCCGTGTCGAACCACTCTCTCTGTGCAGCCATGTCGTTCCTCAGTCTTTCGTTCGAACCATTGCTGGACGCAATGTTCGGCCCTTCCACAGATAACCGCTACGAAGCACCTCAGCCACAACGATTTCGGCGCCTTCTCCTGGCTCATGGGCAACCGCTTCAGCCGTCTCGGGGTCGAATGGCTGGTCGGCAATGTTCATCGCCTCGAGTCCAACTTTTCTCAACTCGACGAGAAGCACATTGAGCAGCGGCCCAATCTCGTCTGGGTGACGAACGTAAGCGGCTTCTGTTGCATCGAGCACGGGCAATAGTGCCTCTGCGACGCGACTTGTTGCGCGATCGACCTCATCGTTGATCTGATTCGTCACTCGCTTGCGGTAGTTCTCGAAGTCGGCTTGCGTTCGCATTGCGAGCTCTCGGAACCGTTCAATCTCTGCAGCAACTTCGTCTGCTTCTTCTTCGCCTGATGAACCGTCACCTTCGGTGAGGTCGTCTAGACCATCAACATCGATCGAATC
Source organism: Ilumatobacteraceae bacterium (assembly GCA_022425725.1). Lineage (GTDB taxonomy): Bacteria > Actinomycetota > Acidimicrobiia > Acidimicrobiales > Ilumatobacteraceae > Casp-actino5. The sequence continues at coordinate 65,606 of JAKMEY010000065.1, forward strand.
ACCTGCTCCATAATCTGCAGTCGTTGACGTTGAGAAGGAAGATGGACGTGGAGTCTCAGAGGTGAAATCTTCCACCTCTGAGCCTCGCTCGTCCTCAGGGTCGAGAACATCGTCGTCATGCGACGACATGTCACTCATTGTTCGTCGACAATCTCAGCGTCAACAATGTCATCATCTGCTGACTCGTCTGCAGATCCTGATGCTGAAGTTCCGGCCGCATTGTCACGTGCAGCTGCTTCGTACAGCTTCTGGCTGAACTCTTGGCTCGACGCCATGAGCTTCTCGGTTGCTTCCTTGATCGCTGCAGTATCGGTGCCTTCAAGGGCAGCCTTGAGTTCAGCGAGTGGTCCCTCAACTGCAGCTTTCTCTTCGTCGGAGACGTTCTCGCCCTGCTCTCGAAGCACTTTCTCGGTCTGATACACGAGGGAGTCTGCATTGTTACGAACTTCAGCCTCTTCACGACGAGCCTTATCTTCCTCGGCGTGTGCCTCGGCATCTTTCACCATCTGGTCGATGTCGTTTTTGTCGAGGGTTGACTGACCTGTGATCGTCATCGATTGCTCTTTGTTCGTCGCCCGGTCTTTCGCAGCAACGTGCACAATGCCGTTTGCGTCGATGTCAAATGTCACCTCAATCTGAGGAACTCCGCGTGGAGCAGGTGGAAGATCGACGAGCTGGAACTTACCAAGGGTCTTGTTGTACGACGCCATCTCTCGCTCACCCTGCAGCACGTGAATTTCAACCGAGGGCTGCATGTCTTCTGCGGTGGTGAACACTTCGGTTCGCTTGGTTGGAATTGTCGTATTTCGTTCGATGAGGCGGGTCATCACGCCTCCCTTGGTCTCGATACCGAGACTGAGCGGGGTGACGTCAAGGAGCAACACGTCTTTGACATCTCCACGCAACACACCTGCCTGCACGGAAGCACCAACCGCAACAACCTCATCAGGGTTGACGGTCTTGTTTGGCTCTTTGTCGGTCATCGACTGAACGAGATCGGTGACGGCGGGCATGCGGGTTGAACCACCGACGAGAATCACGTGGTGGAGATCACCCTTCGAGATGCCTGCGTCTTTCAAGGCTTGCTCAAATGGGACCCGGCAGCGTTCGATGAGGTCCGCTGTCATCTCTTGAAACTTCGAACGAGACAATGTCTCGTCGAGGTGAAGTGGCCCATCAGCATTTGCGGTGATGAACGGGAGGTTGATCTGCGTCGACTGCACCTGGCTGAGTTCAATCTTTGCCTTCTCGGCCGCTTCCTTGAGACGCTGCATCGCCATGCGATCGCTCGAAAGATCGACACCCTGAGCATTCTTGAACTGGGTGACGAGCCAGTCGATCACCCGCTGGTCCCAGTCGTCACCGCCGAGGCTCGTATCGCCATGGGTTGACTTCACCTCGAATACGCCATCGCCGATTTCGAGGACCGAGACGTCGAAGGTACCGCCACCAAGGTCGAAGACGAGAACGGTCTCATCCTCGGAGCCCTTATCGAGCCCGTATGCGAGGGCGGCTGCGGTCGGTTCGTTGATAATGCGCAGCACTTCGAGACCGGCGATTGTGCCAGCTTCCTTGGTTGCGGTGCGCTGGGCATCATCGAAATACGCGGGGACCGTGATCACAGCTTGGGTGACGGTGTCTCCCAGGAAGGCCTCGGCGTCGCGCTTAAGTTTCATCAGGGTGCGGGCCGAAATTTCCTGCGGTGTGTACTGCTTGCCATCGATGTCATCGCTCTTCCAGTTTTCGCCCATGTGGCGCTTCACCGACCTGAAGGTCCGGTCTGGGTTCGTAATGGCCTGACGCTTGGCTACTTCACCGACGAGAACTTCGCCCGCTTTTGAGAACGCAACAACCGATGGGGTTGTCCGTGCGCCTTCTGAGTTTGGAATAACGACGGGCTCGCCCGCTTCAAGAACTGCGACGACGGAGTTTGTCGTTCCGAGGTCAATACCGACTGCCTTTGGCATTTGGTTGTGCTCCTTAGTGTTGGTCACACTGCGTTGTGTGGGGGGTTTATCCACAGTCTATGAGCGCAACACAATCACACCAACCTCGGTAACAGGAAACTTGAGTCGATATGACTAAGGATTTCTCTTTCTTTTGATTTATGCGGTTGAAAGGTGCTCGGGACCAAATGAATCTGGCAGTAAACCGTCCATCGTGTACGTCGCCCAGAGACCATTTCGGCTGCAGGCATGAATAATCGTCTCGGAAGTCGCGAATTCACGGATCTTCTGGCGACACCCCCCACACGACGTTGCAAGGCCTTCAGAATCACACACCGTGAGCACGACCTGAGCTTGCCGTTCACCTTGAGACGCCATGACGGCAAGAGCGGTCGCCTCTGCGCACAGACCCTGTGGGTATGCCGCATTCTCAATATTCGCCCCCACATAAATCTGTCCAGATGGGGTCAGCACCGAACATCCAACGTGATAGTTCGAGTACGGGGCATGTGCATGTTCTTGCACGCCGAGGGCAGCATCAAAGAGCGCACGAGTGATGTCGTCCATCTCCTCTCGAGGAAGTGCTCGCTCGAATACCGTTCGGTCGGGTACTTGCTGTGTCATATCCCAACGTTACGCGGGCAGTGCCCTTCAGACGAGTTACACGTCACCACCGCCAAACGCGTTAACACTGCGCTGCAGTTGAGCGCTGTGCGACATCATCGACAAACCACCCGCCGCCGTTTCTCATGAGACCGAGAACACCGGTTACCGTAACCACGACCCCCCACTCACCCTGGCTGTCACCAAACGATGCGAACCCGCCGTCTTCAACCACGCAAAAATTCACGATCGCTCGGCCGGCAGGATCAAGTCGAACATTGCTCACCGTGAGCGCAGCATCGGAGATCGCACGATCTGAACCGGCACTCAGCAACGCCATCAACTGTGACGCAACCACCCGAGCAAAGCCTGATCGTGATCCGAGCACGTGTGACCACTCGTCAGAACTCCCACCAGCGAGCACCGCCCGCCGCTGCGCCTCCCATGCCGACCTCACCGTCTGCACCACACCATCGACCGTCTCCACATCTGCTGGCTCTCCAAGCGACACAGCGCTGTTCACCCAACGCACAACCTGCAGCACGTCTGAACCGGTTGGTTCCTCAACGACGTCGGGCTGAGCGACATCACCATCTTCGACCGGCTGAGAATTCATCTCACCGTCGTCAACCGTTCCCGTGGTTGGTGACCGAACGGAATCATCGAGATCATTCCCATCAACCGCGCCGTCATCGAGGCGACCGAGATCTGCTGGAGGCGGCTGTGTTCCGAGAAGAAGTTGCTCAACTCCCAGCGCTTCATGCCACTGCGATTCATCGACCTCAACATCGACCGATGGCAGCGGCTCACCATCATCATCGACGACGACCGGCGCGAGCGCTGAAGGCGAAGCCTCCTCCGTCACAATCGATCCGAGTGTGGTTGTGGTCTCAAGAGCGGAAATGCGAGGTGAGCTTGCGCCGCTATTTGGGGCAGGCCAAAAACCGATCATCACCATCACTCCAAGCGCGATCGAAATCGGCACCGACCACTGGCTCCTCGCTCGGGCAAACCTCACCTCATCGTGCTGACTCGACACAGTCAAAGATTACGAAAGAGATCCCGCTTCTCGTCGGCGATTATTGGGATGACTGTTCGAACTACGGTCATGGTGTGAACTTCCGCGAACTTCAAGATGTAATCGATACGACCTACGGCGATCGCGATCGAGAACGAGGGGTTGCCCCAACCGTTGCCTGGCTCTGTGAGGAACTGGGGGAGCTCGCCCAAGCCGTTCGCAAAGGCACAGCCGCCGAAGTTGAACACGAATTCAGTGACGTGCTTGCGTGGATAGCGACACTGGCGAACCAGGTCGGAGTCGACCTCACCGAGGTCGTTGACCGCTACAAAGACGGGTGCCCGAAATGTTCAGCGATTCCCTGTGAATGCTGAACAGAATGTATTCAGAGCAACAGCTCTGCAATCTGGATGGCGTTCAGAGCCGCACCCTTACGAAGATTGTCATTCGCAATAAAAAGCGCGAGGCCTCGGTCGCCATCGATTGACGGGTCTCGACGCACCCGACCCACATAACTGGGGTCTCGGCCCGCCGCCTCTAGAGGTGTTGGCACATCGCTCAACTCGACACCTGGCGCAACCGACAGCACCTCTAATGCACGATCGACCGAAATTTCTCGATCAAACTCAAGGTTCATCGAAAGCGAGTGACCCGTGAACACCGGCACCCGCACACATGTTCCTGACACTCTCAACTCTGGAATGCTAAGGATCTTTCGGCTCTCATTGCGAAGTTTCTGCTCTTCGTCGGTTTCAAGAGAGCCGTCAGACACCATTGACCCTGCAATCGCGAGCACGTTGAACGCGATCGTGTCGGCAAATTTCTTCGCCGGCGGAAAGTCGACCGCCCGTCCGTCATGAGTGAGTTCGGCTGCATGTTGTGCAACCGCTTGGGCTTGCTCATCGAGATCTTCGACTCCCGCAAGACCGCCTCCAGACACCGCCTGATATGTCGACGCAATCATTCGGAGAAGACCTGCCTCGTCGTGAAGCGGCTTGAGAACCGGCATCGCTGCCATCGTCGTGCAGTTCGGGTTGGCAATGATTCCCTTTGGAATGTTCTTCACTTCGTCAGGGTTGACCTCGCTCACGACAAGTGGAACCTCAGGGTCCATACGCCATGCCGACGAATTGTCGATGACGGTCACGCCCGCAGCGGCGAACTTGGGCGCGAGTTCACGCGAAGATGTCGCACCTGCAGAAAAGAGAGCAACATCGAGCCCGGAAGGGTCAGCGGTCGATGCATCTTCAACGACAACATCAGCACCATTCCAATCAAGGGTGCTACCAGCCGATCGCGAAGAGGCGAAGTATCGAACCTCCTCGGCCGGAAAGCCACGCTCCACAAGGAGACGTCGCATAACGCCTCCGACCTGTCCGGTTGCACCTATTACACCAATGCGCATGTCGGCAGGCTAACGGCGCATGGCGACGCGCAGTCGATTGCTGGCTATTGAGAGAGGCGCTCGTGTCAGACAACAGTGGCGGTGATCCACCAATGGTTTTCGTTGATGCCTTCAAAGCGCCCTCGACGGAACGCCCCTTGAAGATCATCGACCGGACCACCCGACCAAATCGTCACGCCATCGATCGAAGCCCCCAACGCAGCGAGAACCTGACTCGGAGATATCCGACTCACCTGCCAGGCCAAACGAGTGATTGAGCGACGCTGGCTCAGCCATTCACCAACTCGGGGAAGCCGGAATGCGAAACGGACAATGGTTCCTAGTGGAAGAAGCAGCGGATCAATTCGCGAAGGGCCACGGAAGTTCAACGCGATGCGGCCACCAGATCGAGTGACTCGAACTGCCTCACGAGCGAGATTCAACGCATCAGCCTGAGCACAGTGCTGCAGAGTGAGATAGCTAAATGCGAAATCAACACTGTCGTCGTTGAGCGTAAGCGACCGGCCGTCTGCAACCTCAAGGGTGCGCAGATGATCTGCCCGCCCGAACCGCGACACGGTTTCGTGGCAACGCTCAAGAAATCCGATGTCAAGATCTGCGGCGATGACATGGTCAAACTCGCGGGTGAATGCTGCCGTCATCCGACCGATTCCGGATCCAATTTCAATCATCGACTGCTGATGGTTCTCAGAGTTACGTAGACCGAACGCCTCTAAATACGCAGGGACCTCATCGTCTCCCGTTGCGACAAAATCGGCCAAAGTGAGGTGATCTCCGGTTGCGTTATTGAACACCCAGCCAGTTTCTCGAACGACTTCGTCAGCACTGGTATGTCGATCGGAGACGCGACCTGCAACTTTCCATGCGATGAGTTGAGAACGTTGACGCATCACAAATGATTCTCGCACACCTCAGCCACAGGTTGCGGTGAACGACGGAGGTTCACTTGCGTTCTGGCAATGGGGCCGCATACGACTCGCCCGAATCAAGACCAAATTCCGTATGCAAACTGCGCGCCGCGGTTTCTAAATCACTCGCAGCGATGACAACAGAAATACGGATCGTTGAAGTCGAAATCATCTCGATGTTGACCGCAGCCTCTGCCAGACATCTGAACATGCGTGCTGCAATGCCAGGTGACGTCTTCATTCCGGCGCCGACAAGAGACACCTTCGCGATCTCGCTGTCTTGAGTGACACCGGCTGCCGACATCTCGCTTGCAACCCGAGACACAATTTCATCGGCAACCTTCAGATCAGCAGACGGCACGGTGAAGGAAATATCGGTCGTTCCTTCAGTTGACGTGTTCTGAACGATCATGTCGACGTTGACATTTGCATCGGCGAGAGGCTCAAACAGGGTCGCAGAAATTCCTGGACGATCAGGAACACCAAGCACGGTGAGCTTGGCTTCACTCGCATCGGTTACGACACCAGAAATAATTGGATCTTCCATTGAAGGCTCCTCAGAGGTCACCCACGTACCGTGCTCCCAAGTGAAACTCGAGCGTACGTGAAGAGGGACATTGTGATTTCGGGCAAACTCGACTGAACGCAAGGCGAGCACCTTCGAGCCTGCTCCTGCCATTTCGAGCATTTCATCGAAGTTGATACGTGCCAGTTTGTGTGCCTGCGGAACAATTCGGGGGTCTGCAGAAAAGACACCCGTCACATCGGTATAGATTTCACATGCGTCAGCGTCGAGGGCTGCCGCGAGTGCCACCGCGGTCGTGTCGGAGCCGCCTCGCCCGAGAGTGGTGATCTCACGATCGGTTGAGACCCCTTGGAACCCTGCAACAACGCAGACTCTTCTTTCATGCAGGGCCTCACGCAAACGATCACCCTTGACCTCAAGAATCTTTGCCTTGCCGTGCGCGCTATCGGTAATGATGCCGACCTGACTGCCAGTGAAACTCATCGCCTCGACGCCGCGCTCTGCAAGGGCCATACAAAGCAACGACATCGACACACGTTCACCCGTGGTGAGCAACATGTCCATCTCACGCCCCGGGTGCACGGTGGACACGTCATTTGCAAGCTTCAACAGATTGTCGGTCGACTTACCCATCGCTGAGACAACAACGACGACGTCCGCACCGTGCTGACGGGTGTACGCAACGTGGTCAGCCACCGCACGCATGCGGTCAGGATCAGCTACCGAAGTGCCGCCGTACTTTTGGACAATGAGTGTCACAAGGTCAAAAGCCTACGGCTGTCACGAACCGTCAGCGACTGTGAGCGAAACAACATCGAACTCAAGAAGTGACGCTCCCGTGGCGACTGGGTGTTGCGGCTTTGCGTCACCTGAACCGTCCTCGGTGTGGGTCTCACGATGTTGGTGAGCGAAGGCTTGACCGCTGCGCCACGCTTGGAACGCCTCTTCACTTTCCCAACGAGTCACGACGAAGTAGCGATCGTCTCCTGCTGTGGGTCTCAACAACATGAATTCTTCGAAGCCCGGCTGATTGTCGACCATCCCAGCCCTTGCCGCAAAACGGGCCTCAAGTTCGGATCCTGCGCCTTCGGGAACCTCAATTGCATTGATTTTTACTACTGACATCTCTGCATCGTCGCGCAGTTCATACTGTTGGTCTCAATCTTGCGTCACAAGCACGACTTTTACAATTAGTAAAGTGACGGTATGTCCGGGGAAATCCAATTCACGGTGAACGGCCAGCCGTCGGCAATCACCGGCGACCACCCCCATCTGCTCTCGGCACTGCGAGACGAACTCGACATCACGTCGCCGAAAGACGGATGCTCACCCTCCGGGCAATGCGGTTGCTGCACGGTGCTCATCGATGGCAAGGCCGTGGTTGCATGTCAACAATCTGTTGACGCGTGCGAAGGACGCGAGATCACCACCCTCGAAGGACTCGCTGAGAGCGAACGCCAACAATTTGCTGATGCATTCGCAGCGTGCGGTGGGCTCCAATGCGGCTTCTGTATCCCGGGAATCGTGATGCGAGCGCATTACCAAATTTCGAAAAAAGGCTCGTCTCTGACTCGAGAGTCGATGGCCCCTCACCTCGGAGCGCACCTCTGTCGGTGCACCGGCTACGTAAAAATTCTCGACGCGATTGAGGCGGTCGCTCATGGAACTCCTGTTGAACCGCCGACGGTGAAGAGCGGCGTCGGTGCACGAGGCATGAAGTACGAAGCCCATCCGTTGACGCTCGGGGATCGCCCCTACATCGATGACATTCGGGTGCCCGGGATGCTTCACGCTGCACTCCACCTCACCGATCACACCCGTGCCGGCATCAACAACATTGATGTTACGAACGCCATCGCTGCCCCGGGCGTCGTCAGCGTGCTCACCGCAGCTGACATTCCTGGTGAATTGCGATCTGGCCTCATTCATAAAGACTGGCCACTCATGATTCCTGTGGGCGGCACGACCTCGTTTGGTGGCGATGTTCTTGCGGTCGTCGTTGCCGATACGCGCGAGCATGCACGAGCAGCCGCAGAGCTCATTGAGGTGGACTACACCGTCCACTCGCCTGTCACAGATGCAAAGGCCGCGCTTGCCTCCGACTCTCCTATTGCGGTGTGGGGCACCGACTCAAATGTGCTGTCGGTGAGCGCGTATCAGCGTGATGAAGGACTCTCCATCGAGGAAGCACTCGCATCAAGTACTCATGTCGTGTCTGAAATCTTCACCACCCAACGCATCGAGCACGCATTTCTTGAACCCGAGTCGACGCTCGCAGTGCCCTCAGGAGAAGGCGAACACAAAACCTTGCATGTGTACTCAGGCGGTCAGGGTGTCTGGGATGACCGCAACGACATCGCTGCGATTCTTGGTGTCGGACGTGAGCGGATAACGGTCGAGCTCGTATCCAATGGTGGAGCATTCGGCGGCAAAGAAGACATGAGCAACCAAGGCCATGCGGCACTCGCTGCGTGGCTACTCGGCCAACCCGTGAAGTGCACCTTGAGCCGCGTTGAAAGTTTCCGGATGCACGCAAAACGTCATCCGATCACTCTTGACGTTCGGGCCGGATGCGATGCCGATGGGGTCTTGACCGGTCTACACGTGAGGGCGATCGGAGACTCGGGGGCCTACGCAAGTGTCGGCATGAAAGTGCTCGAACGTGCCGCCGGCCATGTTGCCGGCCCCTACCGCTGGCAGTCGCTCGATATCGAAGCGACTGCGGTGCGCACAAACAACCCGATCTGTGGTGCATTCAGAGGATTCGGTGCCAACCAAGCCCAATTCGCAACCGAGGGTGTTATCGACCGTCTGGCCGAGCTCGCAGGCATTGACCCGTGGGAGTTTCGTAGCAAGAACGTGATCACCCCTGGAGACACCTGGGGGCCAGGACAGGTAATGGACGACGGCACTGGAGGCGCACGCGAATGCCTCGATGCCATCAAACCTGATTACGACCGGGCCCGCTCTGAGGGACGATCGGTCGGCCTTGCGATCGGCATGAAGAACTCCGGCCTTGGAAACGGGTTCCGGGAGGTCTGTGGGGCGGTCGTTCATTTCCGAGACGACAGCCGAATCGAGGTGCGGCACGGCTGGACCGAGATGGGTCAGGGAGTTCACACCGTGGCACTTCAGGTCGCAGCTCAAGAACTCAACGTTGATGCTGAACGTATCGACGTCATCGTTGACACCACCAGAGAACTCGGCTTTGGCCAAACCACTGGAAGTCGCGGCACGTTGATGACCGCTGGATCGGTTGCGGCTGCCTGCCAAGTTGCGCTTGCTGCCAACTGTGAGGTCGGTGTCGATCATCACGGGGAGTACGTCGTCGACTGGACGCATCACCTTGGTGATCCCGAGCACCCGAACCCGACTATCCACTCGTGCTTCTCCTATGCGGCACAACTCGTTGAGATCGATCACGCGTCGGGCGCTATCGATCGCGTGCTTGCTGTCCACGATGTAGGTAAGGCGGTCAACCCGACTCTCGTCGAAGGGCAGATCGAAGGATCTGTTCACATGGGTCTCGGCTATGCCCTCACAGAGGATTTCCCCAGCGACGACACAGGAATGCCCGCTGTCGAAACACTTCGGCAGTTGGGAATCCTCCGCGCAAAAGACATCCCAAAGATCGATGTAAAAGTGGTGGAAGTGCCGCAACCACGCTCGCCATACGGCATTAAAGGTGTTGGCGAGATCGGCCTCGTGCCGACCGCACCTGCGGTCGCAGCGGCGCTCTATGACTTTGATGGCGAGCGACGCCGTACACTACCGATGCGCCGCCAGTGACGCCGGCGTAGTTCACACTCCGTTAACAATTGAGATACGGGCGAGAAATCGCGTGCTGACACAGTGTGAATACCCCTACAACTGCGATTACCGCCGAAAGGAATCCCGTGGCGTACCAAGCTGAATACATCTGGATTGATGGCCATGAGCCCACTCCACTCCTCCGTTCAAAAACCAAAGTTCTTGCTGACGAGGTCACCGATCCCCCCATCTGGGGCTTTGATGGTTCCTCCACCCAGCAGGCCACCGGCGACAAGTCTGACTGCGTCCTTCGCCCGACATTTGTGTGCCCTGACCCCATTCGTGGCGGCCGCAATGTGTTGGTGATGTGCGAAGTGCTCCTTGCATCAAATATGCGCGCCCACCCGACAAATACTCGTGCCGCCTGTGCTCGCATCGAAAAAAAGTACAAAGACGACGAGATGATCTTCGGTCTCGAGCAGGAATACACGATGATGCGCCCTGACGGGTCACCCCTCGGCTTCCCTGCCGGTGGCGGACAGCCCGCTCCTCAGGGCCCCTACTACTGCGGCGTCGGAACTGGTCGTGTCATCGGACGTGAAATTGTCGAAGAGCACACCCAGGCATGCATTGATGCCGGACTTTCCATTTCTGGCACGAACGCAGAAGTCATGCCCGGACAGTGGGAATTCCAAATTGGACCACTAGGACCAACCGCAGTTGGCGATCAGATGTATGTCTCCCGGTGGCTCCTCCACCGCATTGCCGAAGATTACGACGTCGTCATCAGCTTTGATGCGAAGCCAATGAGGGGCGACTGGAACGGCGCTGGCTGTCATACCAACTTCTCAACGGTTGCGATGCGTGACAACTACAAGGCCATCACCGCTGCATGCGAAGCCATCGGCAAGAACTACATGAACCTCGTTCAGAACTATGGCGACGGTGTTGCAGATCGCCTCACCGGTGACCACGAGACAGCCCCATGGAACAAGTTCTCCTACGGCGTGTCAGACCGCGGCGCATCGATCCGTATTCCATGGCAGGTCGAGAAAGATGGCAAGGGGTACGCGGAAGATCGTCGCCCAAATGCCAACTGCGATCCGTACACCGTTGCGCAGCTCATCACCGACACCGTGTGCTCGGCGGCAGCAAAGGGTTCCAAGAAGCGCTGACGAGTTCAGCGTCACTTGGTGACGTCTTAGTGAAGGGGGCCTCGTATGCACGAGGTCCCCTTCACTGTTTTTCACTGCCAGAATGAATATCTAAAGGAGGAATCATGCGTGAACAGCAATGCGACTACGTGCTGAAAACCGCTTCGGAGCGCGGCGTTCGCATGGTGCGTCTGTGGTTTACCGATGTGCTGGGCAATTTGAAGAGTTTCGCCATCAGTCAAAACGAACTCGAAAATGCACTCAACGATGGAATGACCTTTGATGGGTCATCAATCGACGGGTTCTCTCGGGTTCAAGAATCTGACGTACTCGCCATTCCAGATCCAGACACGTTTCAAATTCTTCCATTCGGCGACAAGGATGCTGCCGAAGCACGGGTGTTCTGCGACATACACCACCTTGATGGCTCTGCGTTCACTGGCGACCCACGCCAAGTGTTGCGACGCCATGTTGAAGCGGCGCGCAGTGAGGGCCTCACGTTTTACATTGCACCTGACATCGAGTTCTTCTACTTCACACCTCTGCAACCTGGCGAGCGACCAACCCCTCTCGATTTCGGGGGCTACTTTGACCTCACCACCCGAGATGTCACTGGCGACCTCCGCAAGCAAACGATTCGCACCCTCGAACAAATCGGGATCCCGGTCGAGTACTCATTCCATGAAGATTCTCCGAGCCAACAGGAAATCGATCTTCGCCACGACGATGCTCTCACCATTGCCGACTCGGTGATGACATTCCGTCACGTCGTGCGAGAGGTTGCGGCGGCACACGGTGTGTACGCAACGTTTATGCCCAAGCCGCTCGAGGGAGTACAGGGCTCGGGTATGCACACTCACCTGTCGCTCTTCACCGGCGATGAAAATGCGTTTTATGACGAGGCCGATGAGTACAACTTGTCACCCCTCGCAAAATCATTCATGGCCGGTCTCCTACAACATGCTGCAGAAATTACGGCCATTACGAATCCGACAGTGAATTCGTACAAGCGGCTCGTGCCGGGATTCGAAGCCCCGGTGCACCTCAGTTGGGCACGTAACAACCGGTCAGGCCTCATTCGGGTGCCCATCCCTAAACGGGGTAATCCGCTTGCGACCCGACTCGAATACCGTTCGCCTGATCCGAGTTGTAACCCCTACCTTGCCTTCAGCCTCATGCTTGCCGCCGGACTCAAAGGGGTGCGAGAGGGTTACGAACTTCCAGCCGAGGCCGATGCAAACCTGTTCGAACTCGACGATAAAGCGCTCGGCAAACTGGGAATTGGCCAACTGCCCCAGTCACTTTCTGAGGCACTTCACGTGATGGAACGATCAGAACTTGTCCACGAGGCACTCGGCGAACACATTTTTGAGTGGTACGTGAGAAATAAGCGCCGCGAGTGGATGGACTACAAAACCCACGTCAGCCAATTTGAGATTGACAGGTATCTGGGGACGCTGTGACCCAAACTGAAAGCGGGACCCTCCTCGTCGTTGGCGATCAGATTTCCACCGAACTTGCGCGCACCCTCGACCTCTCCGGGCGCACATGGCATGGCATCTGTTTCTCAGATCAAGCGCTCTCAACAATTCCTGACGGCCACTGGGTTGGGGCCATCATCGATCTTTCCGCCGACCCCGAGGCGGGCTGGTCGGTTGCACGAAACCTTCGTCGAACAGACCGCGACCCGATCCGGACGCTCGTATTGGTGAGCGGCGCCCAGCTTTCGGAACTCGAACATCGAGACGACCTTTTTGATGACTTTTGCCTGACCCCGTTTCACCCGACCGAACTTGAGGCTCGAGTGGCCCATCTAATCGCATCGGTCGGGCCGGTTGCCACCAAATCTGAAGTCGTCATGTACGAGAATCTTGCGCTCAATTTGGAGACCTATCAAGCATCGGTTTCAGATCAACCGCTCGACCTCACCTACATGGAATACGAGTTACTGAAATTCCTCGCGCAAAACCCTGGCAAGGTGTTCTCTCGAGAAATGCTCCTTAGCCGGGTATGGGGCTATGACTACTACGGCGGCGCAAGAACGGTCGATGTGCATGTTCGTCGTCTTCGCGCAAAGCTCGGCGAAGAGCATGCCGACCTCATCCAGACAGTACGGTCGGTTGGCTACAGGTTTGGTCGTTCACGCTGGAAAGCGTGAATCACTGAACGAGTCGTTGTACACGCTGTGATGCCGCAGCGTGAGCAGCCAACATTTCTTCGGTTGCAGCCGATACGAGGTGGCCATCTTTTACGACCTCTTTGCCATTGATAACGGTGTTTCGAACACCGGTTGGCCCGCATCGCAACCATGCCTCAATCGGGTCAGATACTGCGCCAGCATACGCAATTCCCGTTTGATCCCAGACGGCGATGTCAGCCGCGGCACCGACGGTGAGGGTTCCCAATTCACCGGTACGACCGAGGCAGGCAGCCCCGCCACGCGTTGCCATCTCCAGCGCGATGCGCGCCGTCATTGCGTCTGCCCCGTCGTTGAGTTTAGCGAGTAGTAGGGCTTGGCGAGCCTCTAACCACATCGATGCTGAATCCGCAGATGAGGAACCGTCAACTCCGAGTCCGACCGGGCATCCTGCGGCACGAAGCGCCGTCACCGGAGCGATACCTGACGACAGAATCAGGTTGGAACTTGGGCAGTGTGCAACGCCAACTCCGGCAGCGCCAAGTCGGTTGATCTCATCACCTTTCGGCATGACGCAATGGGCAACCCAACTTCGTGGGCTTGCCCAACCGGTGCGCTCCAAATATTCGGTCGGACGACAGCCAAAGCGAGCGACGCTGAAGTCATCGTCTTCAGAATTTTCGGCGAAGTGAGTGTGGAGGCGAACCTCTAGGCGTTCTGCAAGTTCGGCTGTGCGAACGAGTAGTTCTTCGGTGACGCTGAACGGTGAGCACGGAGCAAGCGCGACTTGCGTCATCGAACCCCACGACCGGTCGTGGTGTCTGTTCACCGCCTCTTCGCAGGCAGCCAAAATGTCATCGTCATCTTCGACCACATCGTCAGGCGGTAACCCGCCATCTTTTTCCGACAGTGACATCGAACCCCGGGTCGGATGAAAACGAACTCCAATGTCGGTAGCGGCAGAAATTTCTGCAGCAAGCAGATCGCCCGACCCACGAGGATGCACGTAGAGATGATCGGTTGAGGTGGTGCACCCTGATAACGCGAGTTCTCCAAGTCCAATCCACGCCGACAGGTAGATACTTTCTTCGTCGAGTGCCTTCCAAAGTGGGTACAGCGACTGCAACCAACCGAACAGAGGTTTGTCGGTCATCTCTGAATACGCCCGCGTCAGGTTCTGGTAGAGGTGATGATGCGTGTTGATGAGACCGGGAGTGACGAGACAACCCGACGCATCGATCGTTGTCGACGCTGACGGTGGCTCACCAACACCTACCCCGTCTATGAGCCCACCTTTCACCGACACCCAACCGCCGGAAAGTTCGCGACGTTGATCATCCATCGTTGCCATCAGCCGGGCGTTGAGAATGACGAGATCTGCCATGCGGTAACGCTAATCACTACAAGATCAACACACGAGACTCTTATTGAGTCACAAAGACCAGCCGAGAGTTGAGCCTCTCAGTCGTCGATATCGAGCAGTTCGCTACCCTCGAAGCGACGCTCACCGTCACGTTGCAGCACAGCACCGAGAATCGCGCTTGCTACGCCGCCGCTCATTGCGATGAGGACGGGGAAAATCGCAAGAACCACGATGATCGCAATTGCGCCAGCCATGAACTCAGTGTAGTTCGCTGGGGCCGAAAGAACGGCCTCAGCACCCAAGCGCCTAGCGCTCAGGAAAATAGGCCCAAGCCTCGATTTCGACGGCGCCATTCAGAGGAAGGGCTGCGACTCCAATAGTTGATCGCGCTGGGCGATGATCGCCGAATGCAGCGACATAGGCATCGTTGAATTCGCCGAAGGTCGACATGTCGGTGAGAAAACACATGGTTTTCGAAATTGCGCTGAGATCTGCGCCATATTCCGCCAACCGGTCTGCAAGGTTGGCGACGGCTTGTGTGGTCTGCGCCGTCACGCCGTCGACGAGAGCACCGTCAACGACACCTAATTGACCCGAAACGATAATGAAATCTCCTGCTCGCACAGAAGGTGAATACGGTCCGATTGGTGCAGCCATACCTACACCTTAGGTTGCGGAGTGCCGCGGTGACTTACCGCTTTTGTGGTTCGCCGATCGTCGCTTCGAATGTGCGTGCCTCGTCCCAACGACCTTCAGCGAACCGCTTTGCCTGCTCAGACCAGGTCGATGGATCATGCCGTCCGAAACGAGGGCCAGCATCTGCAAGCATCGATGTCAAACTGTCATTCTCTGCGCGGGCGAGATCCCACCAGGTGCGAATTCCCACACCATGACACAGCCGTTCAATCGCAGGCCCAATGCCAACGATTGCTTTGAGGTCATCTTGCACGATGCGACGACCGAGCACCGATGAGCCGAGAGCAACATCGGGGAGCGATGGCGTTGCCGTTGCACTTGCTTCTTCTGGTCCCTCATCGCCTTCGGAAACAGCATCGTCGCTACCTGTAGAGGCCGCGCCAGAAGGTGAGCCCTCCAACGCCACATGCTGCTCTTTTAACAATTCGAGTTCGGCCTGCAGACGATCGCGCTCTTCAGCCGCTCTACCCAGTGTCGTGGCGCGCTCCCGTAAGTCATCAATTTCCGATGCCAGCTCTTTCTGCACCTGCTTGCGGCCGCGAGCAACTTGGCGACCCGCTGCGGCGCTTCGCAGAACCCAGCCAACGACAAGACCGATCATCGCAGCAAGCGCAAACCAGATAAGTCCCATCGTCAACGTGTACGGCATCGAGTGATCATCTTTCCAGAAGTTGTCCCCACAGCGAGGTTTCTCACGCGGCCGACACAATAATTTCCACTCGCCGACTCAGCTCTTTGTCTTCAACACCTTCAATGATGAGAGGTTCAGCGGATCCGACACCTTCCCAACTCACCAACGAACGCTCAAGTCCACCGTCGATGAGTGCCGTAGCGACCGCCGCCGCGCGGTCGGTACTGAGTTGCACATTTGATTCGGGAATCCCGTCGCTATCGGTATGGCCTCGAACCACGACTGAAATGCCCGGAACATCAACAAGCAACTGGGCGATCTCATCGAGCACGCCGTCACTTCCCCACACAAATTCGGCGCTCCCCGAAATAAAGCTGACCGGATTACCGATGAGGAGTTCGACAATGTCGTAGTTGAGGGCATCAACTTCAGCTGACCCAAGGGGCGCAGGCGGCGCAAGCGAAACCTCTGCTCCGACCGATTGTGCGACCGCAGACAGCGATGCCGCTCGATTTTCATCGAGATACGACCCGGCAAGGCTGGCGCCGGTGTCCGCAACCGTCAAGACACCGGTATCTAGTGAGTCAATCATTGCCCGCAACAACCGTTCGATGGCATTCAACGAGATCACTTTGACGTCGTCGAGCATGGTGTCATCGCTCGTCGACCCGAATCTGCGTTCGACGGCTCGACCGGATTCTTCGGCGATCGATGTCACCGCAGCAAGGACTTCCTCGCTCACATGTGAGCCTGCGACTTGCAAGGTGCTGTTGGTGAGCTCGATTTCGAGGAGAGGAAGGACACCGGTTCCATCTGCCTGCAACACCGAATCGAGCAACCACACTTGGCGATCCCCAACATCGAGCACTTCAATGACCTGCGCATAACCATCGATCGTCGTCACGTTGTCCGCGGTATCGATACGCAGCGAGTCCACCGATTCGAGTACGTGCATATCAACGAGCGCGATGGTTGAAGCCACATCGGTTTCAATCTCTGCGAGGAGATCGGCTCCAAACTCGTCGAACGCACCGTCAACCGGTGCGAGAACGATCAGGACGTCACCAAGCCGACTTTCGAGCCCAGCGGTAAGCGCAAGCCGCGCCATCGTCGTCAATTCAGGATCACTTTCGAGGACGGAGAGAAGTAACTCATCATTGCTGACGGGCAATGCCTCGGTCGTCGTGGTCTCTCTCACGATCGAGCCCAAGGTGGTCGATGGCCGTGGTGTTTCGGTGGTCGAAGGAATTGTGGCGGTGCTGGAGCCGTCGACGGTCGGTGCTCGCAACACGCGACATGATCGATCGGCGACTACAGAATGCACGCCGTCAAGAGCACTCACACCGCGAAGGAGTTGCGCGGGATATTCGACGGGTGATGAGCAAAAGATGGTGCCGTCTTGACCAGAGAAGCTGACGCCGTTAACTAACGGCTCAAATTGTCGAACTCGCTCGAGGGTACGACTCTCTAAATCTTGCTCAATCGATGACAGATAGAGCGGAACTCCAGCTGAAAACAGCGCGAGGCCGGCGACCACGGCCAGCGCTACGGTTTTTTTTTGAGGCGATGCGGCTGTCAGGAGAAACTCTGCCCGCAACCGCAGGTACGGCTTGCGTTCGGATTCGTTATCGCGAATCCTGATTGGTCGAGGCCGTCTTTGTAGTCGAGTGTTGCGCCAACGAGCAACTGAGCCGAAGCCGGGTCAACCACAACTTTTACCTCACGAAGGTCTTGACCAAACATTGCCTGCTCATCGTCTGATGCAATGTCGCCGTCAAAAAACATTTCATAAGAGAATCCGCTGCATCCACCGGGACGAACGGCGACTCGCAATGCGAGTTCTTCTGCGCCCTCGCTGTCGAGAAGATCGCGAACTTTTAATGCTGCTGTATCGGTGAGCGTGATCATGGGAACCTCCTAAACCTTTGGAAATCCTATACGCCAACGTGACCTGAACGCCACTCATAGGTAATCTGACCCTATGTCGGCAGAACGAACGGCTCCCCCAACCGTTGAGGAAGTTACTGACGTGCTGTCAACGGTTATCGACCCCGAGCTTGGGAGCGATGTCGTTTCTCTCGGCATGATTCCACGTACCGAAATTTCCCCAGACGGGGCGGTGGTTGTCGAAGTTCGTCTCACCATTTCGGGTTGCCCAATGAGGGCGGAAATCAAAAAGATGGTGGAGCAACGCCTTCTCGTTCATCCGGGTGTCACGAAAGTACGCCTCGAATGGTCAGAAATGGACTCTGACGAACGCTCTGCTGCAATGTCGACAGCTAGGGCGGCTGCCCGCGACCGGGCGCCGGAAACCGCAATCGGTCAACGGTGTCAGGTGCTTGCGATTTCAAGCGGTAAAGGCGGAGTCGGCAAAAGTTCCGTCACCGTCAATCTTGCCGCCGGTCTTGCAGAGAAGGGGTTCACCGTCGGTGTCCTCGATGCCGACATCTGGGGCTTCTCAGTCCCTCGCCTTCTCGGAATGAGCGACCGACTCGATGCACATGAAGTCGACGGTCGACCGCAGATCATTCCTAACCGTAAAACGATCGGTCAAGGGGTGCTTGAGGTTGTCTCCACCGGTTTCTTAGTAGAAGAATCAACCGCTCTCATGTGGCGTGGTTTGATGTTGACGAAAGCGGTCGAACAATTCCTTCGAGACGTGGCGTGGGGAGATCTCGATTACCTCCTCATCGATATGCCTCCCGGCACCGGTGATGTGCAGATGGGTCTCGCCCGACTTCTGCCACGGACGTCGCTTCTCGTGGTAACAACTCCTGCGACTGCGGCTCAACGAGTGGCGCAACGGGCAGCGGATATGGCGCAACGGTCATTCCTCCCGGTGCTCGGAGTGATTGAAAATATGAGTGGCTTCATCTGCGAACACGGCGACTTCCACCCTGTGTTCGGGCAAGGCGGCGGTCAGGCGCTCGCCGAAGCGGTGGATGTACCGCTACTTGGGTCAATCCCCATCGAAACATCGGTATCAGCAGGCGGAGACAGCGGTGAGCCCGCCATTCTCAGCGGCACCGGTGCCGCTGCTGCGTCGATGCAATCCATTGTCGATCGCATCGTCAACGATATTGCGCCGCCGGTTGATGTGGCCGATGATCTCGACGGGTGCGCAACGAAGATTCTTGCTGCGTTCGACGATGCGTTTGCGGCTGAAGATCAGCGGAATCTGGCAAATACGAATTCTGGCGGCGGCACCGAGTCGTAGTCGGCATCGCCTGGAACTGCGATTCCGACAACGTTTCCCTCTGCGTCGGTTTTCATTCGCGGGAGGATCGTCTCAGGAAGCCCCATCGCCTCTCCACCAGCAAGTGCCTCATCGGCGGTCGCAAAGTTGCTTAACCATTCGAGATTGGCAACCGTTGGCGGAAACATCTGCAACTCTCCGGCTTTCCAACGCTGCAGCGCATCTTGTGGCCGTACCCACAGACTGTCGATCGTCTCCCCACCATCGTGCAATGGTTCTTGCACTTCAGGAGCACGAGCAAGAAGGAACCGAGTGTCGAAGCGCCGAGCCTCTCCTAATGGAGTAATCCAGTGACTCACAAAACCAATCGCATCGGTCACCAGACGGAGGTCGTGACGGGCACATAGCTCAGACAGCGACTCTGTTCCGTTGTAGATGGCGTCACGGGACTCGCTCATCGGAGCAACGATGTCGCCCTCAAACCGAATCATTTCCGTCTCATTGGCTCGTCGTGCAAGCAATACTCCTGCTTCTTCGAAGCTTTCCCGTATCGCTGCGACAAGCCATGCAAGCCCGCCGCTTTCAACACCTAGGCGGGCTGAGGCTTCAGCATCATCAAGACCGTCGCAAATCGCTTCGAGTTCATCGGCATGGTCGGTGCCGTCAACTTTGCCACCAGGGAACACATACTGACCACCTGCGAATGCCGCTGACAGGGTGCGACGCAACATGAAGACTTCTGGCCCCTCATCGCCATCTCGTACCAACATCACCGTGGCAGCAGGCCGAACAGGAATATCAGCAGCGAGAAGGCGTTCGGGTTGCTCTTGTGGTGTGGTCGAAGTTGGAGCGTCGCTAGCCATACGACGACCGTACCTCGCTCACAAAGTTTCTACCGAGGTCAGCTCCCCGACTCGACATCAACTTTCTGTCGCGCATCTCGACCACTTCGCACGTACATTCCGGAGACAACAACGATGCCTCCAAGAACGATGGCAACAAGTTGCCAGTTGTTGTTGAGCCCGGTGATCACCCTGCGCTGAAAGTTCTCGACGGCAACGGTGATCGGGTCGCTTTGGTTCTTGATGTCAACCATCCAGAAGTAATACGCAAGGTAGATCCCCGACAACAGAACGAATCCGCCAGCAATCTGCTCCACGCGGTGCATCCCTCGACGCAGCACCCCAAGCAGGCCGATTTTTGCTACTGCGAGCGACACTGTGAGCGCCGTGATCAGCAATCCCATGCCGGCCGCATAGGCAGCGACGTTGCCGATCGCCCCGACAAATCCGTCACTTCGGACTGCGATCAGCGTCGGTAAGAAAAGACCGATCGTGCACCCCAATGAGGCAACTGCGTATGCCACGCCAAACAGGAACATTGATCGGACACCGCGATCACGCCCGCCGACATCAAGTCGCGGCAAGGCAAGTCCTACAGAGCGCCCGCTGAGCATCGCAATTCCGAGACCGATCAGGCCTACCGCAATCACGATTGTTGCGTATCGAGCATTTTGCTGAATCCAAAATGTGAAGTTGTAGGTGACGATGCCAACAACAATGAACACGGTCATGAACCCCGCGGTGAGTGAAGAGCTCACGGTGAGCGCTCGTCGGATACTGGCTCGACGAACCCCAAGACCAGATGCCGCTTCAGATGTGTCTGCGCCAAGGAAAAACATGAGGTACGTCGGCAGCAGGACGAACCCACAAGGGTTCACCGCAGCAACGAGCCCGCGAAGAAACGAAAGCGTCATGTGTCGGATCCTCCTTCGATATCGAAATATTCACTGATGAACCTGACGAGTTCATCTTCGCTGAGAACGCCCGCATCTCCAACGATGGCGCCATCAGCATCGACAAACACGGTGTATGGAAACCCGAGTGTTCCTAACGCGTCGGTGAGTTCTGCAAGTGGGTCACGGTAGAGCTCGTACTTCACACCCATCCGATCGGCAAAGTCGGTCATCGCTGATGCGGAGTCGATGGGATTGATTCCCACGAACCTGACCTCGTCGCCAAAACGCTCATGAACTGCTGCGAAGTCGGGCATCTCACGTTGACAGGGAGGACACGCTGCAAACCACAGGTTGACCACCATCGGCACACCAATGAACTCCGCAGAATCGACCGTCGCTCCGTTCACATCAATGACTTCCGCCGACGGAAATATAGAGCGCGTCGCAACTTCGCCCTCCTCTGACAACTGATACTCGCCCGGGTTTGACAGAATCGCGTCGGTTTCGTCGTTGACAATGGCATCACGCACCTCTGGCGCCCCGACTGCGATAAGACCAACCATCACAAGGCCCATGGCCACCGCAAAGAGTCGGAGACGAACATTTCGGTTCACTCTTGCAGGCTATTAGGCAACGAGGTGCGGCGGCACGGGCACTTCATCAACAACAAGCATCTCTCGCTGTTCTTTTGGTGGCCGTCCCCGCCGAGGGCGGTCTTCGACAATCATGCCTTCCATAAGAAGTTGCCCGCCCCACACGCCGTAATACTCACCACGTTGCAGAGCTCCCTCTAAACAGTCGTCGGCAAGCCGACATCGACTGCAGATCGCCTTTGCTCGTGCAAGCTCATGGGCATGATCCGAAAAGAACAGATGGGCAAGCCCACCTTCTCCATCTGAACAACGCGCCCGGTCGAGCGGCAACGGCGGAGTTACTGGGAATTCTGGAATGTCAAGTTGAATGCTCATGCTCTTCCGGAGCGCGAACACTGCAACATCTCACATATTTTCAGATTTTCAGCAAAATTTTTCCGACATTTGCATCGGCTTCCATATGCCGATGCGCATCTGCGATGTCATCCAACGAAAACGTCGTATCGATCACAGGTCGTAAATCACCGGAGTCGAACCTCGGCAGCATCTGGGAAGCGAAGCCCTGAACTGCCAACACCTTCTGTTCGATAGGCCGATTACGAAGGGTGGTGCCAATCCATGTTGCGCGCTTTGCGAGGATGAGCCCCGTCGTAATCGATGAGGATGCCCCTCCCATGAGACCAACCTGCATGACAGTGCCCTGGGAGGCAAGTGCTCGGAGATTCCGGTCTGATTCTTCGCCTCCGATGACGTCGAGTACCACATTCATCCCTTGTGGTACTGCGGTTTGGAGTTCTGACAGCCAGTCAGCCGGCGAACGCTCAAGCACGAGATCTGCGCCAAGGTTGCGGCACGCATCGGCTTTGCGCGCGGAACACGTCACTGCGATCTTCGCGCCAATCGATTTCGCGATCTGAATTGCGGCCGTGCCAACCCCACTCGCTCCCGCATGAACAAGCGCCCAAGAGCCAGAGGTGAGGCCACCTTGGGCCACGAGCGCGTCCCACGCCGTGATGAAGACCTCTGGAATGCCTGCCATCTCTGCATCCGCGACCGACTCAGGAACTCGCATCGCCATGCGCTCGTGAGTGATGACGAGTTCAGCGTTGCACGCTCCCGCCTCAATTCCCATGACTCGATCGCCCACCGACCATTGAGTGACTCGAGATCCGATCGACTCGACGACACCTGCGTACTCAAGACCGAGAATTTCGTGCTGTCGTTTAACGGGGTCTGGGTAGGCGCCCTGGCGCTGCAACGTATCGGCGCGGTTGCAGGCGCTGTACGACACCGCAACGCGAATCTCGTCTGGACCAGGCATCGGGTCCGCGACCTCTTTCACCACGATGGCGTCAGGTCCTCCGTACTGTTCTACAACTGCTGCTCGCATCTGACGAGTGTCGCCTGCGAAGCACCCCTACGTCAATTGTTCACGACGGTGGGTTGTCAGCCAACAGCTTGGTCACCTCGCCTGGCGACCGGAATACAACCCGCTGATAGTGCTGCAGTTCAGCCACACTCTCTTTGATGTCATCGAGCGCTCGATGAGAATTGGGCTTCCACGGTCGGCGTGCATTTGCCTCGGGATACCAACGCCGAACAAGTTCTTTGATGCTTGACACGTCAACACTTCGATAGTGGAGGTAGTTCTCGATTTCGGGCAGGTAACGAGCGAGAAATCTGCGATCGGTGCCGATCGAGTTGCCACAAAGTGGCACGGTTCCGGCCTCCGGACAGTGCTCTTTAATGAAGTCAAGGGTGAGACGTCCCGCCTCATTGAGACTCAACGTTGATGCTGTGATCTGATCGAGCAGGCCTGACTCGGTGTGCATGTTGGTGACGACCTCATTCATCTTGCTGAGAACTTCTTCTGGTTGATGAATCACCAGATCAGGGCCCTCTGCGATGATGTTGAGCTCATCATCAGTAATGATCGTCGCAATCTCAACGATGACATCACTCATGTGGTCGAGTCCTGTCATTTCGAGATCCATCCATACCAACACGCCCTTGATGTTACGGGGCATCGACAGTTTTGGGTAGATCGCAGGAGCAAGCGACATTGATCCGGTCGATCTGCGACGATATAGAGGTGTCGCCAACAACCTTCGCTGAACTCCTCGAAATGGACGGTGTTCGCGAAGAGTTGACCCTTCGGTCAACGTTTGGCTTTATGGCATTTCACGGCGGCGGTCTCGAAGCCTTCACCGACATCGTGGCTCGTGAAGCAGCAGCCCAGTCGAATGCGTCGTACTACGGGGTTATTCATCCAGACGGAGATCCCCCTCATCTACCATCAACGCGGTTTCAACCAGATGAATCTCCTACGATGCGCTCATTTTTTGGACACGTTGATGTCGTCATCACCATCCACGGCTTCGGAAGGCGAGGACTCTTCTCGTCCCTACTTCTCGGCGGCACAAACCGACCGCTGGCCAAACACTTAACGACCGTGCTTCAACCACGCCTGCCGGCATACAACTTCATCGACGACGTTGATGACATCCCCAAACATCTTCGAGGACTTCACCCCAAGAACCCTGTCAACCTTCCAAAACATGGTGGCGTTCAGATCGAACTCCCTCCACGAGTGAGAGGTTCATCACCGATGTGGTGGGACTGGGAGGGAGGCTTGACACCCCACACGGAGAGTCTCATCGAGGGCTTGGCTGAAGGAGTTCGCTCCTGGCCGCTCGCCAGCGACTGATTTCCGGCGAGCAAACAACACTCCGCACTCTGTTGCGACCCTTCACATCGAAAAGAGGTAACGCAATGATGTACGGAGCTAATCCAGAGCAACTCGCTCAACTCGGTCGAACGCTTCACGAGCAAATGTCGGTGATCGCTCAACTGATGTCCACCGTCGATCGCACGATCGGATCAACCACATGGCAGGGCCCAGCACGCCAACGCTTTGAGCAGGAGTGGAACGGTTCGTTCAAACAGACCCTCCATCGTCTCGATGAAGCATTTGGGTCGGCGGGTCGAGACTGTATTGCTCGATCTGAGGAACTACTCAGAGTGATGGGCGGCTAACCCGCATCTCCAGCACCTCAGTAACTCTCGTACACTTGGCTCGTGGCACGCATTGATTTCACTATCGAGCCGTTCGTTGAGGGCCAACCCGGTGCTCATGTGACCGAACCCATCGCGGTACTCGCCTCGCTTGGCATAACCGCTGAGTTTGGAGCCTTCGGCTCAAGTTGTGACGCTGATGAAGAGGACATCCCCAACGTCGTTGCCGCGGTTCTCAAATCGGCGTTCGCACACGGGGCCACTCGGGTAAATGTTGACGTCGTCGGAGATACCACAACATGAACCCCTCCGACCAACACCCACTGGTCTCCACGATTCAACCTCTGCTCGACGCGATCGGCGCCACTGCAGTCGAGCCGGCAGCCGCACTGCCGTCAGACATTCCTCTAGAGACCAATGGTGAGCTTGTTGCGGCGGTTCGGCTTCCACAGTTACACGGTGCCCTTGACCGCATGATCGAGTCTGTCGAAACTGAAATCGGTGGGCGGCTTGCCGACATGTCACGCGAGGACAAACAGCGTGTAGTGAGGCTCCTCGATGAGCGAGGTGCCTTCACGCTCCGACGAGCCGTCGAAGACCTTGCCGATGCAATGGGTGTGAGTCGGATCACGGTATATAACTATCTCAATGCGATACATCGCTGATGCGGCGCGGTGACATGATCGAGGTGGTCGGCTTTGATGCCGACGACACCTTATGGCAATGCCAAGACGCATTCGACGAGGCTGAACGGCTCTTTTTTGACACGGTGAGCCCCTATGCCTCACCGGGAGTTGATCTCGAAGATGCACTTCGTGCCACCGAGCTCGGCAACCTTGCAATATCGGGCTATGGCGTCAAAGCATTCGGTCTTTCAATGATCGAAGCAGCGGTGACCTCGTCGGCGGGCACGATCCCCTCTCGAGACGTCGGCATTCTCGTCGATCACATTCACGACATGCTGCGAGAGCCAGTACGACTTCTCGATGGCGTTGCTAACGCCCTGCACGCTGTTGCTCAAACCCACCGGATAGTGATGATCACCAAAGGCGATCTTGTTCACCAAACGCGCAAGGTTCAAACCTCCGGTCTGCATCATGTATTCGAGCACATCAAAATCGTTCTCGAGAAAGATGTGTCGACGTACCGAGCAATTCTCGACGAGTGGGGTATCGACCCATCGACATTTCTTATGGTCGGCAATTCCGTTCGTTCAGACATCCTCCCCGTCGTCGAACTTGGAGGTTTCGGCCTTCATATCCCGTATCACGTCACCTGGGATCATGAAGTTGTCGATGCCCCCATGGGGACCTTCGACACTGTTGCCTCCATCTCAGATGTCGTCGAATGGCTCGCCACCGAGCACCCGTCCTAAACCGTTACAGCCGCCGAAGTCGAACCTCAGATACGCGATGGTCTCGGCCCTTTCGCACAACCAGCGAGGCTCGATTTCTGGTCGGCATGATGTTCTCGCTGAGGTTCACCCCGTTAATTCGTTGCCAGATTGACTTTGCCATCTCAGCTGCTTCATTGTCGCTGAGGTGCGCATAGTGCGCAAAAAAGCTGTCTTCGCGCTGGAACACCGACTCCCTAAACGCTAAGAATCGCTCGACGTACCACTCTTGTATATGGAGTTCATCCGCATCGACATAAATAGAGAAATCGAAGTAGTCGGACACAAATTCTGACTCCTCGCCGCCCACCTGCAGCACATTGATGCCTTCGACGATGACAATGTCGGGTGAGTCGACCATGACTCGCTCGTCAGAAACAATGTTATAGGTGATGTGGTCGTACACCGGGGCTGATGCTCTCGCTCCACTCTTCACATTGCGCAGAAACTCGATGAGCGCACGGGTGTCGTAGCTTTCTGGAAAACCTTTGCGCTCCATGAGACCGCGGGCATGAAGTTCTGTATTCGGATAGAGGAACCCATCGGTGGTCACGAGGTCAACCGCTGGATGGTCTGGCCAGCGCGAGAGCAATGCCTGCAAGATTCGACTGAATGTGCTCTTCCCGACAGCAACCGAGCCAGCCACTCCAATGACGTAGGGCACCTTCGGTGCGTACGCTCCGAGAAAAGTTGCGGACACTCGGTGTAGGTCTTGTACCGCACTCACATAGAGATTGAGCAGGCGGCTCAACGGGAGATACACGGCAGCGACCTCTTCAAGATCAATCTGCTCGTTGATACCTCGCAGTTGTTCGAGATCGGCCTCAGCCAGCGTCAACGGTGTCGCGGCGCGAAGTGCGGCCCATTCGGCCCTGTCGAATTCGATGTACCCACTTGGCACGGAAGTGACCCTACGCTGGAAATGTGTCGGATCAACAATCGGTGGCGAACAGCGAAGAGCGCCGCCGTCTTGGCTCGTGGTACACGCCTCCGGTACTCATCGAACAGATGCTCGATCTGCTCACCAGCGATGGCTGGCCCATAGGGCCGACATCTGACGAAATGCGAATCCTTGACCCTTCGTGCGGCGATGGACGACTGCTCCTCGCAGTGAAGCAACGAGTGCCCAGAAGATGCTCGCTCGTCGGCTGCGATGTTAATCCGCACACACGTGAGAGCAATGAGGCACACGACATCGAATTTGTTGAGGCGAATGGACTCGACATCGACTGGGCTGCGTTCCATGGTGAGAACGGATTTGATCTCGTTATTTCAAATCCACCATTTCTGTCGCAGTTATCGGCATCAACGACTCGCAAAGGTGCAAGCAAGCGGGGTGGTGGCCCATACGCGAACAGCGCGATGGAGTTCTGCCTTGCTGGCGTCGAGGCGCTTCGACCAGGTGGCCGCCTTGCCATCGTTCTGCCTCAATCAGTGCTCGCCTCACGAGATACCGCTGAGTTGAGATCGCGAGTCACGTCGCTTGCAACTCCTGTGACGTCATGGTGGTCGTCGTCCCCTCAATTTGATGCTGATGTGACCGTGGCGGTTCTCATCTTTGAGCGCCGCAAAACGTCTGTCGTGGGAAGTGATGCACCGTGGACATCTGCGATCACTACTGCGCTCGGGATTCCACCGGTTCCCAACCTTTACACCTCCGGGGTAGTCGGCGATCGAGCGACCGCTACCGCCAACTTTCGCGACGAGTACTACGCCCTCGTTCCAGCGGTTGCAGATCATCACGAAGGTCCACCTCTCGTGACATCCGGGCTCATTGACCCCGGTATCTGCCTCTGGGGAACACATCCGGTTCGTTTCGCCCACCAACTCTTTGCGGCTCCACGAGTTGATGTTGCGCTCCTCACTGGCCGGTTCAACGAATGGGCACACAAGATGTTGCGACCGAAGGTGCTCGTTGCGGCCCAAACCAGAACGATCGAGGCGGTGGCCGACGAAAAGGGTGAGTGGCTGCCCGGGGTACCGGTGACCACGGTGATCCCATCTGAAGTCGATGACCTTTTGCCACTTACCGCAGTCATCAACTCACCGATCGCTGCGCTCATCGCCTGGCACGAGCGAGCCGGCACTGGGCTCTCACCAACCTCGCTGCGCCTTTCTCCCACCTCGATTCTTGAATTGCCGTGGCCGCAACATCGGTTCAACGTAGAGGTCGTGTCGCAACTTGCACACGGCGAACAACACGCATTCGGCATCGAAATGTGCGCAGCGTTTGGGGTCACCGACAATAAAGCCGAAATGATTACGGCATGGTGGCGTACTGCCGGTCAACCACGCCGGAAAAGAGCCTCTCCTATGGGCAAGAACCCATCAAGCGTTGATTGACTGTAGGTGTGCGAGATCATCGATCGATCTTCTGTGTTCGTCTAGTTGCCGTCATCGGACTGGCGATCGGAGCCGGTGCGTGTTCAACCGAGCCTGAACTTTCTCTTTCAGACGGCGCACGAGAGGGGAAGTCCCTCTACGACAGCAACGGTTGCGCAGCGTGCCATGGAGCAAACGGTAGTGGTGGGGTCGGCCCGACGTTGGCTGGCCATGCTGGCTCTACGGTTGCGTTGAGCGATGGTTCATCGGTGCTCGCCGATCGCGAATACCTCATTGAGTCGATTCTTCTTCCCCAAGCACAGCTCGTTGCGGGCTACAACATCAAGATGCCGCAGAACGGTCTGACGGCTGAACAAGCGGACCTCATCGCACAGTTCATTGAAGAGATGCCGTTGCCATGACGCGTCGTTTGCTCGCCGTCTCGTGTGCGGTGTTGGCGATCGCATCCAGCTGCGGAGGTACCCGGGAATTCTCGGGGTATGTGAGAACTCCCGCACCATCGTCTCAGGGGATCAGCCTCCCTGTCATCGGTGGGGAGTCGTTGCGCGAACTCGTTGCCAGCAACGGCAAACTGCTCGCAATCTATTTCGGCTACACGAACTGCCCGGATATCTGTCCAACAACACTTCAAGACCTAACGGTCGCACTTCGCCGTCTCGATGATGCATCTCGTGTCGAGGTCGCAATGGTGACGGTCGATCCTGATCGCGACCTTGCCGTGCTCGACGGCTACGTCAAAAGTTTCATCCCAACCGCAATCGCTCTCGGAACGACCGACGAGACCGAACTAGCCGCCGCCGCTCAGCCGTTTGGTGCGAGTTATCTCGTCGAGAGTATGGGCACCGACATCGAAGTTGCACACTCGACGTCGCTCTATGTTGTCGACGACCAAGGGACCCTGCTGCTCACGTGGCCGTTTGGCGTGCCTTCGTCTGATATTTCTGCTGACTTGAACGACCTTCTTGATGGGCGACGGTCGTGAAGCAGCGTGGAATCGCATTTGCGCTCATCGCTCTCGCCGGAGCAATCATTGCTGTCGTTGCCGTTGTCTCCGGCGGTGATGAGCCTGAGTTTCAAACGATCGCCAATTCAGAAGACGCCGATTATGAGTACATCATCCCGCGTGGAGCTGGCGCAAAGATCGAGGCCGGTGAGTCGATCAATATCATCCCGGCGGAACTCATGGTGCGCATCGGCGAATCACTCAGAATCATCAACGATGATGACCGTGGCCATGTCGTCGGCGTGTTCTTCGTTGGCGCAGGTGAAACACTCTCACAAGAATTCACCAGTAGCGGCACTCTCTCCGGTGGTTGCTCTATTCATCCCAGTGGTGAATTCACACTCCAGGTTCTCGAATGACGTTCGAAAACCTTCGGCAACACCGCGTCTGGTGGGCGGTTATTGCTGGGGCAACCTTGACTGCTATGCCTGCCGGATTCGCTCACGCCGACCCACCCGGGCCCACCGACTATTCATCGGTGATCGTTGAGGTGACCACATCGGAATCTCTTCCACTTGCAGATGATGTTGCAGTCACAATCGAAGGACACGACTCATTTCTCTCAGTGACTGTTGCACGAGGAACCACCGTCAAGATCCCTGGGTATGAAGGAGAGGAGTACCTCAAGATCGAATCTGATTGCACCGCCTATGAGAACCAGCGCTCGATGTCAACGTGGTACAACAAAGAGCGCTACGGGTCAGACTTTGGAGCAGACGTCGTAGATCACGATGCTGCCCCCGAGTGGTTGCAAATTGCTTCGAACTGCACGCTTGCATGGCACGACCATCGCATTCACTACATGTCACCGCAACCGCCAGTCAATGCCAAGCCGGGCGATGTGATCGTTGCTGACTCGATCCGGTTCACCGTCGACGGTATTCCCGTGGCTGTGCGCGTCGAAAGTTCTCTGGTTGAGAGACCGTCTTTGCTCGCCCCACTCGTCGCCGCTGCCAGTGCATTACTTCTTGTCGTGGGGGTCATCGGTCGAACATCCGCGGCACTTCAGAGACTGATGGTGGGAGCATCTCTGCTTGGGCTCGTGATCGGCGGCGCTCAGTATCTGTGGGCGGCTCCCGGAACAGGCCCACAACTCACATCGTTTGCGCTCCCATCGTTGGCCACCGTGTTGAGCGGATCGGCGCTCGCGTTCAATCGACAATCTTCGATTCAACGAAATGGACTGCAACTCATGAGCGGCGTCTTCCTTGCGATTTGGGTGTTGAGACGAAAAGACGTGCTCGATGCAGCCCTGCTACCCACCTCGCTGCCCTATTGGGTCGATCGAGCGGGAACCGCTGCAATTGGTGTCATTGCGTGTGCGGCCGCCGGATATGCACTCATCGGGCTCTGGCAGATCGCCAACGTGAATCGGCCATCGCCACGTCGGGCGTAGTTAACGGTCGCTCACTTCAACGGTCACCGTGAGGTCGGGGGCTTGGTCGAAGTCAAGGGTGAGGTCGAAGGTTTCGCCGACGACAAGAGGTTCCGATAGATCAATCAGCATGACGTGATAGCCCCCAGGGCCGAGCTGCACCAGCGTGCCGGCTGGTAGTTCAAGCGCATCCATCTCTTGCATCGACATTGCATCGTCATGCATCTCATCGTCATGCATCTCAGATGCATCATCGCCCATGTCCATTGCCTTCACGACCTCATGGATCTCGGCGCGGGCTGCGATATCACTCGACACAAATACCGCCACCAGCGAGTCATCATCAACGGAAGTGATGTCGAAGTAGGCCGCCCCCATCGTGACACCTGACGGACTGCTTCGTGCCCACGCATCAGAAACCGTTACGGGGTCACTTCCTCCACACGATGCCAGAATCAACACAAACGGGAAAGCAAGGGCCGCACCAAATTTCATAAGCAGAACCCTACCGATCGAGAATGAGTGACCAGAAAGATGCTCACCGGTTCCATGGCGCAGTTGGTGACACGGCTCCGTCTCCACCGGTCAGCACTTCTACGCCATCGTCAGTAACCAGCAATGTGTGCTCAAACTGAGCGGTTCGCTGCCAGTCGGCGGTCACTGCAGTCCATCCGTCGTCCCACATTCGGTGACGCCAGTCACCAATGGTGATCATCGGCTCGACGGTGAACGTCATACCCGGCAACATTTCAAGAGTTGACCGAGAGTCGTAGTAGTGAAGGATCTGGATATCGGTATGAAATTGCTCGCCAATGCCGTGACCGATAAATGCTTTCACCACTCCGTAGCGATGTTCTTTTGCGTGGTTCTCAATGGCTCGACCGATATCGCTGACCGGACGGCCTGGTTTGATGGCTTCGATGCCGAGCCAGGTGCATTCTTCGGTCACCCGGATGAGATCGCGGCTCGCCTCGTCAACCTCTCCAACACAGAAGGTTGCATTGGTGTCGCCGTGCACGCCGCCGACAAACCCGGTGACATCAAGGTTCATGATGTCACCATCACGCATGACCCTTGAATCAGGAATGCCGTGACAAATCACTTCGTTGGCCGATGAACACAAGCTCTTCGGGTAGCCGTGGTAGTTGAGCGTGCTCGGGTAGGCACCACGATCGATGAATAAATCGTGCACGTAGGCATCGACCTCATCGGTTGTCTTGCCGGGCTCAAGAAATTCGCCGGCAAGGCGTAGAACCTCGGCCGCGACCTTTCCTGAATGCCGCATGCGTTCGATAATGTCCGGGCTTTTCACAAGGGGCTCATCCCAGTGCTCAACCACACCAGTATCGGCGTAGGACGGTCGAGGGATCGTGTCTGGAACCGTTCTCATCGGCGAGATTTCGCCTGGATGAACTCGACCTTCAGTGTTGCGATGGCATCGCTTGTACTTCCGTCCACTTCCACACCAACACGGATCGTTTGCCTGAAGGGAGCCCACTTGAGGTTGCGTATTCATGACATGACAAGTCTACGAGTAGGTCGTAGCCGTGGCTTACGGAGCGAGTCTCTGGCGAAGCCAACCGTCACCCGAGCGCACATACTGCACACGATCATGGAGACGACTCGGTCGACCCTGCCAGAATTCCCATCTCACAGGAATGATGCGCCAGCCACCCCAAAACGGTGGTCGTATGACTTCACTCGATGCGAACCGAACCTCGACGTCAGCAACGAGATTCTCAAGAACCTCTCGGCTTTCGATCACCTCTGACTGCGGCGAGGCCCACGCACCGATCTGGGAGCCTCGAGGGCGACTCGCGAAGTATGCGTCGCTGTCTTCATCGGAAATTCGTTCAACGGTGCCAGTGACTCGAACCTGCCGGTGCAACGCTAACCAACCAAAGACCCCGGTTGCGTTGCTCGAGGAATTGAGTTGCTCGCTTTTCGCCGAATTGAAGTTGGTGAAGAACGTGATACCACCGTCAGACACCTCGCGCGCAAGGACAATACGTCCGTCGGGCACGCCGAATGCGTCAACCGTGGCAACCGTCATTGCATTCGGTTCCACAAGGCTCGCCTCGGCAGCTTCTTCATGCCACCGGTGCCACTGAGCGACTGGGGACGGATCAACATCTGAGACATCAAGCCCAGCGGTCTCGTACTGCACGCGCCTATTTCGAACCAGATCGTTGTCGTCTGCCATATCAGCCACCGAGCACGGTGAGACCGCGCATATATGGCCACAACACCTCAGGAATTGCCACGGTGCCATCAGCCTGACGATGGGTTTCAAGAATCGCCGCCCACACCCGCGGCACCGCAAGAGCCGAACCATTCAACGTATGCACGAGAACGGTGCCTTTCACCGGCTTTCCGTCGGCATCGACCTGGCGATACCGGATATCTGCCCGACGGGCTTGGTAATCAGAGAACCATGACACCGATGAAACCTCGAGCCACTGCTCGCAACCAGGTGCGTACACCTCGATATCGAATGATCGATGGTGGCTTTGACCGAGATCCCCAGTGCAAATTTCGATCACTCGATGATGCAAATCGAGCGAAGAGATCATGCGCTCGACTCGCGCCACCATGTCAGACAGAAGACCGGGGGCTTGCTCTGGGGTTGCGAGCGCAAGAATTTCAACCTTGTCGAACTCATGGGCTCGAAGCATGCCTCGAGTATCTCGGCCTGCAGAGCCCGCCTCTCGACGGAAGCACGGGCTGTACGCCATGAAGCGCGCCGGTAGATCGCCAGCATCAAGAATCTCACCTCCGTACAGCGACGTAAGTGGTACCTCGGCAGTTGGAATACACCACAGGTCGTCTCGCTCGATTGCGTAGGCGTCATCGGCAAACTTTGGCAGCTGCCCAGTCGAGGTCAGAGTTGCCGTCGACACCAGCGAAGGGGGGCGGATCTCTTCAAACTCATCGGCATTGCTGTCGAGCGCGTACTGGCAGAGCGCTCGGGCCATCGTTGCGCCGGCTCCACGCTGCATGGTGAACATAGAGGCCGCAATTTTTGTGGCACGCTCGTTGTCGAGAATTCCGAGGGCTTCGCCGACCTCCCAATGTGGAACTCGTTGGTGCGCAGCGAAACCGTCGATGCCGCCGTCGGGAAGAAATGGTCCATTGACAACCGGATTGTCATCGTCACTTGCACCAGCGGGCACATCGGGATGCGGGGCGTTCGGTATGTGCAGCAATAGATCGTGCATCTTTGCTGAGACTGTTTCGTGCTCACCCTCGATTCGGCCTACCTCGTCTCCGAGAGCTCGACTTTCTGCTTGTACCGCCTCGGCTTGCTCGACGTTCCCATCACGGCGAAGTTGTCCCACTTCTCGAGAGAGTTCATTGATCTTTCCTCGAGCCTCGTCTCGACGTGCCGTGATTTCTCTCAACTGCTGGTCGAGTTCAAGAAGTTCTTTGACCTGACCATCGCAGGTCACGTCACCCCGGCGCGCAAGTGCTGAGCACGTTTCATCAGCGTGTTCTCGGAGCTGCCGAACGTCGATCACGGTGCCGAGGCTACCGCCTAGTCTTCTTCACGGGCAGGAGCTGTGCGCGCAAACGCCGCTTCGACATCGGCGGTCGTCAGCGGTGCCTCGTCAACGTCTTCCGGTGTGTTAGTCGAGTTTCTCCGGTAGTCGTGACTATTGCGGAATTGCTTTGCATATTGGATGAAGTAGCCAATGATGAGCGCCCACAAGAACATGCCCGCCATCGTTTTCATGATCGCCCCAGCGAGTTGCTGGTCTTCTGCGAGCGAGAGACCCCAGAGTCGAACCGGGCGGGCGTATGCCTCGTACACCGCAGATTCTGCAAAGGTGAGGAACGCTGCTGGAATCGTCGGAATGATCGATTGTGCGAAGAGATAAATGCCTTTCCCCAATGGACCGAGCTGGAATTCACGTATCGGACCAACCACGGGCATCCACATCAACAGCGCTGACGCAACGACCAGCACGTGAAGCAGGTAGTGCAGAGCCCCATTCCAGTACCCGTCGCCAACCGACGCATTCACCAGCGATGGCATATGGGTGAGCAGTGTTGCACCATTGAAGAGCAATGCTGCGATGACAGGGCGAGTGAGGAAGCGCGTCGCTCGATACGTCGAACCCGTTCCGATGAGCACGCGCATCAACCAGGTGGGGGTTGCCAGCAGAGCAAGTGGTGGGAGCCAGAACGACAGCGCCATGTGCTGCACCATGTGAACCGAATAGAGGTAATCCTCGCTGATGTCATGGATCGGCCAGTCACTTGAAACCCACAGCACGGTAATGGCTGCCACAAACGACACGACGTGAGAACGGCTCAGAACCGATTCGCCAGGCGCCACGGCTTTCGGCCCGATGACACGCACTGTGTAGATGTAGGCGATCGTCAGGAAGCTCGTGAGGAGCCACACCTCGGGGTGCGGGACAAACTTCCACGGATCAGTTGCGATGTCGACCTGCGCCAACATCATGTCGACCACACCTCAGCTCTGGAAGAAATGCAGGGTCGCCAAGAACACTGCATAACAACCGACAGCAAGAACAAGCCCGATGTAGAACATCAAACTAAACAGCTTTGAGTCGAATTTAAGGTGCATGAAGTAGAGCAGCACCATGAAAAATTTGACCGCCATCAAGATGAGCAGGCCCGGCAGGAATGCTGCACCCAACTGATCTTGGGTGTAGCTGAAGACGACCTCGACAGCGGTGATGACAGCAAGAAAAATAGCGATCTTGATGTAACCCAGATCGGTCAAGCCATGGTCGGCGTGTTCATCGCCGTGGGTGTCGTGCTGTTCTGTGACGGTGCTCATGTCAACTCGATTCTTATCAGGCCGGGATCAGGTAGACAAGGGTGAAGATGAGGATCCACACCACGTCAACAAAGTGCCAGTAGAGACCAAAGAGTTCGACGGTTTCTTTCTTGTCACCGACGACTTTGTTCTTTGAAATCATTCCGACCAACGACATCAACATGATGATCCCGACGCTCACGTGAACACCGTGGAAACCGGTGAGGGTGTAGAAACTCGATGAGAAGAGACTGGTCGTGAACCCGAGGCCCTCGCGGTAGAAGGTGGTGAACTCGTACACCTGACCGGCAACGAATAGTGCACCGAGCAGAGCCGTCACCGACAGCCATACCTTCGTGTTGCGGTCATCGTCGCGTACCGCCGATGACACTGCGAGCACCATCGTGAGAGATGACATCAGCAGCACAAAGCTCGATGCTGATGTAAACGGAATATCCCACACCTGGTCAGGACCAAGGTTTTCTGAGTGACGACCACGGTAGAGCATGTAGGTCGAGATGAGACCTCCGAACAGCAAACACTCTGAACCAAGGAACATCCACATTGCCAGCTTGTTGTTCGACAAGCCGGTCGATGAATAATGACCTCCGTGATCGACGTGTTCGTCGGCGTGAACTGCGGTATCAGCCATGAGCGGCAACCTCCATCGCTGTGCCGGTTGGCGGATCGTAATCATCTTCTGGCGCCGTGTGAGGCTCAAGACCCCACCCGTAGAACGAGACCAGACCAAGCACTGCTCCTCCGATGACAAGGAATACGTTGTAGATCACACCGTACGCCATGATCGGAAGACTGAACGCCAAGAGAATTGGCCAGTACGACGGTGATGGCAAATGAATGTGTCCATCAGCGTTGTTCTCCTCTTCTGCAACGACCTCTTCAGCTGTCGCAATCTGATGAAACTCGTGATGGCCATCTGAACCGCGGTCTTCATACTTCCGGTGGAAGAACTCATCGAGGTGACCTACCTCTGGCAGGCGATCGAAGTTGTGTTCTTTCGGTGGGTTCGTCGTGATCCATTCGAGGCTGCGGGCATCCCATGGATCGAGTGGGGCTTTTTCGGTGCCTTTGCGATGTGAGACATAAATGTTCACGAAGAACAGCAAGATTCCGAGGGCCAAGACAAATGATCCGATAGACGCAATGAGGTTCCAGAAACCGATGTTGAAGAATCCGTCACCGGCACGGTTCTCCGTCCATACATACATGCGCCGTGGCTGACCTTGAAGACCAACGATATGCATCGGTCCGAAGGTGAGGTTCATGCCAATGATGGTGAGCCAGAAATTGACTCGTCCCAGACGCTCGTTAAGCATCTTTCCGAACATCTTCGGCCACCAGTAGTACATGCCTGCAAACAAGCCGAGCACGGCACCACCAAAGATGACGTAGTGGAAGTGAGCAACGATGTAATACGTGTCAGTCTGCTGGGTGTCGGACGGTGCAACCGAGTGCGTGACACCGGAGAGACCACCGATGGTGAACTGCACGATGACGCCAACGGAGTACAGCATCGGCACGGTGAACCGCAATTTTCCACCCCACATGGTGAGCGTCCAGTTGACGATCTTCACACCGGTCGGAATCGCAATTGCCATGGTTGCGACCGAGAAGGCGGCAACCGAGATCGGGCCGAGACCGGAAGCGAACATGTGGTGCGCCCAGACGCCCCAACCGACAAAGCCGATAGCTGCGCCCGAGAACACGACGAGCGGGTAACCAAATAGTGGTTTCTTTGAGAAGACCGGAAGGATTTCGGAGACAATGCCAAAACTTGGCAGAACAAGGATGTACACCTCGGGGTGACCGAAGATCCAGAACAGGTGCTGCCAGAGCAGCGGGTCGGCTCCAGCCTCGACGCTGAAGAACGTCGCATCAAAACTGCGCTGGAACATCAACATGAACAGTGCAACGGTGATCACCGGGATTGCGAAGAGCAATAGGAACTGCACAACCAGCACCATCCAGGTGAAGATCGGAAGCTTCATCAGGCTCATGCCAGGTGCCCGCATGTTGATGACAGTGACGATGAGGTTGATCGCTCCAGTGAGGGAGGCGATACCCGTGATCTGTAGGCCGAGTCCCCAGAAGTCAACGCCGTTTGACGGAGAGAACGCTACCGATGAGTTCGGTGCATA
Organism: Ilumatobacteraceae bacterium; assembly: GCA_022425725.1. GTDB lineage: Bacteria > Actinomycetota > Acidimicrobiia > Acidimicrobiales > Ilumatobacteraceae > Casp-actino5. Next base: position 103,347 of record JAKMEY010000065.1, read on the forward strand.
CATGAACCAGCCGCCGTCGGCACCGCCGCCGAGGAACCACGAGGTGTTGAGAAACAATCCGCCAAAGAGGAACGCCCAGAATCCGAATGCGTTGATGCGGGGGAACGCAACGTCGCGTGCACCGATCTGCAGTGGAACGAAATAGTTTGCAAACGCTGCAGCCATTGGCATGACAAAGAGGAACACCATGGTGGTGGCGTGCATCGTGAACATCTGGTTGTACTTGTCTGCCGAGAGCACGGTGCCGTTCGGGCCTGCGAGCTGCAAGCGAAGGAGCAAGGCCTCAATGCCGCCGACAACAAAGAAGAACATGGCGACAACGCCGTACATGATGCCGAGCTTTTTGTGATCGATGGTGAAGAGCCACGACTTCCAACCGGTCGTTTCAACCGGACGGCGGAACACACCGTAAGAAGATTCGGGGGTCGCTACCGAAGGGGTTGTCTCGTCAACGACTTCGACTGCATCTGAAGGGCGTTCAATGATTGCCATCAGTTACTCATTTCCGCTCAAGGAGGTAGGCGATTAGTTGGTCAATTTGGTCTTCGCTCAGACCGAGATACGGCATACCACGAACCTTGCCGTCACTCTGTTCCAGCATCGCTGGATCGGCATACATCGGCTTCTTCGCTGGAGCATTCCGCAACCATTCGCGAAGGTCGATCTCATTGAGGCAGTCTTGCGAGACACCTGCGAGGTATTTGTCGCCAAACTCTTCAGGGCTTGACTCCCACACATCGGTGCGGCACTCAGGGGTGAGAAGATCCCACGTTGCCCCAGCGAAGGTATTGCGACCCAAGAAGTTGGTGAGGTTTGGCGCAGCACCTGAGTAGACAAACTGATCTGGATATGAGACCACAAGATTGCCATTACCTGGATCGACCAACCCATTGACCTGGTGGCATCGCGAGCACTGGGCAATAAAGGTTGTCTCACCTTCGGCCGCGAGGCCGCCTTCGGCCGGAGCCTGGTACGGCTCAAGCTCGTTATCAATCCATTGCTGGAAATGAGCAGACTCGAGGACGACAGTCTCCATGCGCATGTTCGCGTGCGACAGCCCGCAGAACTCAGTGCACTGACCGGCGTAAATGCCTGGGGTGTCAGATTCGAGACGGAGGAAGTGCACACGGCCTGGGACCATGTCGCGCTTGCCATTCAAACGCGGGATCCAATAACTATGGATGACGTCACGACTGGTGCCTCGCAACAACACCTTCGTGTCTGCGGGAATCACCAACTGACCAGAGGTGATAATTGGGCTTGCCGCAACTTCTGACGGGGCGTAGCCACAGATCGTGCCGTCAGCCCCGACCTCGTAGTCGTACTCCCACCACCACTGCTGACCTGTCACGTTGATCACACATTCGGTGTCATCGGTGTCGTTCAATGCCATCACGACACCCACTGTTGGGATTGCAATCGCAGTCAGAATGACCGCAGGAATCGCGATGAACAGGTATTCAAGCCATGCCTTGCCGTGGGCCTGATCGGGGATTGCTTGGCCACGATCTCGATACTTGACGACGCAAAACGCAATGAACGCCATCACGATGACGCCGACAATGCCGGCGGTGAGGAAGATTGGCCACTGCAGGTCTTGGATCTTTTGAGCGTTTGGACCGGCCGGTTTCCAGGTGTCTTGAGGGGCATCGGATGCGCATCCGGCGAGCACGGTGGTCGCCGCTACTCCTGCAACCGTCGTCGCTACTCTGAAGAGGCGAGAACTCATGTTCTCAAGACTAGAAGTCGCGCGTTCAGAATTACAGATGGTGCGATAGTGAACCTTCTCGTGACTCATGGCACAATCACCTCAATCCGGTCGTCAAGCCCAGCGACCACGAATGAGTAGCCACCTGACTCTTCAACTACGGGGTCAAAACTTGGCGCCGAGTAGTTCACGGTAAGTAGCTGTACGCCACCTTCTTCGACGAGCGCCGTGCAGATTCGTGCGGGTGAACCATCAACGTTGGCCATCTCTGCGATGAAGCGTCGCGGTTCAGATGTTTCGTTGCGGAACAAAATGTTGTTTGCATTTGAACGGGGCAACTGAATTACTCCACTCTGCACCATGTTGAGGCCCGGTCGTGTGTACGACAGCCCGTTTTCGTCAAGCGTGACTTCGGCTGATGAATTTGCCTTGCCTGCAACGGTCTGACTTGCGTGCTCGTCGGCTGAGATCTCTTTCTCGCCGCACTTATCAAGTTCGGCGTAATAGGCCGTGGTTTTGTGCTCTTTGATCTCGCGTTCGCCGTTGAATCCGGCGACAGCTCCACCGGCGAGCAGTACTGCGCTCACAACGGCAAAAAGTCCGAACATTCGGGGAGCCGACATTGAACGAGCACGGCTGATCATCGCTCCCGCAATGAGCACAATCGTCGCAACGACGGAGAACGCAATGATGGTGGACGCCTTCGTCGGAACGCCGAGCATCACCCGGCTGAACATGAAGACAATAAGACCGAGCCCAATCGCCGCGGCAACCGGCATCTCTGCGGTGTACGCAAGGCGACCCCGTACCTCGCTGTTATGTGATTCATCAGACGAGGCACTTTCTGCCCAGCCCTGCAACAGCCACTCAGCAGATGCTGCCAGCACGACGACCAGACCGGTAATCGTGAGAACTTCGTGAATGACAACTCCGAGAGCGATCAGAGCGCCGCCAACTGCAACAACGAGCGGCCAGACCGATGATGCTGGGCGAGGTGCTGCGGCAGCAGATCCGGAGAACTGTGAGACATCGTCTGACGCAACGTTCGCATCGCGAATGAACGCGTTAATACCTGCAATGAATATGAGCCCGGTGGTGAGTGACACCAAGCCGACTGTTCCCATGATGCCGCCGACAAGAATGCCGTACAGCAACGTTCCAACAAGGGAAGCCCCGCTCGCCCCAAAGAGGAGTTTTGAACCGGTGGTGAACATCAGATCTCTGACCTCACTTCGTGACGTAGACGACAAGCCACACCGCTGCGTAAGCCGCAGCGGCGAAGTACCAATACAAAGCATTCGCCGAGACAATCTCGGACTGCCAGTCGCGACCGCCAAGCGTGCGGAAGGCTGCGACCGCAGTAAATATGAGCCCGGCAATAACGATCGCCATCATCGTGCCGGTGAGGGCATAGAACAGGGCGCCGTAGATTCCTTCGGCAATCTCGACTTCCATTTGGCTGTAGACAAACGCTTGAGCGTTGACAAAGGCCAAACCGAGAATAATGACAACCGACAGAGCAAGTCCGGTGTGCCCACGGTCTTGCCGGCGGGCTGCGAAGACAGCCCATTGGGCGAAGAAGCAAAGCCCGAAGAGCGTGATCAACATGACGTTTGTCGCCACCTCGGGGATGATGTATTTCATCGGGAACCGCTCACCAGCGTCGACAACGTGCTGACGCTCAAGAAGCCAGACAGCGAGCATTCCACCGATGAGAGTGGTGCCGGCGAGCCCTGCGAGAGCAGACCCCACGAGGAGTTGGCGGCGAGGTGCTGGTGCCGGACCGGATGGTAGAGCGAGCGTCACGAGGGGCTCCCTTCTGGAAGTTGGTCGAGTTCGGGCTCTGCTGATCGAACGGTTGCTAGAGCTTCATAGTTGTCGGCTGGAGCGGGGCATGCAGTTGACCATTCGAGGGTGTGAGCACACCACGGGTTGGTGGTGCCGTCAGATGTTCCGCCACGGGTCGCACCGACGAAGGCGAGACCGGTAAGGGCTATCAATGCGTACCCAATGAGGGTCAGCGTTGAGAAGAGAGAGTTATCTGAATCGGCAAGACCAGCGATCACGCCAGGAACTCCGGCAAGAACGACACCGAGAGCGCCGAGAAGAGCCAGAGGAAGAACCTTTTTCTCATCAGGCTTATTGCCGGAAAATTTTGGAGCCCAAAACACGAGGCCACCCAACGTTCCGAGAGCGGCGGCTAAACAGATCAGCGCAACCGTGCCTTCGACCGCTGCGGTTCCGCTCAGTTCGAGATCGACAATCTGGGTGAGCACACCGACAACAGCGCCGAGAAGGAGAAGAAGGATCGAGAGAAGCCCGAACAGCAGTGGGCTGAGAATTCGGGGCTTTGGCGCACCCGAGCCATCAGGTTTCGCAACAAGCAACGACGTGAGCAACGTGATTGCGATGCCGAGCAATGGAAGACCAACAAAGAACGCCATCACGACAAGCGACTTCACGACATCTTGGCCTGATTCGGAGAAGTCAACCGGGAACGACTTTTGCATGGTGACACCGGCGAATGATGCGACTCCGACCAAGGCCGCACCGGTGAACACCAACTGGCGCATAGGGTGCCGTCGGCTCATCGAAACGGGCAGCAACTCAGCAAAGACCCCTAGCGCCGGGATCGCAAAGATATACACGACCGGGGCGGTGAAGAATCTCGGAAGCCAATCGGCAAGGCCATCTGCGGCTCCGAACGCAACGGCTGAATTCCGGTGGTCAACAAACAGGTAAATGATGAGACCGACCACTACTGGAGCAGTGATGATGAGCGTCAATGATTGCACCAACGCCGTCCATGTCAAGAACGGGACACGACGCATCGTGACCCCAGGGGCACGAGAAGTGAGGATGGTCGTCGCAACGCTGATCGCTGAGGCGATGACACCGAACATCATGAGGGCCATCGCAGCGAGGAACAGATCGACCATGTCACGATCTGCGCCGCCGATGCCCCCACCGTTGACGATGGCAACAATGGTCAACACCGCTCCTGCAAGCCACATGTAAAAACCCATGAGCGCAAGACGAGCAAACGCAATCGCTCGAGCACCGACCTGCAACGGTGCGACCGCAATGCTGAGACCAAGGGTCAACGGCAGCGCCACCATCAACGCAAGACCAAAGTGATGCAATTGAGTGAGCTGATCGAGTTGTTGAGCGTTGAATGCTCCGAGATCGGCAACTGACTCGAGCGACCGCAGCACCGCAATCACTGACACCGCGATCATTCCGAGGATTCCAAACCCTGTAAACAGGCGCCCAATCTTCTTGTGGTCGGTGGAGGTCACCCAATCAACGGCTGCCCCAACAGCGGTTCCAATACGACCGTCAGAAAGGAGGGCTGAACCCGCTCCTGTTCCGGTTCCCGATTGTTCCAACGTCGTCATCTCAGATCTGACTCACTTCTGCTTCAGTCGCGCCCGCGGCGGAGCACACCTCTTTCGAAACTACCGTCTCTCAGACTACCTCGGTGAGGGCCTCGCAACCGAAATCTCCACTGTTGCGTCAACGACGTCAATTACAGCAACACGTCGATTGTCAACGCAGCAAACAACAGAGTGATGTAGGTGATCGAGAAACCAAAAAGTCGCATCGAGGCAGACTCGGAAGGATTTCTGCCGAGGCGGATTGTTCCACCAAGAAACGCTGCCCCCAGTGCGCCCGCCGAGACGAGGTATACGACGCCAAGGTTCGATGACACCAATGCGGCGAGCACACTCGACGCCACCAGCGCAACCGTATGAGCCATCATCTGCACGTGGGCAGCCCGGAAAGGGACGATTGCCGGCAGCATCGGCACGTTTGCCGAGCGGTAATCATCGGCATAACGAAGTGCAAGCGCCCAGAAATGTGGTGGCGTCCAAAAGAAAATGACGGCGAAGAGCACAACTGGCTCCCACGTAAGGCCATTGGTCACTGCAGCCCATCCAACAAGAACAGGAACTGCGCCGGCCGCGCCACCGATGACGATGTTTTGCCTACTCGTCCGCTTAAGCCACAACGTATACACACCGACGTAAAACGCCGTTGCCGAGAGCGCAAGGAGAGCCGACAAGAGGTTTGCCGCCGCCCACAACACCGCAACGGCAGCCGACTCGAGAACAAACGCAAAGATCAATGCCTCTTTCGGCTTAACAACACCGGTCACGAGCGGCCGATGTCGAGTGCGTTCCATGAGAGCATCAATGTCGCGATCGACGTACATATTGATGGTATTTGCCCCACCGGCTGCGAGGGCGCCACCGATGAGCGTGAAGATCACCAACGTTGTTGACGGCCATCCGTTCTGAGCGAGCACCATCGTGGGCACGGTCGTAATGAGAAGAAGTTCAATGATTCGAGGCTTTGTTAATGCAACGAACGCGCCGACTCGACTTCGAGGCTCACGGCTCCCGTGAACAACTCCACCGGAGGCCACGCGTGAGGGCACGAGGGGGCGACTGCCGATGGACATAACCCTCATCGTACGACCGAGCCGATGTACTGACCAACGCCATCCGGCAGACTGTGTGGTGTGACATATTCGTTGTTACCTATTTCGGCGTCAACCGACACCATCACCGCGCCCGACACCGATGTCACTGAACGGGTCGAACACAAGCGCGAATGGATTGTCATCGTGTGGAACGATCCAGTGAATTTGATGAGCTACGTCGCCTATGTGTTGCAAAAACTTTTCGGCTACTCCACCGAGAAAGCCACCGAACTCATGCTTGCGGTTCACCACGAAGGTCGCGCAAACGTCGCAAGCGGAAATCGAGAACAATGCGAGATGCACGTATTCCGACTCCATGAACACGGCCTCTGGGCAACTCTTGAAGAGGCTGGGTGATGGCGTTCAGACGTAAACCACCGGTCGAGCGACTCGATGACGACTCATGGATTGTTCGTCTCCAAGCCGATGAACAAGAAGTGCTCTCCCACATCATGAACCAACTCGATGAACTCGTCGAGAACGCGCAGACCGGTAGCGAGAGTGCGCTTGTCGACAGGTTGTTTCCGCCTGCGTTCACCCATCACGATGCTCAACACGAACAACTCAATGAGGAGTACCAGCGCCTCATGCGAGATGAGCTCATCACCGCTCGGCGCACAGCGATTTCTGAGGTACTCGGTACATTTGAATCGGCCGAGGCTGGCAACATCACGATGAGCCATGGGCAACTCACCGCATTTCTTCAGACGTTAAATGCCCTACGAGTCACATTGGCAAGCGCTCTCGGCATCGTCGATGAAGACTCTGCGGCAGACGCCGATGACCAATCGGATGCAAGCCCTGAACAACACCTCTATATGTGGTCAGGCTGGATGTTGGAATGGGTCGTCGGCGCTCTTTCGGAAACACTCCCTCGTGAGGGTGGAACGTCGTGAAGAGGGTGCTAACGTAATGGCGCCTTCAACGAGATGAGGTCAAGCCCCCATCGTCTAGCGGCCTAGGACATCACCCTTTCAAGGTGACGGCACGGGTTCGAATCCCGTTGGGGGTGCTAGATTTAAAAACAACTTGGTCCCGTGGTGAAGTTGGAGTTCACGCCGGCCTGTCAAGCCGGAGGTCGCGGGTTCGAGTCCCGTCGGGACCGCTCGGGGCTGCCACTTGGCAGCCTCGTTGCGTATGTGGTGCGCAACCCGTTCCATATCGCACTCGGTCGAGTAGCTCAGTTGGCAGAGCGTCCGCCTGAAAAGCGGAAGGTCACCGGATCGACGCCGGTCTCGACCACCACAGGCGCCTGCGGGCGCCTGTTGTTGTTTTCGGCCTCCCATCTCTTGATCAAGTGATGGCTGATCAGCGCTGCGTTTCGCACCGAATTGTGTCGACGTTATTGAGAGAGATGGTGGTGGTTGACTACGTGCCGGGGTCAAAACCAAGGTCGGTGGCGGTGAGAAGCGGGCGATATTCGACACCTTCCGCCGCACAAAGGTCAGCGCACGTCGTTCCTCGATCGACGATCACACTTGCGAGCACCACCGATGCCCCGAACGCTCGAACAACCTCTACAGCCTCAAGCAAACTCGTACCTCGTGTTGTGGTGTCTTCAACGATGACAACACGATCATCGGGAAGCAACGCGCCAGCGAGTCGGCCGGTGACTCCGTGATCTTTGGCTTCTTTACGAACGCTGAAACTCCTCAACATTCGTCCTTTCGTTGCCGCAACGGCTGCGACACCAAAGGCAACAGGATCAGCACCCATCGTCAAACCACCAATAGCTGTGGCATCTGAGGGGAGAATGTCAAGCAACGCTTCTGCGACCAAGACGATTCCATCTGGCCGGCAGGCAGTCTGCTTGGTGTCAAGGAACCAAGAACTCTTCGCTCCACTTTTCAGTGTGAACTCGCCGCGTTTTACCGAATGCGTCAGCACGTGCTCTCGTAAAGCAGCGCCGGTCGAGGAGAGCTCGGGAAGTTGTGTCACGTCTCCGAGGTTACGTGTCTTCGCCTAAACCTCGTATGTTCGAGATGTGACAACAACCGCTCTCACCCCGTATCGCATCTTTACTGAACCTCAGCAGGGCGCCACCTACGACGACCTGCTCGCCGTGGCGTTGCGCGCCGAGTCGCTTGGCTTCGGTGCATTCTTTCGCTCTGACCACTACCTCAAAATGGGTTCCGTCAGTGGTGACCCTGGCCCAAGCGATGCATGGGTAACGCTCGGCGGACTGGCGCGAGACACGACAACAATTCGACTTGGCACACTGGTGACCGCCGCAACCTTCCGACACCCGGGGCCACTCGCAATTTCGGTCGCAAACGTCGATCAAATGTCGGGAGGGCGGGTTGAACTCGGTCTTGGTGCGGGCTGGTACGAGGCTGAACACTCCGCATACGGAATTCCATTTCCAGCTCTCGGCGAGCGATTTGACCGCTTCACCGAGCAACTCACGATTATCGATGGGATGTGGCAAACCCCCGCCGGTGAAACATTTTCTTACGCCGGTGATCACTGGTCACTCACCGACTCGCCGGCTCTTCCCAAGCCCGTGCAATCGGGTGGCATACCAATCATCATCGGCGGTCGTGGTGCGAAAAGAACTCCAGCATTGACAGCTGCATACGCAGCTGAATTCAATATGCCGTTCACCGACCTCTCAACGTTCGCTGAGCAAACAGCAGTCGTCAGGGGTGCTTGTGAAGCAATCGGTCGGTCACCCAACGACCTTGCGTGGTCAGCTGCGCTCGTCGCGTGTGTGGGGAGCACCGAAGATGAATTCACTCGTCGAGCAGAAGCAATCGGCCGGGAGCCCGACGAATTACGACAGAACGGCGCTGCCGGGTCGACAGAGCAATTCATCGACACCATCGAGAAATGGCGTGGAGCGGGAGCGGAGCGGATCTACCTCCAGATTCTCGATCTTTCCGATCTTGACCACCTCGATCTCATCGCATCGTTGCTCGGGTAGCGACCCCAGCCCTCAGCTCTGACCGACGAACTCTGTTTCACGCGTCTGCATTTCCTAGAGCACGATGACAGTTTTACGACGATGGTTTCGTACGCGTATCGCGTAGTAGCACCTCTTGAGCCACCGTCGCGACGTGTTCACCCTCTTGGGTGAACACATGACCGACCGCAAGACCGCGTGATGCAGTGAAGTGATGACACGTGAAATCGTGGAGGTGCCAGACATCTGATCGCATCGGGCGATGAAACCAAATGGTGTGGTCGAGGCTGACACCTTTCCAGTGTTCACGCTCAACCCCCGTACCTTCGATAGCAGCCGCTCGAACGGTGTCGGTCGCAAGATCATCTGAGGTATATGCGAGCCAACATTGATGCATGAGTTCGGCATCTGAAGAAACAGAGTTCACTAAGTCGTAGTCATTGACCTTTATCCACGCACAGACACGGCCAGCACCAGTTCGAGCTGCACCATCAACGACTTCGTCGGGTACGAAACATCGGTCAAAACGACGAGTGAACGAACTTTCCTCCAAAGATTCTGGCCCTGGAACACGGGGCATCTCAACCGTCTGTAAGTCGGTCGCAGCGCGCGATCGCTGAAACGAACACTCAGCATTGAGAATCGCGCCTATTGCTTGCCGAGCAACAACTCGTCGGGTGAGGAATGAACGACCATTTCTGATGCGGTCAACCTCATAGCGGATGGGTTCGTTGTGGTCACCTGGACGGATGAAATACGCGCGAATCGAATGGGGCCGAAATTCAGATTCCGCTGTCAACGTCGCCGCGCGTAAAGCCTGAGCAACAATTTGACCACCATAGAGACCGCCCCACGGATACCTGGGGCCAGTCCCAACAAACGTGTCGGGCCCGTGCGGGGTGAGTTCGAACATTCCTCTATTCAACCAACATTTAGCCTGAACTCCCGTCTCAAACGAAGAGGTACAGAGCATTATTGCCTCTACAGATGTGCTTCTACTTTCAAAAAAGAACTGTCTGACATTGTTCACAATCCAGTTCCGCAAAAATAAATAGAAATCGCAGTCGTTTATGTTCAATGACAGTTACATCAACTCGCGAGTTGACGGCATTAAAAAGAAAGAGGGCGAGACTCCGGTAAACACACAAAAGAAAAAGGCTCTATACTCCAACTTTATGGCAAATAAGTCTGACAATTCTGCAATGAGTGATGACCATAAAGCGGCCCTCGCTCAAGGACGCCACGAGAGTCGCGTTGTACGCGAATACCTAGAAGCACTGAAGTCCACAAAGCCGAAGCGTGGACGCAAAAGGACCGCCGAAAGTATTCAAAAGCGTCTCGACAAGATCGAATCTGAGCTCTCAACAGCCGATCCGCTCAACGAACTTCTTCTTCTCCAAGAGCGCCGCGACCTTCATGACGAATTTGAGGCACTTGGGTCGGGGGCTGACATTTCATCTGCCGAAGCCGAATTCGTCAAGATTGCGTTGGCCTACAGCAATCGTCGTCACATCTCGTATTCCACGTGGCGCGAGATCGGAGTTGAGGCTGCGGTGCTCAAAAAGGCTGGCATTCCGCGCTCTTTGTAGGAGGCTTGCTCCTTCTCACCAGCCCTTGATTACAGGGCGTCAAGATGAGCAAACGTTGCGGCCACATGCTGAAGTGATGATCGAAGGTCGAACGCCGCATCAAGATCGATTGCGGGGTGACGAGACGACACTTCTGGGTCAGCGGCCAGTACATCACGGAACGGGATGCGTTGTTCCCACGCACTCATGGCATTGCGTTGAACAATCCGGTAGGCCTCATCGCGTGTGAGGCCCGAAGCCACCAACGCAAGCAACACCGGTTGCGAGAACACAACTCCATGACTTGAGTGGAGATTCTCTTCCATACGTTCAGCATCTACCTCAAGGCGTTCGATAAGCCGACGAAGCCGTCGCAACATGTAATGCACGAGCATTGATGAATCAGGCAAGATCACGCGTTCAACACTCGAATGCGAAATATCTCGCTCGTGCCAAAGCGCAACGTCCTGCAAACCGGCTAACAGATTCGACCGGACCACACGCGACAACCCAGAGATCGTCTCAGCCGAAATGGGGTTCCTTTTATGCGGCATCGCCGAAGAGCCTTTTTGACCAGAGGCGAAACCTTCTCGCACCTCGCTCACCTCAGTTCGCTGCAAATGTCGCAACTCGACGGCAACGAGTTCACAACTTGATGCAATCGATGCACATGCCCACAGAAACTCGGCATGACGATCACGGGCAACAACTTGTGTGGCGGGAACCGGTTCGAGTTCGAGGGCCTGCCCCACATGAGCCTCCACCTCAGGAGGAACATTCGAGTACGTTCCAACCGCTCCCGACAGCTTCATCACGGCAATCGCATCACGAGCGGCCCGAAGTCGACGGCGATCTCGGTCAAACTGCAACGCGAACAACGCAACCTTCGCTCCAAACGTTGTCGGCTCTGCATGAACACCATGAGTTCGACCGATCATCACCGTTTCGCGGTGGGTCTTCGCAGTCATCACGAGTTGATCGATGAGCTCATCAATTGCAAACAGCAAAAGATCTGCGGCGTCACGCATCGCCCAGCACAAACCGGTGTCGACAACATCGGTAGATGTCAGACCGTAATGAATCCAGGGTCCAGCGGTGCCGCCGATCGCCTCTTGCACAACATCGACAAACGCGGCGACGTCGTGCTGGGTGATCTCTTCGCGAGCCATAACTGATTCCACGAAACCCTCATCGACGGTCGGGGCAGACGACCGACAGGCCACGGCATCGTCGTGAGGAACAATTCCGAGAGTCGCATGCGCCTCGGTTGCCAGCAACTCGACCTCAAGCCAACGGCCCATTCGCGACACATCAGACCACACCAGAGCCATCTCGGGAGTCTGATACCGGTCGATCATGACGAAGAACCCCACAGCACATAATCGTCTCGTTCAGCGCCAACGCCGATGATGCGCACCGGCACACCAACTTGTTCCTCAATGAGCCTGATGAACGCCTGAGCTTGCGGTGGAAGATCTGCGGGCATTCGTGCTGTAGTGGAATCAGACTGCCAGCCGTCAAGGTCGACATACACCGGCTCAGCGCGTTCAAGAACTTCTGGCAGATCGGGGTAGTTCTCAACATCGTTGCCATCGATTCGATAGCCGACGCACACACGAATGGTCTCAAAGGTGTCGAGCACATCAAGTTTTGTCACCGCAAGCTCAGTCAGGCTGTTGAGACGCACTGCGTGTCGCAACATGACGCAGTCAAGCCAGCCGGCACGACGGCGCCGCCCCGTGACCGTTCCAAACTCACGTCCAATATCGATAAGTCGATCACCTAACTCATCGGTCAGTTCGGAAGGAAATGGGCCTGCTCCGACTCGGGTTGTGTAACTCTTCGAAATACCAACAACCCGATCGATGTTGCGCGGACCGATTCCTGTTCCGGCACACGCACCACCTGCAGTCGGGTTAGATGAGGTGACATACGGGTACGTTCCATGATCGAGATCAAGAAATGTTGCCTGGGCACCTTCGAGCAAAATTGGTGAACCTGCGGCAAGTTCATCATGAAGGAAATTCACGGTGTCGCACAGATACGACTGCAACCGAAGGCCAAGCTCGGTGAATGTTGCAACCGTCTCATCAACGTTCACCGCCTCGCCGCCCGCTTGAGTAATGAGGATGTTCTCTGCCTCACATCGCTCTCGAACCGCAGCGGAGAACGAATCAATATCGGCAACTGCGCCGGCGAGAATTCCGACTCGACGGGCCTTATCGGCGTAAGCCGGCCCAATGCCTTTCAGGGTTGTTCCAATCTTGTTATCGCCGCGGCCTTCCTCGGCTAGCGCATCATGACTCTGATGCCACGGGAAGATGAGATGGGCGCGCGTCGACACCTGCAACTTGTCGCAGTTGATTCCTCGGGCGGTCAACGTATCGATCTCGTTGAACAGCGTTGGCAGATCGACGACCACACCGTTCGCGATGACTGGCGTGACAGTGTCGTAAAACACGCCTGATGGCGTGAGTTGCAGCGCGTACTTTTCGTCGCCAACGACAACGGTGTGGCCTGCATTGTGACCACCTTGGTAGCGGGCGACCACTGGGTGCTCTTTTGCCAATAGATCGATGACTTTGGCTTTGCCTTCGTCACCCCACTGGGCGCCGACGACGACGGTGATAGGCATGCGTACGCTCCTTTACTGCCCGGACGGAACGTACTCTGATCGTAGTCGTTGATTCACACGACCACTCGCGATGAGAGCGAACTACTTCGAATCAACCGGATCGGGCTGCTCGCGGAGTTTGACCGGGTCTTTGCGGTGTCGACGGGTTCCGATGTTAAGAGTTTCAACGAACACAGAAAACGCCATTGCTACATAGATGTAGCCCTTCGGGATGTGCTCACCGAATCCTTCAACGACCAGGGTAAATCCGATGAGAAGCAAGAATGCGAGAGCCAACATCTTCACCGATGGGTGGCGGTTAACGAAGGAGTAAATTGGGCCCGACGCGGCCAGCATGATGATGACTGCCGTCACGATCGCAATCACCATCACCGGGATGTGCTCGGTCATGCCCACTGCGGTAAACACCGAGTCGAGCGAGAACACCACATCGAGCAACATCACCTGTGCAATGACCGCACCAAATGTCAACACGGCCTTCGAACCATGGGCGTCGTCTTCGCCTTCAAGTTTGTTGTGGATTTCTTTCGTTGCTTTGTAGATGAGAAACACGCCGCCGGCCAGCAAGATGAGTTCTTTGCCAGAAAAACTGAAGTCGCGACCGAGCAACGTAAATCCGAGCAGCTCATCTTTCAGCGAGATGATCCATCCAACGCTGAGCAGCAACACAAGACGCATTCCTCCCGCTGCAAGCAGACCGATCTGGCGAGCCCGATCTTGCTGATCCGCAGGCAATTTGGCTGCCAGAATCGAGATGAAAATGACGTTGTCAACGCCAAGAACAATTTCCAGCACAAGGAGTGCAACGAGAGCACTCCATGCCGAGGGGTCGCTCAGCCAACTCATGATTAAAGGTTAGGTCGCACCATCAAAAAGTGGTGACTTTGTTCGCGAGAATCTGTTGAACCGGCGAGGTCTATCCGGCGGTGTATGCCATCGCCCCATCGATGCGAATCGTTGCCCCACTGGTGTAGCTCGACGCATCGCTTGCGAGATAGAGCGCGGCGCCGACGATTTCGTGGGCCTCACCACCTCGCTGGAGCGGAATCTCTGTTTTCGCTCGATCATTGAACGCGTCAAGGTCCCACGCTTTTGAAATATCAGTGAGAAACGGTCCGGGCATGATGACATTGCAACGAACCTTCGGCGCAAAAGCTCGCGCCATACCCGAGGTCATCGCATCAAGCGCAGCTTTCGCTCCGGCGTACACCAATTCTTGTGGTGTCGGCGCGACCGCTGCAATCGACGACACGTTGATAATTGATCCTCCAACACCCTCAGCCATTCGCGTACCGATGAGCGATGCAAGTCGAAACGGACCTTTGAAATTTACGCCAACAACTTTGTCGAATAGCTCCTCGCTCACTTCTGGGAGAGACGGGTAGAGCGGCGACATTCCCGCGTTGTTGACGAGCACGTCACAGCGTCCAAACTCTGCGTACACGAGTTCGGCTAGCTGATCAGCCTGCTCCCACTTACCAGCGTGGAACGCAGTGGCAACCGCACGGCGACCAGTGTGTTCAGTCACCTCATGGGCTAGTTTTTCGCACGCTTCAAGTTTGCGGCTGGCAATCACCACGTCGGCGCCATGCTCCGCAAACGCAAGCACCATTTCACGACCGAGTCCTCGACTACCACCGGTTACGAGAGCAACCTTCCCACTGAGATCAAACCGATCGTCCACTACCGCCTCCAATGCTCGCTTATGGTGGCTTCACCGTAATCGCACGACATTCGAAACCTCGTGGTGAGGAATGTCAGAGCGGTTCTTGGCGTTATAGATACCGTGACCGCAACAGAATCTGACCGCACAACACCTCCTTCAGGAAAGGGCGCTCGGGTCATATTCGACGTTCATCGAGACGTTGCGCTCGAACCTGATGTCGCATGGGAGGCACTCATCGATTGGGCCGCCCATAGCGACTGGGTGCCGCTCACCCATGTCGACGTCGACGCTTCGAACCCCAACGTCTTCACTGCATGGTCGGGGCCTGGCGCTTCAGGTTGGGGGCGCCGTCTCGCCCTCGAAGATCGCATGGAGGCCGTTGTTGTCGACTACGAGGGTGGTTATGGCCGCTGTGTCGTGCACAAACTCGGTCCATCGCTCAAAGGCGTAGCCGAACTCACCGTTTCACCGGGTGAGGTCGCAGGCACGACTTCAATTCACTGGCACGAAAACGTGACGGTTCGTCGGCTTCCACGATTTGCGAGTTCACTCACCGGAACCATCAGTGCGGCCCTATTCGGTTGGGCGCTCGGACGCATGGAGAAGTGCGCCCGTACGCAACACTGAAATAGTGCAGAGTCACCAAACTCTGCACCACTCAGTAAGGAGTTCACACATGGTTATGGTGATCGGCGTCGACGAGTTCGGCGGACCCGAGAAGTTGAAAGCGTTCGATATTCCCGCGCAACCCGTAGGGAGTGGTCAAGTTCGAGTTGATGTCGCGGCGGCGGCAGTGAGCCCAACCGACACCATTCATCGCTCAGGTGGTCGGGCAGAACTTTTACAACAAGATCCGCCTCCCTATGTACCCGGCATGGATATCGCTGGTGTGATTAGCGAGATCGGCGAGGGAGTCGACCATGTCGCGGTTGGAGACGCGGTAATGGGAATTGTTGCCCCTACGGCCTCACACGGCGGATATTCGTCATCGATTGTGCTTCCGGCACGTTCTGTTGCGCGCGCACCGCAGGGGTCATCTGCAGTCGAGGCATGCACTCTTCCGATGAACGGGCTTACAGCTCAGTACGCTCTCGATCTTCTCGCCCTTCCGAGGGGCGCAACTCTTGCCGTCACGGGAGCCGCTGGGGCGTTCGGTGGCTACATGGTGCAACTCGGTGCGCATCGGGGGTTACGGGTTATCGCAGATTCATCTGCGGCCGATGAAGACCTTGTCCGCTCACTCGGTGCTCAGGAGGTCATTCGCCGGGGTGATGACATTGCTGATCGCATTCGTTCCCTAGTGCCCGACGGCGTTGACGGTCTCGCTGATGGGTCCATTCAAAATGAACTCCTCTTGCCGGCGGTGCGAGACGACGGTGGCTTTGCGACTGTTCGAGGCTTTCAAGGCCCAAGTGAGCGAGGCATCACCTTGCATCAGGTGTGGGTCCGTGAATACAAAACTGAACTCGAAAAACTTGATGAACTGCGCGCGCTCACTGAGAACGGCAGTGTCACTCTTCGAGTTGCGGCAACCTTCCCCGCTAATCAAGCATCTGAGGCTCACCGAGTACTCGAAGCTGGCGGAACTCGAGGCCGCTGCGTCATCACATTCTGAGATGACAAACCTCTCGGCTCGCGACGCATGGCTTGCGACCCAGAATCACGACGGTTCACCACATCTTGTACCGATCTGGTTCGTGGCCAAACGAGCTGATTCGATTTGGATTGCGACGGGGCGTCACAGCACCAAGGTCACGAACATTTCAAAGAACCGCGAAGTATCAATCGGGGTGCCAGCCGAGGGTGACCCGAATGGAGATGCGGTCGCGGTTGGCACCGCCACTCTTCACGACGAGGCCCCAACCGATGTGCTCGAGATGTTTGATGCAAAGTATCAGTGGTACCCGAGGCCCGGTCCAGACCCCGACGTTGGCGAGTTGATCTTCGTCGAAATCACCCCACATCGTTGGATGATGGGATCTTCTACGTCAAACGAGTAGACACTCTCTGTGACCAAGGACCGGCTCGACGCCCAACAGACATTTGCCTCGGTCGCACCGTGGCTCTTTGTGTTCTTGTGGAGCACCGGGTTCATCGTTGCCCGCTATGCGACGAATGATGCGGACCCGATGGCCTTTCTCTCAGCGCGGCTCATTATTGCATCACTCATCCTCGCGGCCATTGCGCATCTGTCGAACGCGCCTCGGCCGACTGCACATGAATCGAGATGGTCCATCGTGGTCGGTC
Source organism: Ilumatobacteraceae bacterium (assembly GCA_022425725.1). Taxonomy (GTDB): domain Bacteria; phylum Actinomycetota; class Acidimicrobiia; order Acidimicrobiales; family Ilumatobacteraceae; genus Casp-actino5. Next base: position 120,559 of record JAKMEY010000065.1, read on the forward strand.
TCGGAATTCATGCGACCTACCTCGGTGGTGTCTTCATTGCGATTGACCTTGGTTTGCCTTCCGGTGTTGGCGCTCTTGTTGTCGGCCTCCACCCGGTGATCACCGCAGTGGCTGGCGGGGCAATACTCGGCGAGCATTTGAATTTCCGTCAATGGGGTGGTGTCATTCTTGGCTTCACCGGTGTCGTTCTCGTCGTCATTAACCGCCTTACCGATGACACGCTCAACCTTCCGCTTCGCGCCGTGATTGCGGTGTCACTCGCCACCCTTGGTATATCGATCGGCACGCTCATTCAGCGTCAGCGCTGCGCTGCAACTCCGCTGCTGTGGGGCTCAGCGATTCAATACGCAAGTTCAGCAATCGCGCTCGTCGTTCTTGCCGGGCTGTCGGGCCAGACCAAATTGTCGTTCACTTCGAGCACGATCTGGTCGCTGGTGTGGTCAATTGGCGTGCTCTCGATTGCTGCTGTGCTCACCATGCTGTGGCTCCTTCAGCATCGTGCTGCAGCGAGCGTGTCGAGTTTGTTCTTCCTCGTGCCGGCGCTGTCCGCTATCGAAGCAGCGGTGCTGTTTGATGAGCAGCTCAACGTCGCGACGGTTGCGGGCTTCGCCACCGCCATCGTTGGGGTTGCACTCGTCACCAAAGCACCGTCACGACCCCCGAACGATTAGGCAACTGCTGCGAGGGCGGCAGCGACAATTGAGTGTCCGCGAGCATCGCCCAAGAGACCCTCGTCCATCCGGTTCATCACATATGCAACGGTCATCTCATTGTCGAGATCATTCACGATCATCGAGCCCCCGTAGCCACACCAAAAGCAGACGCGGCGATCGGGGAGATATGGGGTTGTCTCGTTTGGCAGCCCATACCCCAGCCCAAACGTGACGGGAATCTGCAACACGAGGTCAAAGCCGTCGGCCTGCACTCTGAAAATTTCTTCAACCACCTCTTGTGACATCACCCGAGTGTCACCGATCTTTCCCATTGTGGAGATCACGCTCTGAGCCTGAGCAACACTTCGTGCATTTCCGTGGCCATTTGCCGCCGGGATATCAGCCGCCCGCCATTCAGGCAATGCTGCATATTTGGCGAGGATGAGTGGCCCGGTAAAGGTCTTGATCGCAGGATGTTCACGACCGAGGGCACGCAGATCTCCAGAAGGTGGTGGGGGCGGCGTCAAGGTTGCGACTCGTCCGAACTCGTCTTCTGAAAGACCGATGTGAAAGTCAATATCGAATGGTTCGGCAATTTCTTTGCGGAAAAACTCGCCGAGTTTCATGCCGGTGATTCTTCGCACAACCTCACCGACAAGGTGCCCTTGGTTCATTGCGTGATAGCCCGATTGTGTTCCGGGTTCCCACCATGGTGCCTGTAAAGCGAGTTTCTCGGTACTGAGTTCCCAGTCGAACACTTCGTCAAGAGTGATTGGCTTCTCCCATCCCGGTACGCCTGAGGTGTGGCCGAGAAATTGGCGAACTCGCACACGCTCTTTGCCATTTTGAGCAAACTCTGGCCAGTACGTGCTCACAGGAGCGTCGACGTCGAGCAAACCTCGATCAACAAGCAATAAGGCGCTCAACGCCATCATCGTCTTCGTCGTCGACCAGACATTCACGATCGTGTCGCGCTGCCATGGGGTTGCATCGTTCGCAGCCACTGAACCACCCCATAAATCGACAACAAGCTCTCCGCCCAACATGACCGCGACGCTCGCACCGGTGTCGGCACCTGAGTCAAGATTGTTGTGTAGAAGTTGATGAACGGCCTCAAAGCGCGGGTCACACACTCCTTGAATTTCTGCCACCCCATTCCCCTCTCATCGGGCGATGAACCTGAAACGTAACAGGTTCGATCTGCATGGTTTATCGAAAAGAGTCGATGATGACGGTGAGCAGCGGAGCGACCGCAAGAGCGGGGAGCATGTCAGCGACACGAACTTCTTTCAGTTGGAGCAGCCGAATACCAATCCCCAGCAAGAGCACCCCACCGGCAGCTGTCATGGCGGCGATGAGTGAATCGGGCATAAAACTTCCAAACACGACACCACAGATGGTCAGCACGCCCTGAACGACGGCAACAGTAAATGCTGAAAACATCACACCAAGCCCGAGCGAAGCCGCAAACGCCATTGCGGCAAACAGGTCGAGTGATGACTTCAAGATGAGTTGGTCGATTCCTGTTCCCAGCCCGTCACTGAGCGATCCGAGAATGGTGAGCGGTCCGACACAAAACAGCAGTGACGCGCTCACGTAGCCCTCAATAAATCGGGCTCGATCATCGCTACCTGTCTCACCACCGAATTTCGTTTGCAGGCGCCCGCCGATGTTGTTGAGACGATCTTCAACACGAACCAATGACCCGAGGATGCCGCCGAGAACAACGGCGCCGAGTACAACGATGAGTGTCCAATCGGCGCCAACGGCATCAGCGAATGCGCGGTCTCCAATCGCTCCAATATTCAATGCGCCAACGACAAGCGTGATGAGTCCGAGACCGTTAGTCGTCGTTTCACGTGTGCGTTCAGAAAATCGATTGCCAATCAACATTCCGACGGTCGCTCCAACGACAACCGCAACGATGTTGATCATCGTTCCAAGGCCGGTCATGGCAAACGCTTATAGTCCGAATCGATACAGATTGGTCTCATAAGGCTCGAAGCCGAGCCGTTGATAGAGGCGGTTTGCCGCTTCGCGCGAAGACCTACTCGTGAGGCTCACGTTCTTTGCGCCCCGCTGCCGAGACTCATCGATCGCCGCAGCATTGAGTGCCTCACCAACACCAAGCCCTCGGGCCGATTCATCGACAACGACGTCTTCAATCCATGCCTTCAGACCGGTTGGGATTCGATAGAACGCGAGCGTCAAACTCCCCACTACAGTCCGCGCATCATCAGCGTCGCCGTCGAGCTCAGCGATGAACAGCACCGAATTGGGATTGTCGATGATCGACAACAATTCGGCGGCCGTTGGCGGGGGTGATGATGATGACAGCTGCGGAATGAGACGAGAAAACGCTTCAACAAGCCCATCGTCGACTTCGGTCGCCGCTTTTACAGAAATTGACACCTCGATAACGGTATCTGACATCTCACGCCAGCGGTAGCCTCTGTACTGTCATGGAATCCAACACCAGACATATTCGCTGGCAGGCTGAACCTGAGCTCACCAACCCGGTCATCGTCGTTGCGTTCACCGGCTGGAATGATGCCGGTGATGCTGCCTCGACCGCAGTTCGAACTCTCATTGAAACGAGTGGGGCAGACGCACTTGCCGATATCGACCCTGAGGCCTTCACTGATTTTGCCACTGTGCGACCTCACGTTCGTCTCGATGAGCAACAGCGTCGCAATATCGTGTGGCCAACCGTCGGCGTGTGGTCAGCATCGCTTCCAGGTTCTGATGTCATTTTCGTGCTCGGGCCAGAGCCCGCACTGCGTTGGAAAACCTTCGCGAGTCAGATTGTTGGTATCGCTGAGAAGTACTCAAGCCCGCTTGTGATCAGTCTCGGAGCGCTGCTTGCGGATGTTCCGCATACCCGCCCGGTGCACGTGTTTGGTAGCGCTGCCGATGATGATCTCATTTCCCGATTTGATCTTGAGCGCTCTCGGTACGAGGGGCCAACCGGAATAGTCGGAGTCGTTCAGCATGCCCTCACCAGTGCCGGATTTTCCGGTGCGTCGTTATGGGCTGCCGTCCCCGGTTATGCCGGCCAGGTACCGTCGCCGAAGGCGGCGGTCGCTCTCATCGAACGAGCGAGCGGCATGATGGGAACCCCGGCGCCAACGGGTGGCCTTAACGCCGATATTGACGACTATGACGCCCGTATCGAGGCCCTCATTTCTGATGACGACGATCTCGTGATCCATATCGAACAACTTGAATCGATTGTCGACGACATCAACGACGATGAAGATTCGAGTGGTCCAATCGACCTCTCCGAATCAGATGATCTCCTCAACGAGGTCGAACAGTTCCTTCGCGAACGCGATAACGAGAACTAGTTACGAATCAGCGCGCCACACCGGCGAGCGCGGCGAGTCAAAGCCTGCTTCCACCGGCTCACCTCGTATTGCGGCGAATGCCATTGAACCCCACCACTGGGCGCCAGCTGTGACCTCAGGAAGGGCGTCCTCACCGAACCAACCGACATCGCTTGTCTCGAGCGGATGCCCCTCTAACGTGCCGCCGGTAGCCCGGCAGTGAAAGAGCAACATGTACATCCCGAACCGGGAAAATCCCATCCGTTGGCCGTCGATCACGGACAGCAAACGCACCGGCTCACAGATAATTCCCGTTTCTTCTTCGACCTCTTTCACCGCTACCTCTGACGGTGAATATCCAACGTCCGCCCATCCTGTTGGGTAGAGCCACACTCCAGACTCGCGCCGCTGCACCAGCAAAATGTCGCCGTCATCATTGCCAACGACGGCACCGATCGCAATTTTTGGAGTGACGTATCCCGGTACACCCTCGCCCACGTTGTCGAGCCACTCTTGAACAAAATGGTCGGTTTCTCGAGTCGTCTCGATTCCCTCGGCAAGATCGTGAGCGGCCGCTTTGATATCGGCAGCGACGTGAAGCACTTCCTCGTAGCGCTCGCGTTCATACAGGCTGGCTGTAAACCCCATACCGGTTCGAGCGATCGCCGAAAGGGTGTCGCTCCATCGAACGAGGTCGCGTGGATCAGGAACCGATGACGTCATTCATCGACAACCTAGCCGTCACCGCACGACGTGAAGAACCGCTCGTTGAACTTCGGTCCGGTGGAACTCGTCTGTCAGAGGGGTTCCGCGTCGGGTGCGAACGTAAAACGTGTCGACAACTTCCATTCCGATTGTTTGCACTGTCGCATGCCGAATGTCGAGATCGAGCTCGGCCAACGCTTTCGTAATTCGATGCAACACGCCCGGGGTTGACTCACAGTGCACTTCAATGACCGTCGCAGTTGACGATGCCTCATCGTCGAAAATAACCGTCGGCTCGCTCAGCACCTTTGCCTGCGTTGCTCGACGCCGGCGCTGATGTTTCACCCGTTCCGCCAACCTCGCCTCAATCGCTAGCTCACCTCGGAGCGCTCGGTGCAGGTCGTCGAGAACAGGTCGCCATTCGACGCCAGTTTTCGGTCGAATGATAAGAACCTGAGATGCTGCCATTGCTTGAACACCTGGCTGCGCTTCATCGGAGTGCGCTCGCGCACCCGCGACATCAATCCCGTGCAACGCCAGCACACCAGCCACCTTGCTGAATGCTCCCGGGACGTCAGGGGTCACCACCGTCAACCTGTCGTGCCCATGCTCTTCGCTCAACACGACGGATGTTTCTCCCGTCGCCATTCGCTCAAGAGTTGCCGCATCTGGAAACAGCTGCCACGTCGCGTCCGAAACATCACCGCCGCCCAGCACATGTTCAACCCGGCTCACAAGATCGTTGACCAGACCCTCTTTCCACGAACCCCACGCCGATGGTCCCGTCGCTTTTGAATCACTTTCGGTGAGGGCGTGCAACAGCTCGAGTCGCTGTGCGTCGCCAACTTGGCTCGCAACCGAAGCGATGGTTGCAGGATCGCTGAGGTCGCGACGCATCGCCACATCAGGAAGCAAGAGATGGTGTTCGACCATCGAAACAATGACGTCAGTGTCTGGTTGAGAGAGCCCAAGTCGCGGACCAATCGATGTTTTCACAAGGTCCATTCCGACATCTGTATGGTCTCCGGGCAACCCTTTCCCGATGTCGTGGAGCAACGCTCCAAGCACCAATAAATCGGGGCGCTGGACACGTTCTGCAAGTTGTGCGGAGTTTGCTGCGGCTTCCCACAGGTGTCGGTCAACGGTGAACCGGTGATAGGCGTTGCGTTGTGGCTTAGCTCGCACCGGTGCCCACTCTGGGAATATGCGCTCAATGAGCGAGTGCTGATCGAGACTTTCCAGCACTGAAATCGCGCGATGGCCCTCGAGGAGAAGGGCCACGAGTTCGTCAACGGCTCCCGGGGGCCACCGATCAGGCCAGTCTGGCATTTCATGCGCGAACCGCTGGAGGGTATGGCGGCCAATTCGATGACCTGATCGTGCTGATGATTGAGCGACTCTCAACACGATGGTCGGATCATGAGCCAGGTCAACATCATCTTCGACTTCAACGTCACCTTCGACGATGTTGATACCCGGTGCCAGTCGAACTGGTCGCCCGTCACCAACGCGTCCATGACGAGACCAGGTTTCATCAGAGACCCAAGCGATGGTGCGCGCTGCAGCAGAAATCTCCGACATCATCTCATCGGCATCTGCGAACCCAGCGATCTCAGCAACTGCATCTTGATCTTCTAAGCGAAGCACTTCTCCGCGTCGAGCGGTTGATCGGTGAAGCCCGACCCGTGCTCGAAGCAGCGTTGCATAACTGTCGTCGAGAATGTCGAGGTCTGCTGAGGGAATCGCAAGCCCCGCCGCGTGAGCCCACCACAAGGAATGCACATCGCGAAGGCCTCCATGACCACTCTTGATGTCGGGTTCCAAGGTATAAGCAACCTCGCCTGCCGACGCCTGGCGTTTCTCGGAAGCTTCACGAATCTCGGCGAGCCACTTCTTGCGGCGCCGGCGCCAGGCAACCTGTGCCTGTTCAATCACCTGCCTCGCCATTCGTTCGTCGCCTGCAAGAAATCTTCCGGTGACGAGACTTGACGCCGTGTCGATGTCAAATTTTGCGAGAGCCTCTTGTTCATCAACGCTTCGCACTGCATGTCCGAGAGCGATTCCCGCATCCCAAATGGGGTACCACATTGCTGAAGCAAGGGCCTCCACACGTTCGGATTTACTGCGATGGATAACCAGCACATCGAGATCGCTGAACGGAGCGAGTTCGCCTCGGCCGTAGCCTCCGACCGCAATTAACGCGATTTTTGGTGATTTCGGGTGTTGCTCTCGAGCAGCGTCAAACAGTTTGATGAGCCATCGATCTGTCGCATCTGAGAGTGCCCGGCAGAAGTCGCGTCCGGTGAGTGGTGACGATGAGATGAGGCGATTGCGTGAAGTGGGAGAGATCCGCCTCGTCATATGCGACAGGGTAGATGCAATCTGAGCCGACCGTCGCCGTCAGCGAAGGCCTTCTTCTCGACGACGCATCAGAATTGTTGCGGCTTTCCACGCACCCCATTGCAATCCTGGTTCGTGCAACCGCTCGTCGATATCGCTCCACGTTGCGGGGGCCATCCCGAAGATGTCGGTCGGATTCGCGTTGCGTGCGAACTCGTCTCTGGGCACTGGTTGGGCGCCAAGCTGTGACAAGACATCACTCGGCTCAGAGAGCGCATCTCTGATCAGGGCCAACGGGTTTAACCGCTGCTCGTCAGGATCGGTCTCAAGGAGTTGGTCAAGGTCGCGAAGCAACCGTGAGGAGACCACATCAGCGCTCTCTTGCACGCTCGCAGCAGCGGCATCGGTGGAAACATCTTGATGCTCGAGCACTCTCAGCATCGTCGTCGCCAGCCAGTGGGGAATGCACACATGCAACATCTGCTGCAGGTCGTCAACCGGCGACGGCGTTTCACCCATCGTTCTCTTCTATCGTGACGTCATGGTCTTTCGCACGAATCGCCGAGCTGTTGCGCAATTTGTGCTCACCACAGGCCTCTTCGCAGTCGTCGCAACATCGTGTGGAACACCATCAGCTTCGAGCCCTGACCTCACGGTGAATCTTCCTACGACGACCGTTGGTGTTCAACAATCTGGGGATGGTGCTGTGCGGATAGCGGCGTTTTTGCCGTCGACCGGACCGGGTGCACAAATTGGCACTCCGATGAACGACGCAGTTCGTCTCGCCGTGAGCGATATCAACGCAGCCGGAGGGGTGCTCGGAGGGCCGATTGAGGTTGACTTTGTCGATGAGTCGACTTCGAACGATCTCGACATCGTCTTGCAATCAGACACCGACGCGATCGTTGGTCCGGCATCGTCGCTCAACGCTCTCAGCATGCTGAATAGCAGCGTGGAGTCAGAGGTGCTGTCGTGTTCACCGACGGCAACATCGCTACTGCTCGACCGATTTCCAGATGCGAATCTGTTCTTTCGCACGGTTGGAAGTGACAGCCTGCAAATGGCGGCACTTGCTCGAGCGGCTGCTCGAACCGGAGGCGGCTCACTCACGATCGTGCATCTCGACGACCCCTACGGACGGGGCCTTGCAACCGCGTTGGAAACCGCCGTGGAAAGTCGGCCGAGTCTGACATTGAGTTCAGTCGTGCCATTCTCGGGCGCTGACCCTGATCTTGATGATGATGCTCTTCAAATCGTTGAGACCGGTTCACGAGTAATCGCCGTACTTGGTGACACCGCTGATGGCGCTCGAATGCTGGCAGCAATCGATGCGGCTCTTCCGAGCAACCTCGAACGTTCTCCCCCGTTCGTAGTGGTCAATGACAGCCTTCGTGATGCCACCGACGTCATCGCAACCATCTCTAACCGTCTTCGAGAACAGATCACTGGTGTCGCCGCCCGAGCGCTCGTCACGACGGTTAATGCACCTACCGGCTACTTCTCAACGAACGCCTATGACTGTGTCGTGCTCATCGCTCTCGCAGCTCGACAAGCCGGAACTGATGCTCCACGAGCGATTGCCAATCAGATGGCCTCTGTGTCGTCAGGTGGACGTTTGTGCTCCACGTATGCAGACTGCGCCGCTCTTATCGATCAAGGCTTGCAAATCGACTACAACGGCCGGTCGGGTGCAGTTGATCTATCGTCAACAGGCGATCTCAGCCGGGCGTGGTTTCGAGAGTTCAGATTTGATGAATCTGGTCGCGAGTACATCTTCAACGACGTCGGCATCGAAATCTCGTCATAAATGGCTGCCACCGGCAGACCGCATGTGCTCAGACCAGATCGCTGATTGGTGCAAGATAGCCCACGAAAAAGTCTCCAAACTCTCCGTAAATCGCCGAGCCCTTGTCGAATCGCATCGTGTACACGACATCTTTGATGATCTCGAGACTGACGCCGAACAGCGTGACACCCCACTCGTGAGAGTCAAGACCGGTTGACGCGGTAACGAGCTGCACGATTTTTCCGGCGAAGGCTCGACCGCTTTTCCCGTGCTCCATCATCATTTCTGTGCGCTGATCGAATGGAGTTGCATACCAGTTGGCATGGCCCTCTCGACGCTTGCTCATCGGGTAGAAGCAGAACGCTGGCTTACCTTCGGGAGGGAGTTGCGGATAGAGCCGGTCACGTAGGGCCTCTTCTGGGAGACCTTTGGCGTACTCGCTGACCTCAGTGATGCTGAGGTAGCTGTCACGAATGCTGAGACCGGCTCGCTGCATGTTGATTTGCAGCGAGTGAAGCACGGCCATGTCACTGCTGATCGCCATCACCCCGATGTCGGCCTTGTGACCTAGCATTGCTGCCGTGATGACTTGGCAATCCGCTGATGTCGCATCGGCGATGGCCGATGTCAGCGCAGCGCGATCAACTGTCGCAGTTGGTGAACAAAAGAGGTGGAGAACGCAGACGCCGGTGTCCATTTGCATGCTGTTGAGGCTATCGACGAACCAGTGAGGCGAAGGCCGTTGCGATCCGATACGCGGCGCCGGTGTCGACCTCGAGAAAGAGCGAAGGCTCAATGAGTTCAATCTCAGAAATCACAGGCCCATCATCGGTGGGCAGCAGGTCGATACGGGCATACGCCGTTTCAGGAAGCAGTGCCAGCGCTCGATCACACAACGCCAACTCACTCTCACTCGGCGTGTGGGCGCTGATGACCTCAAGCACGTGACCATCACTCGACCACTGAACGTCGCCGGTGAGGATCGCTTCTTTATGAAAGGAGTGGCTCAGCACACCAGCTGCGGTGACGAGTCCGACTTCTCCGTGAGTATCGATGTTGGTCAGATACGGCTGAATAAGAGGGGTTTCACCAGATTCGATAAGCGCGCGCAGGTAGTTGAGTGCCGCCTCATGCTGTCCGGTGAAGCGCTGTACCCCATGCGACCCTGCTCCAACCGACGGCTTTACAACGATGTCCCTGCCGATCTCGGCCAGTTGGCGCCGCGACATGTGTTCGGTGCGATCAACGACTGTCGTTGGAACAACCGGTAAGCCTTTTGCGGCAAGATCGGTGAGATAACGCTTGTCGCTGTTCCACCGGATGAGCTCTGGAGGATTCCAGAGTTGGGTCTGCAGTGAAACCCGTGTCAACCAGTGATCGAACTCTTTGCGCCGGCGATGGTAATCCCATGTCGATCGAATGATCGCTGCGTCATAAGTCGACCAAGCAATGTCGTCGTCCCAAGCGACGACCTCTGCGTTGATATTGAGCTGTTGAAACGCAGAGATGAGCGGTGGAAGATCAGAGTCTGGGTGAGAAAGTTCTGACGCGCTGACGAGGGCGATGTTCTTCACATCCAACTCAACCACCTCAGATGGCTACAGAATGGTCTCGAAAGTGTGTCAGCCGCCCGCCACAGCCGGAATGATGCTCACGGTCACACCATCTGCCACCGGGGTGGAAAGCCCATCGAGATACCGAACATCGTCGTCATCAACAAAAATGTTCACGAACTTGCGCAGGTCGCCACTTTCATCGAGGAGCCGATCAGCGAACCCAGGGTGTGCGCTCTCTAGCGCCGTGATGACATCTGAGAGGGCTCCGGCTGCGACCTCAACTTGCTTTTCGCCACCTGACAGCGGGCGGAGTGTGGTTGGAATACGAATGGTTACGGCCATAGCAAAACTCTACCGAACTAGTCGGATTTCGGCACCTTGTGCTCATGTAGGTTGTCGGTGTGCGAATACTTGCCGCTGTCGACAAATTTCGTGGCACCGCCACTGCTCACGAGGTCGCATCCGCCATCGGTGATGCATGCTGGGATCTCGGGCATGAGGTGTTCGAGTTACCTCTCGCTGATGGCGGCGAGGGACTCCTCGAAGTATTTGGTGGAGCAAACCGTCATCATCGGGTGACAGGGCCTCTTGGGACATCGCTCGATGCAGGATGGCGACTCAACGGCCGCACCGCCATTATCGAAATGGCGCAGGCCGCAGGGCTTGAGATTGCCGGTGGCGCCGATGCGAACCGCCCGCTCGATGCAACAACGGCTGGAGTCGGAGAGCTCATCCTCCATGCGATCGCAGTAGGCGCTCGTCGAATCATTGTTGGTCTCGGCGGGTCTGCCACAACCGATGGAGGGCTCGGGGCAGTGCAGGCCATCGGTTCTCCAGGTCGCCTCAAGGGCATTGATCTTCGAATCGCGTGCGATGTCACGACGACATTCGTTGACGCAGCTCGAGTGTTTGGTCCACAAAAAGGGGCAACACCTTCTCACGTCGATCTTCTCACCGGTCGACTTCAACGCCTCGCACAGGTGTACGAAACCGATTACGGAGTCAATGTCAGCGAGGTGTCGGGCTCAGGTGCTGCCGGCGGTCTCGCTGGTGGACTTGTTGCGCTGGGCGGCGTCATCGAACCTGGTTTTGACCTCGTAGCAGATGAGGTCGGTCTGTTCGATGCCATTGAGCACACCGACATGGTCATTACGGGCGAGGGGCATCTCGATGCACAAAGCTTCGAGGGCAAAGTGGTTGGCGGTGTCTCTCGTATCGCAAGCGAGCATGACATTCCGGTGGCTGTCATCTGCGGATTCGCAGATGACGATGTTGCTGATCGTCTTCCGACGTATTCGTTGACCGAGCGATACGGTCTCGACGCAGCGACATCGCAGACGAGACGGCTCATTACCGAGACGTCGAGAGAAATACTCTCAACGTCTACCGCCGACTAACTCGTCAGCCCGAGGTTCCTGCTTCGACCTCGGTCACTGCTGCCGGCACAAGCTCTTCGAGCGTGCGACCCGCTTTATCAAGACCGAGCATGACGAGCACGCCAGCTCCATCAAGTGAACCTGTTTGCGTAGGGGCCGGGGTTTGCACAGGCGCAATCGACGACACACCACCCATCGATGCCGCTACAGATTCTGCTACCGCTTGCGCAGCTGGAATTCCTGCGTCGTAATACACGACGGTGAGTTCGAGGCGGCCACCGATCGACGATGATGCATTTGTTGGAGAGCCGACCGAGTACCCGGCTGCGGAGAGTTGATCACCCAAGAGCCCTGCAGATCCGCTCACGCCGTTTGCGTTCGCAACGATGACTGAAGCACCTTCTGTCACTGGCCCAACAACGGTGGTGGTGGTCTCGATAACAACGGTAGTCGAGGTCAACGTGGCATCGACCGCAACAGTGGTTTCCACCGCAGTTGTTGCGACCGGCCCACCGAGCACTGCGTCGCCGCTTGACGAAATCGACCGCAAGATAAGAAATCCGACGACAACTGCGATCACGGAAAGAACGATCGCAAGTCCGCCAGCTACCTGTGCGGGCTCGTTTCGAGGAACACGCCTCGGTACGCCACCGCTTGAGTCTTTCGAGTCGCTCATTTCGACATTCCCTCCGATGCATTGGTGCCGGTTCCTAGTCGTTCACGACGCCGGATCACTCGTTGGCGCTCGAGTCGACGAACAAGAAGTTCATCGTGTTCGAGAGCCTCCGGGAGTTCCAACAATTCGTTCAACTCACCATGGTACTCGTCAACTGAACACTGGAATCGCGCCCTAATTGCTCGTTCGCGGGTGTCGTCAAGCGTCCACCATGTGCGTTCGAACTCGAGTATGGCTCGCTGACGATCTGTGATCACCTCACAAGAATTACCGCTCAGAGGGTGCAGTTACAAGCACCATCTAAAAGCTTCTGGCCTTCGGCATGAATTATCCTCTCCAAACGTGTCTGACAAACCGTTCATCATCGGAGTCGCCGGAGGTACTTCATCTGGCAAAACCACGATCGCTGAGCGCCTTGTCGACTCAATGGGTGCCGATGAACTTGCTCTCGTCAAGCTTGACTCGTATTACATTTCACGGACCGAACAGCCAATGGAAGAACGGGCCGCAGCAAATTACGACCACCCTTCAGCGTTCGATTGGGACCTGCTCAACGAGCACCTCAACAAATTGCTGAACTGGCGCCCGGCGCCTGTTCCGACGTACGACTACACCATCCACGACCGAACCGACATCGTTGATGTTGTCCAGCCTGCCCGCATCGTCGTCGTCGAAGGAATTCTTGTGCTGTGGAACACCGAACTGCGCAACCAGTTCGATCTCAAAGTGTTTGTCGACACTCCCGCCGATCTCAGGTTCATCCGTCGTCTCGAACGCGATGTTGTCGAGCGCGGGAGAACTCAAGAGAGCATCATTTCTCAATATCTTGCGACCGTTCGACCAAGCCATGAGGACTTCATCGAGCCCAGTCGCGCCCATGCCGATGTCATCATTCCGGAAGGTGGGCTTAATCGGCCGGCACTCGATGTATTGCTGGCTCGCGTACGAGAAATCGTGAACTAAGCGATGTGCTCAGGGGGTGCTGGTGGTCACGCCCGGCAGTAGTTGATCTGCAAAGTCGTCGCCAAGGGCAACGATCACACCAGCGTCACCGAGATCTGACGAACTGATCGGTGGCACTGCCGGCATCTCGACGAGTTGTATAACTCCCCCGAATGCCCGAACAAGAGACTCCGCGACCGCCAATGCTGCTTCGTCATCGATGTAATAAATCTTCGATGCTCCGAGCGCGCCTTCGGTGGAATTCGTTGGCGTACCCATATCGAAACCCTCGGCGGCGAGGAGTTCTGACATTCGGCCGGCCGACCCGTTGATGCTGCTGGCGTTGGCCATGATAACCACCGCTCCGTCGGTGACAATTTCTGGAACTGCGGTTGTCGTTGTCTCCTCGACAGTTGTTGTCGTCACCGCCGGCGCGGCGGTCGTTTCAACCGATGCTTCAGTCGTCGTGGTGACGACCTCAGCGGCATCGTCACCTCCGCATGCCGCAATGACTGAGCCACAAATCGCGACAGCCACTACTGCTCGTGCGCGGAGCGCAACTCTGCTCGACACGTTGACCTTTTCAACCACCATCCCCTTACAGTACCGCGTCCAACGGGGTCGCCCGATTCGCGCAAACGAGAGCGAAGGAAAGAGAGATAATGTCCACTTCACCATGAGCACATCGATTCCTGTCATCGATCTTCAACAACCTGATGATGTCGTCACCTCATCCATCATCGAGGCGTACTCTCAGATCGGGTTTGCTCAAATCATCGGTCATGGTGTGACCCAACACACCATCGATGACGCATTCGATGCATCGGCACGTTTTCACGCTCTTGAACTCAACGAAAAGATGGCCATTGCGCTCGACCACAATCATCGCGGCTACATCGCAGATGGCACCGCCGTCGACCGTTCATCAGAGGTGGTGCCAGCGACCGCAGCAAATCGAAGCGAGTCGTTCATGATGATGCGAGAGGACGCTCCAGATTCTCGTGAGGTTGAGCTTCGCACCCCCCTTGCCGGCGCAAACCAGTGGCCTCACCTCGACAACTTCCGCGAACCGGTGACGAGATGTCACGACGCCATGCGAGACGTCGCATTGAGAGTTCTCACGCGCATCGATCACGGGCTCGGTGCCGAGGGGGCGCTGGTCGATACGTTCTCGACTCCAACCACATGGTTCCGGCTTCTCCACTATCCGCCGGTGAGGGTTGATGCCCCCGACGATGTTTTTGGTTCTGCGCCCCACACCGACTTTGGTGCGCTCACTCTCGTTGCTCAAGATTCCGCCGGTGGACTGCAGGTCGCTAAGGGTGGCGATGAGTGGATCGATGTTGAGCCCATCGATGGAGCGTTCGTGATGAATGCTGGTTCAATGCTGCATCGGTGGAGTAACGGTCGGTTGAGGGCGACGCCTCACCGGGTACGAAATCGTGGCAACAGCCACCGGTATTCGTGCGTCTTGTTTTGCGACCCGCACATGTTGACCGAAATTGCGCCGCTTCCTGCGTGCGTGGGTGGCGATGGGCCACTGTTTGAGCCGGTTGTCTTTACTGATGTCGTCGCGCACCATTTGGGAGCAATCTATGAGCAACATCAACACTGATGGCAATGGAGCCGGGTATCGGAATCGAACCGATGACCACATGATTACAAGTCAAGTGCTCTACCAACTGAGCTAACCCGGCGTAACAATTCATCGAATTGCTCTCGTAAGGCTAGAGGTCGCCCCCCGTCACCGCTACTGGGTACCACGATTCACTTCGTCAAATGAGAGGCCTCAGATTTCTCGCCAGCCGACGAGCTGTGCGTTCACGATGATGCGATAGGCGAGGCTTGTTGGTAGGAAGTTTTTTCGGCTGCACGCAATGAGCGATATCGACGTGGTTGGTAGTGAGCGGGTGGCCTCCACAATTTCATCTCGGTCATCCGATGTGAGGTGTCGTTCCACCACCGCATAGGTGAAGACCCTTCCATCGGTGGTCGTGACCTCAACGGTGTCACCTGGGTTGAGTAAGTGAAGATTTCGGAATGATCCGCCTGCAGTTGTTCGATGAGCGAATACTGCGACATTGGCGGCCTGCCCCATGTCTCCGGTGCCCGACCAATGCCATGTGTCACCAGCGTCGGTGACTTCACTCGAGTCACCGTCACGGACAGTGCTTTGGTGGCCAATCCTCGGAATTGTTAGCTGCCATTCGGGCCCAATCGATGGTGTTGTGGGGTTCGACGGTGCCGCCACAATCGGCTGGCGTGGTGTGCCAGTGAAGTAGCCGAAGTAATCAGCAAGCACATGACATCCCTCATACGCGTAGACCGAGAACCCTGACCCTTCGGTGATTCGCGTCACCACTTGGTTTGCAACAGTCATTCCACGCGAGGTGTAGTTGACACTGGACGTTTCTGGATACACCGACGGCGACCAGCGATAGGTTCGGGCAGGCGCAACCGACAGGAAGCCCCATCCCAATGCGTCGACTGCCGTCATGTTCAACACGAGCGAAGACGCAGATGTTGCCGACACCCCCGGTGCCGATGCTTCGAGCATCCAGTTCTGCCACAGTCGCTGTGGCTCAGGTTTTCTCGTGTCAACGATGCGTTCGGGAGTGGCAGGCACGAATAAGCCATCTGATGACACTTCGCTTTCGTCACCGGTGAAGTAACCGAGCAGGTCGACGATGACGTGTGCGCCGCTGTACGTCCAGATCGTGAAACCTCGGTCGCCTCCAGCATCTCCTAGCCGCAGAACCGCCGAGCTTGCCCGTGTCTGATCTGCACCGTCGACGTTCACGTTCGACGAATCTGGCACCTCGGTCTGACCAAATGGGTAGCAGGTGAGGAATCCCCAACCCTCGGTGTCAGCGACAGTGAGATTCACCATGACCGCTGTTGCATCACGAGGCACTGCCTCTGGCATCGCAACGGAAATTGTTTCTCCTGCGGCTGGTTTGCCTTCGCTGCGCTGTCGGGAATCGACGATGCGCGACGGCGTATCCCAGCCGACGTAGCGACCTGAGCGCACTGGTGCAGACGTCGGTACGAACACGCCGGCGACGTCAACGATGAGTTCGCAATCGTCATCACTTTCAACTTCAACCGAGCCGTCACTGCCGAGTTGAACGGTGACCAAATTTGCGACAACTTGGCTCTCACCCGCCATATTGAGGATTGACACATCGGGTCTCGTCACCCCCGACGGATACACCGTCACGAAGTTGTCGCCCGCGTAATTAATTGCCGTGATCGTCAGCACTGCAGCAGTGGCGCCGATCGGCACACCAGATCTACCGGTCACCTCCACTCGGATATGCCGACCCTTACTTGTCGCAGTGGTGACGTAGGGATACCGGCCATTTGCCGGTTGACGGGTATCAGCAAGTCGGGATTGACGATCTAACGCAACGAACGTGCTCGCTCCCGCTGGAAGGTCATCGGCGAGCACAAATGCTGGCGTCTGCCAAGGCAGCATGTCAGCCACAAGAACAGCGCCCACCCCGGCACCGAGCCCGGTGAGAAATTGTCGACGGCGAAGTTGTCCGCGTTCCGTGTGATCACCAGGCACGAGCACCAACTGTAGAGCCTCTGCCACACATGGCTGAGGTGGTCACACCTGCCCTGACGAGGAACTACCGATGGCGACGAACTTCATACGTTGCGAGTGCCGCTGCCGCTGCCACGTTGAGTGACTCGACCCGACCATGCATCGGAATTGCGCAAATGAGATCGCAACGCTCCCGAACAAGGCGCGACAGCCCAGCCCCCTCGGCTCCGAGCACCACACAGATACCTTCAGCGGCAAGATCCCCAAGTTCAAACAGACTGCGATCGGCTGCGTCGTCAAGACCAACGATCCAAATGCCTTGATCTTTCATGCGCGACAACGCTGCCGGAAGCCCGGGCACCACCGCTACCGCTACATGCTCAACCGCTCCCGCAGCGGCCTTGGCAACTGTCGGGGTGATATGAACAGCCCGGTGACGGGGAACGACGATGCCGTCAACTCCTGCGCCTTCGCAACTTCGCATAATTGCCCCAAGATTTCCCGGGTCGGTCACACCATCGACCGCGACAAGAAATGGGGCGCGGCCCTCGCGTCGAGAGATCAGACGCGAAAGATCAACTTCGGGAACCTCTGCCGCCCGAGCGAGCACTCCCTGAGGGGCTTCTGAACGTGCAGCGGTTTCAAGGCGCCGCCGAGCTACGTAAGCAACCGGCACTCGATTCGCTCTCGCGAGACCAACGATGTCGTCGAGTGCTTCGTCACCTTCAAGCTCGGACGAGATCCAAATCTCCTGAACTTTGCGGCGCTGGGCGAGCAGCAACTCCCGAACGGCCTGACGGCCTTCAATCTGTGACCCGCCGAGAGTTTTTGGTCTCGAGGCGCGTGGTTCGTCGTCGCGACGAACCGCTCCAGTTCGACCTGCTCCTCGACTGCGAGGACCTTGACGCCCACCCGCTTTGCCTGAAGGGCGCGAACCGCCACGAGCTTTCTTTCGAGGCTGCGCGCCGCGCGAACCTCCGCCGCTGTTTCTTCGGGCGTTCATCGCGTCACCACCACGCTCGCCCAACAGGCAATGCCTTCCGAGCGGCCGATGGCACCAAGGCCTTCGGCTCGGCGACCGGTCACAGTGACAGGCGCTGCGCAGGCCGCGCCCAGATTGCGTTGCATTTCTTCTCTCACTGGTGCGATTTTTGGAAGTTCGCACACAATCGCGACCGATGCATTTCTGATCGTCCATCCGAGTGACACCACTTCAGAAGCGACTGCTCGCAGCATCTCGATTGAATTTGCTCCGGCCCATTGCGGGTCGTTATCGGGGAAACGCTCACCAAGGTCTCCGAGTTGAAGGGCCGATAACAGCGCATCGGTAATTGCATGCGCAGGAACATCGGCGTCGGAGTGACCGACGAGTGACCGCTCACCAGGAAACTCAACGCCGCCGAGAATGAGGGGG
>JAKMEY010000082.1 GCA_022425725.1 Ilumatobacteraceae bacterium
GGGTAACGCCCTTCGGCCTTCCCGACCCGATTCCGCTGTGGATCGATGCTGCGGTGATGGAGCGCGAACGAATCGTTGTTGGTGGTGGAAGTCGAGCGCTGAAAATTATTGGCGCCCCGAAGATGCTCGCCGAGTTGGCGAATGCTGAGGTTGTCGAAGGGCTCGCTCGGCCGATCACATGAACTATCGGGCCTAAAGGTCTGGAGCGCTCTTGCGGAGACGCCGAAGTGGCAAGGGTTAAAGTGCGAGCATGACAACCTCCTCGTTGTTCATCATCCTGTCTGGAATCGCTCTTGGGTTTGTGTTGGCGAAGAAATGGAAAGAGCGATCAGAAAAGAACCAGCGGCCAAACTGACTTGCAAACGTCGTTGCTATGTCGCAGAGACCCGTGATCTAGCCGTGAGTCAGGATGTGCTGGTTCGAGAGCGACAAACCGCACGACATACATTGCTGAGTAACTGGCCCTCGGGCATATCCACGATGAAGGAGTTGTCGTCATGAGCGACCAAGCAGCAGCAGTAGTAACCGAAGTACGAGGTCGAGTTCTCCTCATCACCTTGAACCGACCCGATCAGATGAATGCGGTCAACACAGATCTCGCACAAGGTCTTGTGGCAGCTGTTCGTGAACTCGATGAGAACCCCGAACTCACCGCTGGGGTGCTGACGGGTGCAGGACGCGGATTTTGTGCAGGAATGGACCTCAAAGCATTCCTCACCGACGGCCCGCCAGTTGGGTTCAATGAGTTTCTAGAAAACGGTGCGAAGAAGCCGCTCATCGCCGCAGTTGAAGGCTTCGCTCTAGCTGGTGGCCTTGAAGTTGCGTTGACCTGCGACCTCATCGTTGCCGCCGAGGGTGTGAAACTTGGAATCCCCGAAGTCGGCGTTGGGCTTCTCGCGGCAGGCGGAGCGTTGCTCCGGTTGCCAAGTCGTGTTCCGTATGCGGTTGCAATGGAGATGGCGCTGACGGCAGATCCGATTACTGCGGAAAAAGGCGCAGAGTACGGGCTTGTTTCTCGGGTGACCGAAAAAGGTGGAGCGGTCGAGGGAGCGATGGAACTTGCAGATCGCATCGCGCGAAACGCGCCGCTTTCAGTTGCAGCATCGAAGCAGATGATTCAGGCGGTTCAGGGTCGAACCGAAGCCGAGTTTTGGGAGCACCAACGTCCGGTCATGGCTGCAGTGTTCTCATCAGATGACGCTAAGGAGGGCCCAAAGGCATTCGCAGAAAAGCGCCCACCATCATGGTCGGGTCGCTGAGGCACTGCGCTGCGGTAGTGAACAGAGGCGTGGGCTCCAGGCCCTAGTGAAAACCATCAGTTTTCTGTAGGTGGTTCGTGCGAAGCGGGCGCACGCATGTCAAACTGCTGATGTGCGTATCGATGCGAATTTCTATGGTGGAGTACCAATGCCTGACGCCGGATACGGGGGGCCAGACCCCGTAGACCGTCGCTACGACAATCCAGACTTCATCGCTTGCTATGACAATTTGACGGCCTGGGCAAAAACGATGGACCGACTTGGCTACGACACGATGTGGCTTACCGAGCACCATTTTCAATATGAAGGCTATGAGGTGACGCCAAACCTGATTTTGTTTGGGTTGCACCTCGCAAAGGAGACAGAGCGCCTTCGCCTCGGACAAATGTTCAACATCGTTCCGCAATGGCATCCTCTTCGTCTCGCAGAAGATGCTGCGATGATGCAGATACTCACCGGTAATCGGATGCAATTCGGCGTCGGGCGCGGCACGGTTCCTCGCGAGGCCCAGTCGCTTGGCGGGGTCGTTGCGTCAGGTGACAATGAGATGTCTGCAGAGCTTGATCGCGTCAATCGCGAGATCTTCGAAGAATCGATGGAGATCATAAAAGAGGCCTGGTACAACGAGCGTTTCTCGTTCACCGGCAAGCATTTTGTATTGCCTCCTCCTGGTATTCCAGACCGTGGTTCCACGGTTCAAGACCTCACCCTCATTCCGAAGCCAATCGCACCAATCGATGTGTGGCAGGCCGTCACCTCTCCTGCGACCCTCGAGTACACGGCCCGAGTCGGACACCACGCGGTCATGCCCGCCCGCGGCATCGAGAAAACGAAGACATGGTGGGACGAGTTCGGCACCAAGGCAAACGAACATGGTTGGGAGCTTGGTCAAGGTGATCGCCGCTGCTTAGCGCTCAATGCTCATGTCGGCCGAACCTCCGATGAGGCCCGAAACGGTGCGCGCAACGCCCATGACGAATGGATCAAGTTCTTATCGCCGTACGGCCGATTTCGTAGTTACTCAATGCCTGATGGATCTGAGACTCCGTTTGATCACAAACCGAGTCTTGAAGATTCGATCGATCAAGATGTGATGGCAATCGGGTCTGTCGAAGAAGTCGCAGACACGATGGGCCGTTATCGAGATGAGGTCGGCGTCGAACACTTCGTGCTGTTCTTCGATATGCCGGGCCTCACCCAAGAAGAGATGAACGAGCAACTTGAACTCATGGCGACTGAGGTTCTTCCCCGGATTGGTGCCGAACTGGATTCCTGAAATGCGGCACAACGTCGTTCTCGGCGACCTTTCGCTCTCGGTCGATCGAGGCGGCAGCGGTCAGCCGTTTATTTGGGGTCACGGGTTGGCCTCGTCGATGGATCTTGAAGGGGAGTTGCTCGGTTTCGACTGGCCTTCTATTGCCGCTCACAACAAGGTCATTCGATATGACGCCCGTGGCCACGGAAGGTCAACCCTCACACCAAAACTCAGCGACTACTCCTGGCAACGCCTCGCCGAAGATCAACTCGCTCTCGCCGACGCTCTCGACGTGACGACCTACATTGCGGGAGGCGCGTCGATGGGAGCCGGCACCGCTCTTCACGCAGCTGTCGCAGCACCGTCTCGAATTAGCGGTTTAGTGTTGGTGATTCCGCCAACGGCTTGGGAGACTCGAGACGCTCAACGAGCGCTCTACCTCGAGCGTGCTGACCGAATTGCCGCTGGAAATATCGAGCACGTCATCGAAGCGAGTCGGCGTATACCTCCACCCGATCCGTTTGGCCCAGAGTGGCATGATCGAATGGAACGCAACTTACGAACTGCCGATCACCAACAGATGGCGCACGTCTTGCGGGGCGCCGCAACTGCTGATTTTCCAACACGAGACCAGGTGAGGAATATCGCTGTCCCTGCGTTGATTCTTGCCTGGTCAGGTGATGCTGGGCATCCGGTGAGTAGCGCCGAGGTTCTCTATCAGCTGATTCCCTCATCAGAACTCGCGATTGCGACCTCCGCACATGATGTTGCAACGTGGTCGTCGCGAATAGTTGAGTTTCTGGGCTCGTTGAACTGATTGTGAGCAACGGCAGATGATTATGCGGTGCCGAGATGAGACAGCCAGAACAACTCTGATGCGCGGTGTGATGAAAATGATCCGTCGATGCGCAGCAACGCGGCGTCGATGTCGCGATCTGAGATTGGACCTCCCCGGCTTGCGGCAAGGATGGCGGCGATGACCCGAGGAGTGAATTCAGGATGTGGTTGCATCGTTACGACGTTGTCGCCGCTGAGCCCCGCAATTGCGCACCCAGGTGACGTCAGGTAACGCTGCGTTCCTGAGGGAACGGTGTGAACTTGATCTTGGTGGAACGCCAGCAGACGCAGTGGGTCGGTTGAATCTGCATGCGGTCCGCTAAGAACCTCGTAGTTCTGCGCAGCGAGATTCCACCCAGTGGTCGAGGGGCCGACGTCGGCGCCCATCGCTGCTGCGACCACTTGATGCCCGAAACAGATTCCCCAGGTCGACATGTCACTCTCAAGTGAGGAACGTACGACTGACAGCAAAGGTGGGATCCAGTCATGCGGTTCGTACACACTGGCGCGACTGCCGCCGATGACGACTGCATCAAACAATGTGACATCGTCGGGAAGATCACCCTTATGGGCACGGAAAACCGAGGTCTCCAGAACGTCGGGTGCGGCCAAGTTGAGAAACTCGGCATACAGCGTTTCGTACGGCGCGTACTCCGTTGAAATTCGACGACCTAGGTCGTCGCACAGCACGATTGCAACTCGGATCACCTGCGCACATT
>JAKMEY010000015.1 GCA_022425725.1 Ilumatobacteraceae bacterium
GAGCCAACAGGCGAACCCATCAAGTTGATGACGGTCACCACGTTGAACGCAAATGGCCCAACATACGAAAACATCAAGATCGCTGCAGAAATCGCAGCAGATCACATCAACTCAAATGGCGGCATTAATGGCCGACCACTTGAAGTCATCGTCTGTGACGAACAGTTCGACCCGGCGATTGCCGCGACGTGCGCACGTGACGCCGTCGAAGAAGGTGTCGTCTCAATAGTTGGTTCGTTCACCTACTTTGCAGAGGCAATCGTTCCTGTCGTCGCCGAATCAGACATCACGTGGTTCGGGGCATGCTGTCCGATTTCACCATCTGAACTGACGTCACCGCACTCGTTCAACATCGGTAACCAGCCGATGTACGCAGTCGGAATGGTTCGCCAGGCCGTCGAAGATGGCTGCGAGGCAATTAACGCCGTCATTGTTGAAGGTGCCGACGCAATCTTCCAGGGCCCAATGGAAAACGCCATGGCTGCTTACGGTCGCGAATTCAACGACGTGATGGTCATTCCAAACGCTGCGCCTGACTACTCAGCTGAAGTTGCACAAGCAACCACCGGTGTTGACTGCATGGTGATCGTTCTGTCCGAGGGCCCGTTCCTCACCTGGAACACCGCAATGCAGCAGTCAGGGTCTGACGTGCAGCAGTACGGTCCTCAGGGCAACCTCAACAACATCTCAGCGGTGGGTGCTGAGGACGTCACCGACGGCAACATCATCTCGGGCATGTACCCAGACATCTCGACTGATCCATGGGCCGACTACCGCGCCGCACTCGAGAAGAACAACATCGATCAAGAGGCAAACGACTTCAACAGCCTCGGTGGTCTCGGAACATGGGCCGCATACATCGGCTTCGCCCAGATTGCATCAGCCATCGAAGGCGAAGTGACTGCTGCTTCATTCTTCGAGGCTGCGAGCAACACGAGCAACCTCGACCTCAACGGAATGGTGCCGGTCATTGACTTCACTCAAGAGTGGACCGACGGACTGGATGGTTACTCCCGTCTGTTCAACCGGAGCGTCGTCTACAGCCAACTCTCCAACGGAGAAGTTGTGCCAATCGACAACGAATTCTTCGACGTCGGTGACCTCGCACAGGGAATCGCCCCGTAACACATCGGGCATTGCCCAATAACTGAAACCCGAGCCCGGCTCAGCGTCTTTTCGGAGGCACTGGGTCGGGCTCATTTCTTTCTCAGCGACCTAGTCGGAACCGCCGGCCGACGCGGGTGAAGTTCACAAAATTTGGAAGAAAATTATGGCGGAAATAAGTCCTGCAGTGATCAGAGCAATCGCAAATGCGCCCGCTGCATCATTGCGTGACGAGCGGATGTCATCAGCATTCGGCTCTGGTGGAGTGACATCTTGATCTTTGATTTCGTACACCATGTGACTACCCCGCTACGTGTCTGACGCTGCGCTCAACAGACGTCGCTTTCTATGCGGAGCGTATTTCGATAACTGTTTCGCCAGCGAAGCGGGCGTTACTGCGCCTTGTTGGCGCCCGCTCGGTCGCAACCAACATCGTGCGAATATGGTCATAGTCGCATGTGGATCGCCGTCACCTTTTTCGCCACGATCTTCCAAACTCTGCGAACTGCCGCCCAAGCACGACTGCGACCTGATCTTTCTGTCAATGCAGCAAGTTATGTGCGCTACATCCTCGGCGCACCACTATCGATTTCAGCCTGCATGCTTGCCATCTGGTGGTCGGCAGACGGTATGCCAACAATCCCTGTGCGCTTTTGGTTCATCGTCACCGCCGCCGGCCTCGCGCAAATCGTCGGAACGATTGCGCTACTCACAGCCTTTGACCGCCGTGACTTCGCTATCGGCACGGTGTACTCAAAAACCGAGGTCATTCAGGTCGCAGTGTTTTCGGCTGTCATCGTTGGCGAGCCACTTCAATTGTGGGGCTGGGTCTCAGTGATTGCGGTGGTAGTCGGCGTCGTCAAACTTGCGAACCCATCTGACACGCCACTTCGTCAACTCATTGCTCATCGTGACCGCGCCGCTCAAGCAGGCGTTCTTGCTGGCGCCGGATTTGCGCTTGCGTCAGTTGGCATCAGGTGGGCGTCAACAAGTCTCGGCGAACACCCTGCCCTGGTTCGCGGGCTTATCACGCTTGCGGCGATGAACACCGCTCAAACCATCGTGAACGGAATTTGGATTCGCGTGAGAGAGCCCGAGTCGATCGGCATCATCTTTCGGCACTGGAGACGCACACTGCCCGTTGGGGCGATGTCGGTGGGTGGTTCAGCGGCGTGGGCAATTGCCATGAGCATGGAAACGGCTACGAAAGTGCGTTCGCTCGGCCAACTTGAATTACTGCTCACGTTCGCTGTCTCGCGGGTGTGGCTCCGACAGCAGCATCGCAGAAGTGAGTTTGTTGCGAGCGGGCTCGTGCTTATCGGAATTCTCGGCGTCACCGTGTTGGGGTGACGCGGCGGCGTCTACTCGGCTGCTGAAATGTCGACGCCGAACAGTTCCCCGAATCGTGTGGCATAGCCGGCATCGTCGGCAATCGCTCCGAGTTCTGCCCAATCGTTGGGCCCCATCTTTGCTTTGCCGTCGATAATTCCCTTTGCAGCCCAACTCACCGCATATCGCAACTGTGGCGAATCGGTATGAATCGCATGATGGATGACCTCAGCAACCTCTTCTGCCGGGGTCGCCTGACGAATACCAGCCGCATAGAAGCCGAACATCCGGCCGTACTGCTGGTCGTAGGCTCCTGAAACGTTCGGAGCCTCAGTGTTCTTTGAAAAAATCGCTGACTTCGTCACACCTGGTTCGATGATCGCTACTCGAATACCGAACGGAGCAACCTCAAGCGCAAGTTCTTCGCTCACACCTTCGAGCGCCCACTTTGAGGCCACGTAGGGAGCTTGAGCAATAGCTCCAAAGCAACCAGCGACCGAAGTGATGTTGATGATGGAGCCCGAGCCTCGCTCACGCATCTGTGGGAGGACCGCTTGTGAGCACCGCACGGCTCCGCACAGGTCAACATTCATCACATCAAGGAACTCTTTCGGCGATGTCTCTTCGACGACACCATTTCCCCCAACGCCAGCATTGTTGACGAGGTTGTCGACGCGTCCGGCTCGATTCATGATGTCGTCAAATCCCTGACGGACTGAATCACCATCAGCCACATCGAGTTCGGCAAGTTCAATTGTCACACCAGCATCGGCGGCCATCGCCTGCAATTTGTCGGCCTTTGAAATTGAACGAACTGTTCCGTAGACCGTGTGGCCTTTGGCTGCCAGATGCACTGCGGTCGCACGACCGATGCCTGAGTTTGCACCGGTCACAACGGTTATTGGTGAAGTCATGTGACGAGTCTAAGAGGTGAGCCGTCACCACGGCGTAGAAAGCGTTAACCGTCAGCTGTTGTTGAAGTTTTCGAAGTAACGGCTCGGCGTCGGACCGCGCTGGCCTTGATACTTCGAACCACGGGCACCTTTGCCATACGGGTTTTCCGCCGGTGTCGTCATCTGCATAAAGGACACCTGCCCGATCTTCATTCCTGGGTAGAGCGTGATCGGAAGTGAGGCGACATTCGCCAACTCGAGCGTGATGTGACCATCAAACCCGGCGTCGATAAACCCAGCAGTTGAGTGAATGAGCAACCCGAGACGACCCAGACTCGACTTACCTTCCACGCGGCCAACGAGATCGTCAGGAACTCCGACACGCTCGAGGGTCGAACCGAGCACGAACTCGCCCGGATGCAACATGAACGGCTCTGAACCATCTTCGGGCATCTCGACGAGTTCGGTGAGGCCGGTCATATCGCTCTTCACGTCGATGACACCAGCGGTGTGATTTCGGAATACTCGAAACAGATGAGAAATACGCACATCAATTGATGAGGGTTGTACCAGCGAGTCGTCATACGGGTCGATCACGATGCGACCCGCTGCTAATTGTTCACGAATCGTCTGGTCAGACAAAATCACGAACCGAATCTTAGTGCTCCCGCAGTGTCTCTACGTGGGGCCACTCAATGATGAGCCGCTAATCTGAGCTCTTCTGCGGATGTAGTTCAATGGCAGAACATCAGCTTCCCAAGCTGAGAACGCGGGTTCGATTCCCGTCATCCGCTCCAAAAGGCCCTTACGGACTCGGCCGCAGACTGCGGTGAGGTCCCAGAACCCCTCCGCTGTCTGGCCGAGCACGCTCACATCAAGATGCGAG
>JAKMEY010000023.1 GCA_022425725.1 Ilumatobacteraceae bacterium
GGGGTTGGCGACGAGGGGGGTGTCTCCATGCCTCCTACGTTAGGGGGCATTCATTCGGATTGGCTCGACGGGCCCAAGGTCGATTCCAAATGGCAGTTCCCCGCCCACAGCGACAATGACGCATTCAACATTTTGCTGGGTAGTCGGCAAGCGAGCTGTCACTCGAGCTGAACGCTCAGGGCGAACGCCGTCGGTCGTCAGCGTGGCGCTTCTCACGACTTGGCGAAGTGGTTCACCGACGATCTCCACGAAGATTGAGAACGGTGATGTGTCGTCCCCAAGATTGGTGATGTCGATGGCGATGCTGATGTTGGTGCCATCTGTCGAGCACTGAGCGACAACAACTTCATGCGGGTTCGGGCTGATGAATCGCTGCACTGCCCGCCCGAGGGTCACCGCCGGAATGGTGAGCATGAGGGCTACCGCCAACATAAGCCAAGGCCATTTGCGGCGTTTTGCCTGTGGTGGTGAGGTGCTGCCGAGCGGATCGACGTGGCGCGCACCGTCGGTGGAGACGTCGGCGGTCCATGACGTGCCGTTGAACCAGCGATAGTCGTAGCGTCCCAGAGGGTCTGGGTACCAGCCTTGAGGGCTATCCACACTCGCACGGTACCGTCTATTGCGATGGAGATTGTGCTCGTTCGTCACGGACAACCCGAGTGGGTGAAGGGTGGCTTGAATGTTGTCGACCCTCCGCTTACCGATTTGGGTCACCGGCAGGCTGAACGGCTCGCTGATGCTCTTGAGAGTGAGTCATTTGATGAGATTCTTGTGTCGCCGCTCACTCGGGCTCGGCAAACTGCCGCGCCGCTTCTTTCGCGACTTGGCCGTCAAGAGGTGATCGCGCCGTGGCTTGAAGAGATTCGGGATCCGGGCTGGGCTGGAACTCCGGTGGAAAAAGCTGAGCAGGCGTATGCAGAACTTAGGCAGCGCCCACCTGCCGAGCGTTGGCATGGCTTACAAGACGGCGAGTCGGTTCGGTCGTTTGTCGATCGCATTCATCTTGGTGTGGAGATGTTTCTTGCTGAACGAGGTATTCGTCGAGGTGATGATGAACTTCCGGTGTGGGAGATGGATGCCCCAGGGAAGCGCATTCTTCTCGTCGCTCATGCGGGAACGAACACGGTGTCAATTGGGCATATGTTGGGCCTGATGCCCACCCCATGGGAATTTGACCGGTTTGTGTTGATGCATACCTCCATCTCGCGACTCGAGTCAATGAAGGTCGGTGACGTGCATTCGTTCAGTTTGGTCAAACTCTCTAACGTCGAGCATTTGTCACCGAGTGAACGCACCCGCTGACGAGGCGACGGTGCTGGATGAGCAACCGGCAGTAATTTCGTAGGCCCCTTGGCGCGCTCAAGGTTCTCAGTCGTAGCATCGAACCATGCGGTTGCAGCCTTCGGCATATCAGCGCTCAACGTATTTTGCGTTGATTGCGTTGATCGGCATCATTATCACTGGGGCTGCGGTTCGGCTCACCAACAGTGGTTTGGGTTGTGATGATTGGCCAAATTGCAACAGCGAGAAGCTCATTGATGTCTCCTCTGCTCATGCGGCAATCGAGCAAGTGAATCGGCTGTTGACCGGTGTCGTCGTGGTGGCTGTGGCGGCTGCGGTGTTGGGCTCGTATGTGCGGTCTCCACGTCGGCGAGACCTGGTGTGGTGGTCGTGGTCGCTGGTGGTGGGTGTCTTTGCGAACGCATTCCTTGGTGCGATTACGGTCTGGGTTGACCTGCACCCCTATGCAGTGCAGGGGCACCTGTTGCTGTCGATGGCGTTGATTTCGGCAGGCGCCGTGCTCGTGCGTCGTGCGAGCGAACCTGATGGTGTCGAGCGTGAGCAGGTGTCATCGGGGCCTTCGACGATGCTGGTGCGAGTTATTGCGCTTGGCGTCACGGTGGCGGTGGTGACGGGAACGGTGGTGACCGGAGCAGGACCTCACGCTGGTGATGAGAACGCTGTTCGTTTGAATGTTGATATTTCAACCGTTGCCCGAATTCACGGAGCGAGTGTGATTGCGACGCTCATCGCCTCAGTTGTCTTGGTGATTCGTCTTCGAGCGTCAGCCCAAGATCAGCGACATCTGCAAGCGGGGTTCACGAAGTGGTTGACGGTCGCATTGATGCAGGCGGTCATCGGATACGTCCAATACTTCACGGGCGTCCCTGAGTTACTTGTGCTTGCTCACGTTGCGGGCGCGTCATTGCTCTACGTGGCCACAACTCAACTCCTGCTGGATACCTCTCGGCCAGCGGTGAGCCTGGTTCCTTAGCCATGTCAACGAAACGCGAGGTCGACACTGCGTTTGCTCGATTGGGTCTTCAAAAAGGCCGAGCCACACGTTCGGAGGTCATCGCCGCTCGTCGTCGGCTCGCCCGCGAACTCCACCCTGATCGCCAAGGCGGCAACCCGGAATTGATGGCCGAAGTCAACCGGTCAGGCGACATTGCCCTCGCCTACGTTGACGAACACATCGTCGTTGACCCAACTGCTAACTCGACTCGGGCAACACCACCACTCCAGCAACCGGTGCAGCGAGACCATCCTTCGTTCACCATCGACGTGCTGCCGGTCGAGGCTTGTGAAGCGCTCCGAATTGTTGCATCTTGGGTTGGAGAGATCATTGATGAAGACCCGCCGTATCTGCTCGACATCGATATGCATGATCCGTACTCGGTCTGGTGTCGCCTCGAGTTGGTTCCCGATGCCGGAGCGACGACGGTGACTGTGTCAGTGACTGGAGAGTCTCTGCGAGGAGTGAATATCGAGGCAATTCGTGATGTCTGGATCGATCAACTCAACCAACTTGACTGGCAGACCCTCGACCCTGATCAGCAGCGGCCTTGGTGAGCCGGTCGCGTAGAGCATTTCCGAGCCCTTCCTTTGGTGGCATCAGGGCGACGATTAGCGATACTCCTGTGGCATCAGCGGCTCTTAGTTCTGAGTAGAGCTCGTGGGCCGCCTTCACAAGATCTTGCGTGCAGTCGATGATGTACACCTCATCAGATGCCGTGTCGGGAAGCGGATCGCCTGGTTCAACAAGCATCATCTTGGTTTGCGGGGCGTAGTGCGAGACCATCATGCCCGCTGCTCGTGAGGGGCCGGAGGCCTCATTGACATCGCCGATAAGTTCTGCGATGGTCTCGGCCGAGATGCCGCCCGGCCGGAGGAGCTGCGCAGGGTTGGTCGTGATGTCGATGATGGTGCTTTCAACGCCAACCCCGCACGGGCCGCCGTCAAGGATGAGGTCGCGATCTGGGTCAAGGTGATTGCCAATGTCGTCGATGACATGTTGGGCGGTGGTGGGACTGACTTTCCCAAATCTGTTCGCAGACGGGGCGGCGATCGCCCCTCCGTGTTCGGCGAGGAGTTGTTGGGTGAGCGGGTGGGCTGGCACGCGAATGCCGACAGTTGGCCGGCCGCCCGTCACGGTGTCAGGAACTTGCGGGCGTCGCTCGGCGAGCAGGGTAAGCGGCCCTGGCCAGCACGTTGTGGCGAGGATCTGGGCGGTGGGTGAACTGAGATCAGCCCACCGTTCTGCAATCTCAAGATGAGCGACATGGATGATGAGCGGATGCCCGGTGGGCCGATCTTTGGTCGAGAAAATTCGCTCAACTGTCTCCGGCATCGTCACGTCGGCGGCCAGTCCGTACACGGTTTCGGTGGGGATCGCGACGAGACCTCCATTGCGGAGCACCTCGACCGCCCGAGATGGGTCTGATGAGATGCCGATTGGTTGATTGGTCACGTTGGAATTGCGTCAAGAAATTCGAGGACAGCATCAACGAAATCGAATGACTCAGGAGTTGCAAAGTGGTCGACGTTCTTCAGCACTGTTCCCTGAGCGTTCGGGAGGGCGTCGACCAGTTGGTCGGCCGGGTATACGAAATCTTTGTCGCCAACGATGACGAGGATCTCGCAGTTGACGCCGGCCAGCGATTCGTCGGTGAGACGAATTCGTTGGGGTTGTTTCAGCACTGCAGACAGCGCAGCCGAGTCATTGCCTGCCTGACCTGCGTACTGAGCGAAGAGCCGAGAGACGTTGTCTTCTGGGTCACCGTTTCCATCGACTGCTGCCACGATCTTCGCAGTTCGGTCGTTGTCGCGTTCGAACACGTTTTTCCCGATGCCGGCAAGAACGAGCCGTCTGAATGCGCCCGGATGTTCCGTTGCGGTTCGAAGGAGGGTCAGCGCTCCCATTGAGAAGCCGACGGCGTCGATCGCTGTTCCATTGTCGGGGAGTGCATCAACTACTCGGGTCGTGAGATCTGCATAAGCCTCTGGCTCGTGCGGTTTTGGGGCTTCGCCATGGCCGAGGAGATCAACTCCGATCACAGGACGCCCAGCATCTGCGAGAAGGGCGGTGAATCCGTTTCGCTCCCACGTCGTTGTAAATGATCCTCCCCATCCGTGCACGCACATCACGGGGGTGTTGTCGATGGTTTCAGCCATAGGTGATGACCTTAGACGGATTTCTTCGAGGGAAATGCATGGTGTCGCGTTGGCCTCTTTGCGTAGAGGGTTAGCATTATTGCGCCGTCCGAGGAGGACCTCATGCGAATGCTGCACCCGAATAACGCCCACGACCTCACGTACAACGACGTGTTCATGGTTCCAAGCTTTTCAACGGTTGGATCTCGCTTTGGCGTCGATCTTTCGACCCCCGATGGCATCGGAACGACGATTCCGATTGTGGTGTCGAACATGACGGCGGTTGCAGGGCGCCGTATGGCCGAGGTTGTTGCTCGTCGCGGCGGCATCACGGTGCTTCCTCAGGACATCCCAACCGATGTCATCGAATCGGTGGTGAGCTGGGTGAAGGCGCGTCACCCTCTTTTCGAGACTCCGATCACGCTGACCCCCGGCAACACCATTGGTGATGCCCTGCAACTGATTCACAAGCGAGCGCACGACGCAATCGTCGTCGTCGATGACAGCGGGTGTCCGGTCGGCATTTTCACCGAGGAAGATGCAGCTGGTTTCGATCGATTCACACAGGTGCGTCATGTCATGTCTCGAGAGTTGGTGACGCTTCCCGACAGCATCGACGCTCCCTCGGCATTTGACATACTCGGTGAGCAACGCCTTTCAGTTGCCCCGGTCGTCGGCGGGGATGGCCGGCTCATCGGGGTGATGACACGAAAGGGCGCCCTTCGATCGACGATTTATCGTCCGGCGGTTGATGCCGACGGGCGGCTACTCATTTCGGTGGCAGTGGGAATTAATGCTGACCCCGCCGGTCGAGCGAAGGCACTTGCAGCAATGGGTGTTGATGTGCTCGTTGTCGACACGGCACACGGACATCAATCGAAGATGATCGAGGTGGTTGAACAGGTTCGTGCGGCGGTTCCTGAAATGAAAATTGTTGCGGGAAATGTCGTCACCGAAGAGGGAACACGGCATCTCATCGAAGCGGGAGCAGACGTCGTGAAGGTGGGTGTTGGTCCGGGTGCGATGTGTACGACTCGAATGATGACTGGTGTTGGCCGACCTCAATTCTCCGCCGTTGTTGAGTGCGCTGATGAGGCTGCCCGACTCGGCGGAACCATTTGGGCTGACGGTGGTGTGCGTTTCCCTCGAGACGTTGCGCTTGCGCTGGCCGGCGGGGCGGCAAACGTCATGTTTGGATCATGGTTTGCTGGCACCTACGAGTCTGCTGCCGATGTGCAGCGCGATACCGATGGACGTCTCTACAAGGAGAGTTTCGGTATGGCGTCGAATCGCGCGGTGAAAAACCGCAGTCGCGACGACGATGAGCTTGAGCGCGCTCGGAAAGAACTGTTTGAAGAGGGAATTAGCACCTCGCGGATGTACCTCGATACACATCGACCCGGAGTCGAAGACATCATCGATCAGATCGTTGCTGGCGTGCGATCATCGTGCACCTATGCGGGTGCGGGAACAATTCCAGAGTTTCATGAGCGAGCGGTCGTAGGAGTGCAGAGTCACGCCGGATACGAAGAAGGCCGCCCACTCGGAACGAGTTGGTGAACTTGCGGTGATCATTGCAATCGATGGTCCCGCTGGCGCAGGCAAAAGCACGGTTGCGCGTCGAGTCGCAGCCGAACTTGGCGTTGACTACCTCGATACTGGAGCGATGTACCGAGCGGTCACCTTTGGAGTGCTTGCTCGAGAGATCGATCCAGCCGATGCGCGCGCTGTCATCGAGGTGTGCGGCCAACTTGAGCTCGATGTCGGTGTCGATCGGGTCGTAGTTGACGGAGTGGATGCGACGTCGGCGATCAGGGGCCCGGAGGTGACCTCGGGGGTGAGTTCGGTGGCGGCGAATCCCGAGGTTCGAAGCATCTTGGTGGAACTGCAGAGAGCCTGGGTTCGCAACCGTGGAGCTGGGGTGGTTGAGGGACGTGATATCACGACTGTGGTGCTCCCAGACGCTGATCTCAAACTGTTTGTGACGGCGTCACCGCGGGTTCGAGCGGAACGTCGTGTTGCCGAATCTGGCGGCGACGTCGACGCTGTTGAGGCCTCGATTGCTGAGCGAGATCGCCGAGATGAGACCCGTGAAGCATCCCCTCTGAGTATTTCTGCAGAGGCAATTGTCATCGATACGAGTGAGATGTCGATCGATGATGTCGTTGCAGACGTTCTTTGGAGAGTGCAAGGCTGATCACATGACAAGGTACGACACTCATTTTGTTGGCCAGACGTTGCCCTCAAAAGTGTTCTATCGCTTTGGGCGTCTCATTGTGTCGGGTGGCATACGGGTGTATACGAGAATGTCAATCATTGGGCGAGAAAATCTGCCTGCGACTGGCGCCTATGTTCTTTCTCCGGTGCATCGCTCGTATATCGACACCCCGATTTCGGGTGCCCTTACCACTCGCAGACTGCGGTTCCTTGGAAAAGATTCGATGTGGTCATCGAAATGGTTCGGTTGGGTGCTTTCATCGCTCGGTGCGATCCCTGTAACCCGAGGCTCTGCAGACCGAGAAGCGATGAAGCGAGCCGTGACCGTCCTTGAAGCCGGTGAACCGCTAGTGCTGTATCCAGAGGGTGAGCGTAAGTCTGGTCCGGTCGTTCAGCCGATGTTCGACGGCGCTGTATACATCGCGCTGAAAGCAGGAGTTCCGATTATTCCTGTGGGAATCGGCGGCTCTGAGCGAGTGATGCCGAAGTCGGCCAAATTCATCTACCCGCGCAAGGTTCGCGTGGTGATTGGAGAGGCGTTGTACCCGAATGTTCCCGTTGGTGAGGGTAGCCGTGTCCCAAGAAGTGCGATTGCTGCGCAAAGCGCGGCGTTGCATGCAGAACTTCAACGGCTGTTTGACATGTCGATGGTAGGGGTGGGCTGGTCGTACCCACTGGAGTCATCTCACGACCAGAATGCAACGAACGACTGAGCGAGCGTGACCGGGTCGTCAACCCCGCAGAGTTCGCGCGCCGAATGCATTGAGAGTTGTGGAACTCCGATGTCGATGGTGTCGATTCCGAGGCGGGTTGCCGTGATCGGCCCGATCGTCGACCCACACGGGATGTTGTTCTTTGAGGAGAACACTTGGGTGGGAAGGCCTGCCTGTTCGCAGATGGCTGCGTATCGCTGAGCGGTTATTGATGATGTCGCATACCGCTGATTGACATTGAGTTTGATGGCGGGTCCTTTATTGACCTGTGGGGCGTGTCCGTGGTCGTGTCGGTCTGGGTAATTCGGGTGAAGCGCGTGCGCGTTGTCGGCCGAAATACACATCGATCGGCTGAGAGCCCGGGCGAGGTCAGCACTGGAGCCACCTCGCGCGGCAACGATTCGGGTGAGCACCTGTTCAAGTGTTGGTCCTCCCGCTCCGGTGGTGCTCGCTGACCCGACCTCTTCATGATCATTCAGCACGATCATTTGCAATTGATCGGTATGCGAAGTGGCTGAAAGTGCCGCAACCGCAGCCCAGCACGAGACGAGATTGTCAAGTCGGCCCGATGCAAGCAGTTCACGTGCTGAGCCGAGACGAGACGCTGGCTGAGTGTCGAATAGCGAAATATCCCACCATGCAATTGACTCGAAACCGGAGAGGTGCTGTAAGTGTTCAACAACCGACTCTCCCACTTGGTCGACGCTCCAGATCGGCATGAGGTGGGTCTGAGGGTCAAGGCGAAGCCCATCGTTGACGCCGCGATCCAGATGAATCGCAAGTTGTGGGATACGTGCGATCGCGTCGGTTCGTACGAGGGTGGTCTCGCCGGAATCATTCACAACTCGTCCGGCGAGACCCAGATCGCGATCGAGCCATGAGTTGTTGAGAATCCCTCCGTAGACCTCAACGGCCAGTTGACGCCACCCGTGGTGCTGAACGTCAGGGTTCGGTTTGAGTTTGAAACACGGTGAATCGGTGTGAGCACCAACGAGCAACATGTCGGGTGCGGGAGCCGACGTCGTTGGCGCTTTCCAGGCGATGAGTGCACCGTCACGGCGAACGAATCGGAACCCATCGACCGATGAGCTGTCCCATTCGTCTGCGAGCGACAATTCTGATGCGCCGGCGGCGGTGAGCCG
Organism: Ilumatobacteraceae bacterium; assembly: GCA_022425725.1. GTDB lineage: Bacteria > Actinomycetota > Acidimicrobiia > Acidimicrobiales > Ilumatobacteraceae > Casp-actino5. Next base: position 8,507 of record JAKMEY010000023.1, read on the forward strand.
TGTCGAGCATTCGGCAACCGCATGAAATGGCGACGGCGAGGCGTCAAGCAGTCTCATGCAGTCTTCAATGGCGAACATGTGTGAAGTCTGTGTCATCAGAGTTGGAAATCCTCGTGCGAAAAACGTGAATGGCCAAGAGGTGCTGCTGCGCACCTGATTGGTGAGCGAAGTCTATGTGCGGTTGACGAATTGGCTTCTAGTGTGCTGTTCGAGCGCATACATCTGCGGCCGAGTGGGGAGCGGCTCGTAGTGCCGTGGGGCTCCGTCGTAGGGTTTTGGGCGTGGGCGGGCAAGACGACCTTCAGTGGCAAGTCGGCGATGTCACGATTCGTCGGGTAGAGGCGAGAGTGACGGCTGTGCCACATGGTTCGATATGCAGCGGAATCACCCCTGAAGTTGTTGACGAACACCGCCCATGGATCAACCCCTTTGTTGTCGACGACGGCCGGATGTTGTTGTCGATTCACTCGTTTGTCATCATCGACGGCTCATCGACAGTGGTGGTCGATACGTGTGTGGGTGCCCATGGCGACCGACCGTTGCCGCAAGACCCCCATTTTCTCGAACGGCTAGAAGAGTCGATCGAGGGCGGGCTCTCGGCTGTTGATGTCGTGGTCTGCACCCATCTGCATTTTGATCATGTTGGGTGGAATACAAAGCGTGATCATCACACCGGTGAACTCGTGCCGACATTTCCCCGTGCGAAGTACGTCGTGAGTGAGGTTGAGTTCGAGACGTTCTCCGATCATGACCATGTTGGCATCGCTGACGTTTCTGTCGAACCGTTGGTGAGCGCGGGGTGTCTCACGCCGGTTGCATCCGATCACCGCATCACTAAACACATTGCATTGCTCTCGACGGAAGGTCATTCACCTGGACACGTGTCAGTTGAGATCGTCTCGAATGGCGAGCGGGCACTGATCACCGGTGACATGGTGCACACTCCAATCCAGTTCCTTCGCCCGGAGATCTCCGCAGATCGGTTCGACTTCAACGTTGACCAGGCGATTTCAACCCGCCGAGCGATCATCGATCGTGTCGCTGATGGAACGACGCTCGTTCTAGGGACACATTTCCCGCCTCCGACTGCGGGGCATGTGTATCGATCAGCCGACGGCAACATTGCCTACGCCCCACACCTTGAATCTGAGAGGTCCGTATGACATCTGCCCTTGTACTTCGTAGCGATGCCGATGGTGTTGCAACATTGACGCTCAATCGGCCCGACAAACTCAATGCGCTCAACCCGTCGGTATTTGTCGAGTTACGCCAACATCTCGACGAGATCGCCGAAGACAGTTCGGTCAAGTGCGTGGTGTTGACGGGGTCGGGTCGTGCGTTTTGTGCCGGTCATGATCTTGAAGCGATAGCGAGCCACGAGAGGGCTCCGAGCAAGCATTTTGAGCCGGAGACCGTTGACGCTCTCGAACGTTTGCCGCAACCAACGATCGTGCAGCTGCATGGACACTGTTACACGGGTGGCCTCGAACTTGCGCTCGCCTGCGATCTTCTTATTGCTGATGAGACCGCCCGGCTCGGCGACACTCACGGACAGTGGGGGCTCGTACCAATTTGGGGGATGTCTATTCGCCTGCCGGAACGAGTCGGTGTATCGACTGCAAAAGAGTTGATGTTCACAAGCCGACGAATTAGTGGTCGCGAGGCGGCAGAGATCGGACTTGTTGATCGTTGTGTGCCCGAGGGTGAGCTCTCTGATGCGGTGACGGCGCTCGCTGCTGAAATTGCTGCAAACTCGGCGGGAACGAACCGCATTGTCAAGCGTCTCATCTCCGATCGCTTTGAGGGTTCTCGCGTCGCAGCGCTACTCAACGAGCGTGAGATGCCTCATGGGCGACCCGACGATATGGCAGAACGAATGCGCAGTGGTGGCCGATGAGTCTCGTAGCCGGTCCAACAACAGAGGTTCAGGATTTCCGGGGTCGTGATGAACTTGAGGAGTTGCTGTTCTCGATGTTGCCGTTGGGTTGGTGGGAAGCGGTCCAGTCATCTGATGAGGCAACACTTCAACAACTGAAGTCGGGGCTTCACAACCCTGACATTGTCGCTCAACTCGGATCAGCTGGTTGGGTGGCTCCCCATTACGACGTCGAGCATGGTGGAAGAGGTCTCTCCCGTGACGATGCTCGATCAGCGCTCACATTGCTCGCACTGTGGGAAGTTCCTCACGTACCTCGCGGTTCGGGACTCCCGCTCGCTGCCCCAACGATTCAACAATGGTCAAGCGATGAGACAAAACGCCGGCTGCTTCCGCCGTTACTCACAGGAACGGAACGCTGGTGCCAGTTGTTTTCTGAGCCTGGGGCTGGGTCAGACATGGCGTCGCTCGCGACGACTGCGGTGAGAGACGGAGACGAGTGGGTGGTTAATGGCCAGAAAGTGTGGACGACCTTCGGACACGAGGCGGAGCGGGCAATGCTCATTGCTCGCACTGATCCGGCGGCTCCAAAGCATGCCGGTATCACCTACTTCGGTCTCGACATGCGTGCTCAGGGAGTTGAGGTACGGCAGTTAGTAAATATCGCTGGCCAAGTTGAGTTCAACGAGGTCTTTCTCACCGATGTTCGTGTGTCAGATTGCGATCGCATTTCGCCGATTGGCGATGGATGGAAGGCGGCGATGACGACTCTCGGTGCGGAGCGGCATGCGCTGTCGGGGGTTCGGAAGAAACGAAAGTCGAGTGATGAGATTCTCGGCGGGAAACCGTTTTCTGAGGTACTGCAGATGGCTCAGCGGCGTGGTTTGACGGGCGATGACAGGGTTCGTCAGGTGCTGATGGCAGCGTTTACCGCCGACCGCATATTGGCGTGGACAGCGCAGAGGGCTCGCGATCGGGCTCGGTCGGGCCAGCCGGTTGGGCCAGAAGGTTCGATCACCAAGATTGCGAAAGCGATGACGAACCAGCGTCTGCAAGAGATCGCAATGGGGCTGTTTGGTGCCGATGCCATTGCCTGGGATTCTGCCGACGTTGAGGCCAACGAGTGGATCGTCCAATTTCTTCGCACACGTGCAAACTCGATCGAGGGTGGTACGAGCGAAATTCAACGCAACATCGTTGGTGAACGGGTTCTCGGATTACCCCGAGAGCCTGACCCCTACCACGGTGCTGCGTGGCGAGATGTGCCTCGAAGCTGACCGTCGTGGAAGATCAAGGGGCGGTGTGTTGGGCCTTCGCAGATAGGCCGCCACTTATTGGCGCGATTACTGAGGACCTGTTGCCGTGCATGCGTTTGAGCGTTCTGCCACACTAGAGAGCGAATGGTGAGTCGGCGAACGAAAATTGTGGCCACGATCGGGCCTGCGAGTGATTCGGTGTCGGCGATCTCCGATCTTTTGTACGCCGGCGTTGACGTCTTTCGCATCAATTTGTCTCATGGGGAGATAGAGGGCAATCTTGATCGGCTTCGACGTGTGCGCGAGGCCTCAAAGATGACCGGTCATGAGGTCGCAGTTCTTGCTGATCTGCCCGGTCCAAAAATCCGGGTATGTCCATTTCCTGAGGGCGGTGTCGAGATGATGCCAGGTGCCGAAGTTACGCTCAGCGAGGCCGAACGCCCAAGTTCGGGCGATGAGATCTGTGTAAACGTTGCCGGGCTGTTCTCCGGGCTCGCTGAAGACGATCAGGTGGTTCTTGGTGACGGCAACATCATGTTGCGGGTCACCTCAGCTGGCGTTCAGTCGGTGATCGCGCAGGTGGTGACTGGCGGTCGCGTGCAGGGAGCTCCTGGGGTTCATGTGCCTTCGGAACGTTTGTCAGCGTCGACACCAACACCTGATGACTTGCTCTTTGCCGAGCAGATGGCAGCAGCAGGGGTCGAGTTCATCGCCGTGTCGTTTGTTCGCACTGCGCGTGATATTGATGAGGTCCGCAAGGTGGTGGGTAATCGGGCTCAACTCATTGCGAAAATTGAGACGAGTGCTGCGCTTGCGGCTCTCACCGACATTGTGTCGGCCTCCGATGGGGTGATGGTGGCACGTGGTGATCTCGGTATTGACTGTCCGCTTGAAGAGGTTCCACATCTTCAGAAGATGATCATTCGTGAGTGCGTTGAGCGGGGCGTTCCGGTGATTACGGCGACGCAGATGCTTGAGTCGATGGTTTCTGCTGCAGTGCCAACTCGGGCGGAGGTAAGCGACGTTGCCAATGCAGTCTTCGATGGAACCGATGCGGTCATGTTGTCGGGGGAGACTGCTGTTGGCCATCACCCGGTCATCGTTGTTGAGACGATGTCGAAAATTGCGGCCCGCGCCGAGCGGCAAGCCAGTTACCGCGGCTGGGCAGCGCGACTCGGTCGTCATCAGCGCGGAAACTGGAATTCTGTCGAAGATCGGATCACCGCTGCACTCGGAAACGCTGCGAGTCAAGCGGCGCGAGATATCGGTGCGACGGCAATCCTCTGCTGCACACAGTCGGGTCGAACCGCTCGGGCGATGGCGAGGTTCAGACCCGAAGCTACCCTCATCGGATTGTCGCCCGATGAGACGGTCGTTCGTTCGCTGCGACTCTCATGGGGTGTTGACCCGATGCCGGTCGATGTGTACGAGTCGACCGACGAAATGGTCTGGTACGCCGTAGAAAAAGCGGTGCAACAAGGCCGAATTCGTCATGGAGACACAGTGCTTGTGCTTGCAGGTGCCCCAGGAAGCAATTCATCTGCGGCAGCCGATGTGTTGCGGGTGGTGCAAGTCGCATGATGAGCACTCGAGGTGTGTGGTTTGCCCGCACAGGGGTTAGAGGCGGCCCTCAGATGGTGTTGGTGCACGGCTCGCTCGATCGTTCAACGGGGCTCAGCCGGCTTGCCCGTCGTTTTGATGACCGCTACGACATTTTGCGTTTCGATCGTCGAGGCTACGGAAAGTCGGGCGAGCATGAGGGTCCGTTCACCGTTGCGGCAAATGTTGACGACCTCGTCGATCTCGTCGAGCAGGAATTTCCGACGGGCCCGATTGTGCTCGTGAGCCATAGCTTCGGAGGCAACGTTGTTCTTGCTGCATCGAGTCGTCTTGGGCGTCGAGTAACGCACATCGCCACGTATGAGATGCCGATGTCGTGGCAGCCGTGGTGGGCAGGAAACTCATCGAAGGGTTTCCCTGAGCAGAATCCTGAAGATTCTGCCGAGGCGTTTATGAGGCGCCTTGTCGGAAACAAGGTGTGGGAGCGTCTTCCCGAGCGGACGAGAACTTCTCGTCGTTCGGAGGGCCGAGTGCTCGTCGGCGAACTACGTGATTTACGCAGTGGTCCCCCTTGGAAGCCCGACGATGTTGTTTCCCCAGTGCTCGCAATGTCAGGCTCGCGCGCGGCTGATCATCACCGTCGCGCCGTCCAATTTCTTGAAGAAACATTGCCAGATTGCCAGTCACTTGAAATTGAAGGTGCGGGGCATGGCGGGCCGAACTCGCACCCTCGGGAGGTTGCGGCGGCAATTCAGGCGTTTATTGACCAACCGGTCGACGTCGGTCGGCAATAAGCGCAGCTGCGGCTGCGCAAAGGGCAGCGGCACTGACAGTCGCCGAGCCGGTTATCCCGAAACGCTCGTAACACTGCCCTGAAATGACGATAAGGCTGGCCCTGGTGATCGTCGCAATTGCGTTTCCGACCGCAATTGCGGTTCCTCGAGCTTGAGGAGCGGCTTCACTCATGAGAGAAAGTGACGAGACAAACCCGTATTCGAAACCGATGACGAGCACGATGAGGCCGATGAGAGCGATGATCACCGAATCGTTCGAGAGTGCGATGACGACGAGTCCGAGTCCGAGTAGAAGGCCGCCGATTCCGACCGATCGCCTGATTCCAATTCGGTCAGCAACGACCGCGACAGCTGATGACGATGCGAGTTCAGCGGCGCCGATTCCGGTTGCAATGGCGCCTAGTCCAGCCACGCTGAGCCCGTAATCATCTGACAGCCAGGTGCCGATTACCACGAAAATGCTCATTCCGGCTCCGGCTACAGCGGCAGATGCGATGAGGGGCGGCCAGGCGCTCCGGGGTAGGCCGCCAAATAGTGAAGTCTTCGTCGTAGCTTCCGCAACCTTCGGAGCGGGCATTGACCGGAAGATCGCAATAGCGGCGAGTCCGTTGAGAAGAGCGAGCGTAACGTAGGCGGCTCGCCATCCATACCGATCGATAAGGAAAGCGAGAATTGGCGCTCCGAGTAGAAGGGAGAGCGCCCATGATGTCTCGAACGTTCCGATCGCTCGCCCACGTGATGAATACGAGACTCGCTCGCCGATGTAGGCAATGCCGGCAACGGTGAGATTGCTCACCCCGATAAGGAGGAACACCATCGCAATGCTGAATGTTGCGATAGATCCGCCCAGGGCAATCACTGATGACGCGGTGACTAGCAACAGCGACGCAACAAAGATGAGCCGATGGCGGCCGCGATCGAGGGTTCTCCCGACGAGGGTCGTCGAAAGTCCGCCGAGTTCGGCGAGACCGAGAATGCCGGTGAGGGTTCCTGTCGTTGTTGAAAAGGCCCGCTCAAGGGTTGGCAAAAAAGCGGTGACCCACCGGAGTGCCAAATTTGATATCGATTTGGATGCGGTGAGGGTGGTGAGTTGGCGGCGGTCGTTGCGTTTATCGCTGTGGAGGGCCGGGGAGTTGTCTGCTTCTTGCACTTAGTTGTCGATCGTCACGGGGAGTTCAACATCAAAGCCTACAAATGAGCATGTCGCTGTCTGCTGGTCCGATGCAGCGATGGCAACGGTGATGTCGTCGACGCATTGGTCGAGGGAGGTTCGTTGGGAGTACACGAACACCGCGAGCCCACCGAGAATCACAACAAAAATAACCTTTTGGATGATGGTCTTCATCAGCCACGCACTCAGCACGCCAAGGGCGACGAAGGCAACGATGACGATCGTTCCGATCGTTTTTGCGTCATTGGTGTCAAGAGCGAAAGGAATCGCGTCCATGTAGTCACGTTACGGCACTTTCCCTCTACCTTTGTGGCATGGCAGATGATCCCGCAATGCAACCAATTGGACTTTCAACTCAACCACCGTCAACCGTGATTCCCCCAGCGGCACCCGAAGTGCGTCATGAGCTCGCCGAGGCTCTTGCAGCAACTTCAGAGTTGCGGGTGGCCGAGGTGTCATCGTTTGTCGCTCGTCACCCACGTGACCTGCATGGGTGGGCTGCTTTGACCGAGTGTGTAGGTGAGCAGATGTGGAAATATTCTGCGGCTCGCGTCGGATACCACCGTGGCCTTGACGCGCTTCGAGCAAACGGATGGCGCGGTTCTGGCTATGTGAGTTGGGCCGAAGAGTCGAATCAGGGTTTTTTGCGGTGTTTGCTTGCGTTGCAGAACGCCGCAGCCGAGATTGGCGAGGCCGACGAAGCTGAGCGTTGCGCATTGTTCTTGTTGCAACTTGATCCGAAAGGTGTGCCCGCAGAGTTTGGTGCCATTGCATCGTGACAGTTGAGCCTGGGAACTATGTGTCGGCAGTTCTTATTGGTGGTGCGTCGCGTCGAATGGGTGTTGATAAAGCGCGTATTGATCTTGAGGGCGTAGCGCTCGGCCGGAGAGTCGCTGAAGCTCTCGGAGCTAACGATGGCCGAACGGTTCTCGCTTGCGGTGGGACTGCCGAGGTTGCTCGCTCGCTGGGCCTTAAACATTTGCCAGATGAAGCTCCTGGGTCTGGGCCTTTGCTCGCAGTCGCAACGGTCCTCCGGGCATTTCCTGGCTCAGACGCGATTGTCGCAGCGTGTGATTTGGGTGGTCTCGATAGAGCGACCGTTCTGCTGTTTGAACAGTGGTTTTCAGATGAGCCGCCTGACGTCGTAGTCGCTTCGGCCGAACTTCGACAGCCGCTTCTTGCACGGTGGAGACAGTCTGCGCTGCCGATCATTGACCACGTAGTCAGTGCCGGTGAGCGGTCGATGCATGGGGCTTTAGCGCAACTACAGGTGGCAGAGCTTCGCGTTGATGCTGCGGCGACGGCGAATCTCAATACGCCACAGGATCTTGAACGTTGGCGCCGGTCGCGCTCTCAGCGGTAACTTAAAATTGTTCTCGCTAGCCTTCCGATCGATGATTGCTGAAATTTCAACCGCCGAACTGCGAGAGGCGCTTTCTCAGGGTGCTCGACTGATTGATGTGCGTGAGGCAGATGAGTACGCCGAGGCTCATATCTCAGGTGCTGAGCTCATGCCGCTGTCAACCTTGCCGACGAGTATCGCCTCGGTCGGCTCGGGGCCCGTGTATGTCATTTGTAAGTCAGGTGGTCGCAGCGCAATGGCGTGTGAGCTGATGGCGTCGGTAGGTATCGAGGCGACCAATGTGAGCGGTGGAATGATGTCATGGCTCCACGAGGGGTTTGAGGCGGAATTCGGGCAGTGAGCAACGGTTCCGATGTCGAGTTCACCTGGGTTGACTCAACATCGTCGTTTCAGCGCATCGTTGAAGAGTTGCTCACCTGCGATCGATACGCAATCGATACCGAGTTTCATCGTGAGCGCACGTACTTCCCGGCGCTAGCACTCGTTCAGTTGGGCTGGGGAGACGGAAATATCGTGCTGGTCGATCCGACGTCGGTTGATCTTGCTCCCTTGCGGCAGTTGTTCGAATCTGATGTGGAAGCGGTTTTTCATGCCGCTCAACAAGACCTCGATGTTCTCACTCACGCGGTGGGCGCAATTCCGAGAACGCTGTACGACACTCAGATTGCGGGCGGGTTTGTTGGATACGGCACACCATCTCTCGCGTCGCTGGTGAATTCTGAACTCAAAATCTCCCTTGCGAAAGGTGATCGACTCACCGACTGGTTGCGTCGGCCGTTGACCGAAGCGCAGCAACGGTATGCCGCGATTGACGTGGCGTATCTCATCGAGATTCAGAGCCGGTTGATGACCAAGTTGGAGGCGGCTGGGCGTACCGAGTGGGTGCTCGAGGCCTGTGATGAGCTTCGCCAAAAAGGTCAATCTCCAGTGCAGCCGCAGGATGCGTGGTTGCGCCTCAAAGACGCTCGTGGGCTGAAAGGTAAGGGGCGCGGTGTTGCTCAGGCGGTTGCTGAGTGGCGCGAACGTCGAGCGATGAAACTTGATCTGCCGGTGCGTCAGGTGCTTCCTGATCTCGCAATTCTTGGGATCGCCCAACGGCAACCGAAGAACGATGCCGAGTTGTTGCAGGCCCGTGGCGTTGATGGTCGCGTGCAGCGAGGAGCTGTTGCATCAGAAATTTTGGCAGCGGTTCAACATGGTCTATCGGGTCCGCCACCGGAGGTGCCGACCGGTGGCGATGACATCGAGCGTGATCTCAGACCTGCTGTAACGCTGATTTCGGCGTGGGTGTCGCAGGTTGCGAAAACAGAGGGTGTTGACACGGCGATGCTCGCAACCCGTGCCGATCTCATTTCGCTGTTGTCGGGCGATCCGAGCGCGAGGTTGGCGTCTGGGTGGAGAGCCGAATTGCTCGGCGACGACATTCGTGCACTTGTGACTGGAATGGCCTCTCTGACGTTTGTTCCGTCGGAGCAATCCCGTCCAGCTGGTCTGCGTCTCTTGCGCTCCGATCAGATACAGTAGTGAATCGCAGCGGTTCGCCCTGCTCGTATCCGTATAACGACTGACTTGGGAGCCCTACTGTGAAGAAGGGTCGACATCGTCGCTTTGAAGAAGCGCGAAAATTGAAGCAGGCTGGCCCCGGAGCCTTTGATCTGGGTTTTGGTGATCGCACTCGTTCTGACTCTGATGAGGACGACGAGTATGCAGCGCTCGCCGAGAAATATGGCGTCACGTTTGATGACGACGACGAAGAAGAGCTCTGACGTCGTCGGTTAGCGCTGCTTCGCACGCATCACAGGGTGAGGAAGTGGAGTCCACTTCGGTCGCTCTAGTTCATTTACTAAGAGCTTGTAGATGTCGTCGCCGATGAGTTCGACGAGTTCATCGCGTAGCGACTGGTAGACGGGCTCAGCAGCCGAGAACGCCTCTGGTGCCTCGGTGCACCACCAGTGAAATTCAGCCCCTCCGTCGCCCCAGTCTCGGCGTTTCCACTCGCGAAGTTGTGACACAACGTGACCGGTTTCGTCGGTTGCATGCTCGAGTCGCATGGGAACTTGCCAGCAGACATTTGGTTTCCAGTCGAGCGGTCGGGCACCCGCTTCGAGAGCGGCGATGTGAAGGGCGCAGCCAGGGCCACCTTCAAAGCCTGGTCGGTTCAAAAAGATGCACGCGTCATCGACAAGTCGCGTGGTCGTGACCGGGTTTCCATCGCTATCAGGCTCGCCCGAATCAAGAAATCCCTTCGCCACTGCAGTGTCGTAAAACTGCATGTGTCGGGGATTGACGTTGACGAACGCCTTCACCACAGTTTGGACATCATCGTCATCGACAAAGTGTGCACCGTAACTGCAGCAGCCTTGCATCATGTCGGTTGCATCAGCGTCAAGCACTCCTTGACAGCCCTCACCAAAAATGCAGCGGTGATTTGACATCAGATAGGTCGCATCGAATCTCCAAGTCCGGTCTTCGGTGGGGTCTGTGAACGAAATCCACTCGTGCACATCGCTTGCGGGCTTCCGCTTCTTTCCGACGGAGCCCGATGACTTCCCAGATGAACCTTTCTTTGCCACGGGCACCACCGTACCGGCCTCGGTAGGATCTACAGCCGTATGAGTACTGCACATCATCAGTCCGGCTTGTCCTCGGGTTCATCTATGTCGGCTGATGCCCTGCGGCAATCATTTCTTGACTTCTTCGCAGAAAAAGATCACGCGGTGGTGCCTTCGGCGAGTCTCATTCCGCACGACCCTTCGGTGATGTTCACGGTTGCAGGAATGGTGCCGTTTAAGCCCTATTTCGTTGGTGATGAAGCTCCTCCGTATCTTCGGGCGGCGAGTTCTCAGAAATGTGCCCGAGCAGGCGGTAAGCACAACGACCTCGACGATGTCGGTCGAACAAAGCGACACCTCGTGTTCTTTGAAATGCTCGGCAACTTCTCTTTTGGTGACTACTTCAAAGAAGAAATCATTCCTTGGAGTTGGGAACTCGTCACCGAACGCTGGGGTTTTGATGGAGACCGCCTGTGGATCACCGTTCACGAATCAGATGATGAAGCCGAAGCCCTATGGCATGAGGGCGTCGGTGTGCCGATGGATCGCATCCAGCGTCTTGGTGACAAAGACAACTTTTGGCAGATGGGCGATACCGGACCGTGCGGACCATGTAGTGAGATTCACATCGACCGAGGTCCGGCGTTTGGTCCCGATGGTGGCCCGTTGCATGACCCTGCCGGTGACCGTTTCATGGAGTTTTGGAACCTCGTCTTCATGCAGTTTGACCAGTCGGCCGACGGGTCACGAGTGTTGTTGCCGAAGCCATCGGTCGACACCGGTGCAGGTCTCGAGCGAATTCTTGCGTTGTTGCAAGGTGTCGACTCGGTGTGGGAAACCGATCTCATGCAGCCGCTGCTCGACACGGCATGTTCGTTGACAGGAAAGACGTACCGGCCAGGCGATTACGACGATCGTGACTCATTTGCGATGCGTGTCCTCGCTGAGCATGCCCGTTCAGCGACGATGCTGGTGAGCGACGGAGTGTTCCCATCGAATGAGGGCCGTGGTTATGTTCTTCGTCGAATTCTTCGCCGAGCGGTTCGTTATGCGTTCATGCTCGGTACCGATCGGCTCGTGATGCCGACCCTCGTGTCATCGGCGGTCGATGTGATGGGCACCGCATACCCAGACGTCGTGAAGAACCGTGACTTTATTGAAGGCGTGATGGAGAAAGAAGAAGAGCGATTCCGGCACACCCTCAAGACCGGTCTTGGCATCCTCGACGGTGAACTCGACCGGGGTGAGCAACTCTCGGGTTCGACTGCGTTCTTGTTGCATGACACCTACGGCTTCCCGCTCGAACTCACCGAAGAAATCGCTGCTGAACGGTCGATCGACGTTGACCTCGAAGGGTTCGAGGTTGAGATGAAAGCACAGCGCGAGCGGGCAAAGGCGGCTCGTCGCGACGGAAGTGCTGATGAGGGCCGTGTCGACCTGTATCGCGAAGTGCTTGATCAATTCGGGGTCACCGAGTTCGTTGGCTACACCGACGATGTCAGTGAGTCTCGTGTCGTTGCGGTAATTCCAACCGTTGACGAAAATGGCGAGGAGGCTGTTGAACTGTTCCTCGACCGGACCCCGTTTTATGCGGAGGCGGGTGGCCAGATCGGCGACACCGGAACGATTTCTGGTTTGGCCGGCAGCGCTGAAGTTCTTGATACGACGTTTGCGTTGCCGAATCTGCGACGACATCTCGCCAAGGTCACCTCCGGATCATTCGAAGTGGGAGCCAAGGTCACAGCGACCATCGATGTTGAGCGCCGCTCAGCAATACGACGAAATCACACCGGAACCCATGTGCTCCACTGGGCTCTTCGACATGTACTCGGTGATCACGTGAAGCAGGCGGGCTCACACGTTGGCCCAGATCGTCTGAGATTTGACTTCTCACACTACTCGGCAGTCTCCGATGAAGAAATCGCTGAGATCGAACGACTTGCCAACATTGAGACGCTTGAGAATTCGCCTGTCCGAGCGTTTGAAACAACGAAAGATGAAGCGGAGTCTCTCGGAGCAATCGCATTTTTTGGCGACAAGTACGGTGACATCGTGCGAGTGCTCGAAGCCGGAAAGTCGACCGAACTTTGCGGAGGCACACACGTCCGAGCGACCGGTGACATCGGCACCATCAAAATTGTCGGCGAGTCATCGATCGGGTCGAACTTGCGTCGCATTGAGGCAATCACCGGGGCGTCAAGTGTTGCGTTGTTGCAGCGTGACGAGGCGACGCTCTCCGCCGTCGCTGGACTCGTTGGCTCAACGACAAGTGACGTGGTTGAGGGCGTGCAGCGCCGCCTTGACGAGATCAAGTCGCTACAGGACGAATTGAAAGCAATGCGGCTACAAATCGCTGTTGGGCGCGCTTCAGAACTCATCGCCACCGCGGCCGACGGCATTGTCGTTGCGAGGGTTGACGGTCTTGCATCTGGAGACCTTCGTGAATTAGCGATTGCCGTCCGTCAAGGTGAGGGTGTGCGTCGGTGCGTTCTCATCGGTGAGACAAATACCGGTGGGGTCGGGCTCGCGTCTGCCGTGATGTCCGATGAAGGTGTCGAGGCATCTGCTCTTCTCAAAGATGCTGCGAAGGCTGCCGGTGGCGGCGGTGGCGGTAAAGGCGACGTCGCAACGGCCGGCGGAAAAAACGTTGCTGCAATCGATGAAGCTCTCGAAATCGCCCGGGCGGCTGCGACAAGCCTGTGACCTCTGCTCATCTCGGCAGACGCGTCATCGGGATTGACCCCGGCTCGCGTCGATTCGGCATCGCGGTTGGCGTTTCGGGTGTGGCCTCACCGCTCACTGTCGTGCAACGTGAGAAGAGCCTCGAGCTCACCGTAGAGCGTCTTGCGAAACTTATTTCTGAAGAGGAAGCCACAGCTGTTGTTGTTGGTCTTCCTCTTCACCTCGACGGCTCAGAAGGGTCATCGTCAAAGGCTGCCCGTAAGTTCGCTCGCACACTGGCTAATTTCGTAGCTGTGCCAGTGATGTTGCATGACGAGCGCCTGACAACGGTGACCGCCGATCGGGCAATGCTCGACGCGGGTCTACGCGCCGAAGAACGTCGCCGGCATGTCGACAAGATCGCAGCAGCGATCATGTTGCAATCCTGGATTGATGCCGGAGCGACTGGCGATGCGATCTGATCTGCTCTCCGACGATCAGCGGGCGAGAAATCGTTGGGATGACGACGAGTGGGATCTCTCTGACGAGGTTCCACATGTCGATCGGGCACCGGGGCGAGGAGACCGCGTCCGCTGGTTGGTGTGGGGGGTGCTTTGGCTTGTAGTCGCCGGAGTTCTCGCGGTTGGCTCGGCTGGTTGGTGGCTGATGCAACGGGTCACCGAACAAGAAATAGTTGGCGAACCGGTGACATTTACTGTCAGTGAAGAAGATGATGTCGAAGCGATCGGGGCTCGGCTTGAAGCATCAGGGGTTATCTCCGATGCTGGGGTGTTCTCGTGGTACGTCGGACAGAAAGGCGGCCTGGAGCCCGAACCTGGTTTGTATCGGCTTGTCCCTGGATCTCATCTAGGCGACGTTCTCGGGGTGCTTCGTACATCGCCGAGCGAGACGTATCGCCGGGTGACGTTCCCGGAGGGGTTCACCGTTCAACAGGTTGCAACTCGTCTCGAAGAAGAGATCGACAATTTGTCGTCCGATTCGTTTCTTGAGATAGCCGGAGACCCGACCCGCAGAGTGCCGTGGAGACCTGCCGACACCTCGAGCCTGGAGGGGTTGTTATTCCCTGACACCTACCAGGTATCTAACGCAGACAACGAGGGTCAGGTCATTGAGAGGATGATCGAATTAATGGAGCGGGTTGCGTTCCAAGAAGAACTTGAGCTCCGGTCGAGCGCTCTCGGGGTGAGCCCGTACGAAGCGCTCATCGTGGCGTCAATGATTGAGCGAGAAGCCAAAGTTGACGGCGATCGCGCATTGATCGCCCGTGTCATCTACAACCGACTTGAACTTGGTATGAATCTTGAGATCGATGCAACGCTCTATTACGACTCGCCTCCCGACACTCCATTTGCGGTACTGAGGGCGAAAGACTCTCCTTACAACACCTATCTGTACGGCGGGTTGCCTCCGACGCCGATAGCGAACCCTGGTCGAGCATCGATTCGTGCCGCGCTTAATCCGTCCCCCAACCCCTCATCGGGAAATGCGCTCTGCGCGGTCTTAGACGACCCGACCGTCGGTTGCAACTATCTCTATTACGTGCTCGCTGATGATGATGGCTCGCATGCGTTTGCGGTGACCTTCGACCAGCACTTGGCGAACATCGAGATTTCTCGAGCGAAAGGGCTACTCGATTGAGTGACGATGTAACGAGAGTGGCCATTGTCGGTGATCCCGTTGAGCATTCACTGTCGCCGGTCATGCAGAATGCTGCGTTCGCGTCCGGTGGTCTCAAGTGGGAGATGATTCGAGTTCGAGT
>JAKMEY010000036.1 GCA_022425725.1 Ilumatobacteraceae bacterium
TCGATCAGGTAGTGACCGACTTCCGAGACGACGACCGATTTGTCGCCGAATGCGCGCAAGCGAGGGCGATTGGTTACTCGGGCAAACTCTGTATCCACCCCGGTCAGGTTCCACTTGCAAACGCTGCATTCATCCCCTCTGCCGACGAGGTCGACCGTGCTCGGCGTCTCTTGGAGGTCTATGAGAAGGCAACCGCTGAGGGACTTGCCGCAATCGATTTCGAAGGTCAGATGGTTGATGAGCCACTGGCAGTCCAAGCACGCCGCATCATTGCAACAGCTGACGAATAGGAGAATGAACGATGGCTGAGATCATCCCCAAAGGAATGTGGTTCGAAGAACTGACCCCCGGACTCGTGGTGCAGCATGCACTTCGGCGCACGGTGACTGAAGCAGACAACGTGCAGTTCACGGTCGCAACGATGAATCCTGCGCCGCTACACCTCGACTTCGCCTACGCCGAGACCACCCAATTCGGCAAGCCACTCGTGAACTCGATGTTCACCATTGCTCTCGTTGTCGGTCTCTCGGTACATGAACTCACACATGGCACAACCGTCGCGAACCTTGGATTTGAGAAAGTGAATTTCCCTGCACCCGTATTTCACGGAGACACCATCCGTGTCGAATCTGAGGTACTTGAGGCGCGACCTTCGAAGTCACAAAACGATCGAGGAATCGTCATTTTTGAGCATCGTGGCTACAACCAAGACGATGTGCTTGTCTGCACTGCAGTGCGTCAGGCGATGATGCATCGTCGCCCTGCCTGAATCTACGAGCAGGTCGTCTACTCCGAGGCCTTCACTTCTCCGAGGCTCGTCGCCGAACCCGCAGGCAGAGGTGGAAGTCGCAATGTTAAGAGCCACGTGACTGCAACGAAGATCGCACACCCGATCAATGCGACAGTGAGACCCCCGGCGAGAAACAACACTCCTGAGAGCAGTGTGCCAATTAGTCGACCGGCAGCGTTTGCTGAATAGTAGAAACCAACATCAAGCGCAACGCCGTCGTCATTTGAGTACGCAAGCACCAAGAACGAATGCAGCGCAGAGTTCATTGCAAACACAACACCAAAGACGACGAGCCCGATAATGACCACCCAGGTGCGGGCAACATCGAGTGCTACACCAATCGCGAGAGCTGATGCAGTGATCGCGAGGATGAGCCCCCACTGACGGGTTGCAAGGACTTCGTCGGTTGATCGCCCATTTCTCGTTAACAGTCGTGGTGCTGACGACTGCACGATGCCGTAACCAATCACCCACAGAGCAAGGAATGCGCCGACTGCTTCATGTGCCCAATCGAGTTCGTTGGCAAGAAAGACCGGGAGCGCAACAACAAACCAAATGTCGCGAGAACCGAAAAGGAAGAACCGGGCTGCAGAGAGGCGATTGATCTCAGATGACTTCGACAGGATCGACCGCAGCGGCGCTTTCTTCTTTGCTTTGCCGATGTCAGCGTTGAGGAAGAGCAAGAGCGCAATCACCGTGATGGCCAGTGCTCCGGCCATTGACCACAGGGTTGCGACAAATCCGACCCACGACAGCAACCCCGCTCCGATAAAGAAGCCCACGCCTTTCAGCGCGTTCTTCGAGCCGGTGAGGATGGCGACGAGCCTGAACAACCCTCCGTCACCCGCAACTTCTTTCACGGCGCTCTTTGACGACATCTTCGTGAGGTCTTTCGCCACTCCAGAAAGGGCTTGCAGCACCATCACGAACGTGACGGCAAACCACACCGGCCAGTCATCTGAAAGAAAACTCAACGCCGCAAGCGAGACGATTTGGGTAAGCAGTCCGGCAATGAGCGTCACGTTTAAGCCGCGACGCGAACCAACCCAACCGCCGAGCAAGTTGGTGAGAATTCCCATGAACTCATAGGCAAGGAAAAGGAAGGCAATCTGGACCGCCGAGTATCCGAGATCATTGAAATGCAACAGCACCAGCATCCGTAACGCACCGTCGGTCAGGGTGAACACCCAGTAACCAGCGGTGACGAGAATGTAATTACGAAGGTTCATGAACCATCTGCTGCACGTTGAGCGAGTTCAACGAGACGATGCGCGTAACCAAACTCGTTGTCGTACCACACGAGCACTTTCACGAACCGGCCATCGACAACCATCGTCGATTGGGCATCAACAATTCCTGATCGGGTGTCATTCACGTAGTCGGCAGAGACGAGAGGTTTTGTCTCAAACCCGAGCACGCCGGCGAGTGGCCCGTCAGCAGCCTGTTGCAGAATGCTGTTCACCTCTTCAATTGATGTGTCTCGCATCATCGATACCGACAGGTCGGTGAGCGACGCGTTAAGCATCGGCACCCTCACAGCGACACCGTCGAGGCGCCCTGCAAGTTCGGGAATGATCATTGTGACTGCTGTTGCGGAACCAGTCGATGTCGGAATCAGGCTGTTGAGCGCAGAGCGAGCTCGGCGAAGGTCTTTATGGGGGGCGTCAACGATGACCTGCGTGTTGGTCACGTCATGGATCGTGGTCAGCGTTCCTCGTTCGATGCCGATCGACTCGTGCAAGGTTTTAACGACAGGCGCAATTGAGTTCGTCGTGCAACTTGCAGCTGTTGCAATTGGGAATGCTGTCGGCGAGTAGAGGTCATCGTTGCAGCCAATGACGACATTCAAGACCGAGTCGTCCTTGACAGGTGCAGCGACAACCACTGAAGTTGCACCGTTATCGAGATGGGGCTGGAGTGACGAAACTGTTTTGAATTTGCCGGTTGCTTCGATAACGATGTCAACGCCAACTTGAGACCAGTCGATCTCGCCTGGGGTAGCGGCACGTGAGTACGAGATGTCATGCCCATCGATCGACAAAGTTTCACCATCGCTACTCACAACACCCGGGTAGCGCCCGTGAACTGTGTCGAACTCGAAGAGGTGGGCGGCCGTTTCAGCGTCACCGTGTAGCTCGTTGATGTGGACGAGTTCGAGTGATGGATGGTCACGAAGTGCCCGGGCAGCAAG
The DNA here is from genome assembly GCA_022425725.1 of Ilumatobacteraceae bacterium. Lineage (GTDB taxonomy): Bacteria > Actinomycetota > Acidimicrobiia > Acidimicrobiales > Ilumatobacteraceae > Casp-actino5. The sequence continues at coordinate 2,982 of JAKMEY010000036.1, forward strand.
CCTGCCAATGCGGCCAAATCCGCTGATACCAATTCGTGTCATGAGGTCATAAAAGCATGGCGCCGAGTTGAACCCAACTCATTGCGGGTGAACTGCAGGTGAATTTCTGGGGAGTTCATACCTTGTAGACGAGTGTTCCCGTCGCGCATACCTTGCCCGACTGGGCTCCTGTGACCTCGGCGGAACAGAAAATGATGGAGCGCCCCTGACGGGTAATCCACCCTTCGCAAACTGCGTCCTCGCCGCTGATGGCGCCCATGAAGTTGATGTTCATCGACACGGTCACCATGCGCGTGGGTTCAATTCCAACGGCGCCGATCGCAGGAACAACCGCTGTGTCGATGAGACTCGCGATTGCCCCACCGTGAATGATCCCGGCTGGCTGCATGATCTCGGGTTTGAGGGGCATGCGCAGACGTGAATAGCCCGTTCGGATTTCTTCAACGATGAAACCCATATGAAGGTTCATATTGGTGTCTTGATCCCAACTTGGAAATCGTGACCAGACTTCGTGGATGTCGTCGGCAATTGGGGGGAAATCATCGGCGCGCATGTGTTGAACCTAGGCGACACGATGACGTTGAGCGGTGTCCGGAACCAGCTGTCACCGGTGCGAACCTGGCCCGGCCGGCCGCCAGAATGAAGGCGATGGGGGTGCGATCGGTCAAACTCTTTTTGTGAACTCTCCGTTTGACACAGTGACGTTTTTGCGCGGCCCAGCGATGCCAAATCGCTTTATGCTCGCCCCGTTGACGAATCAACAAAGCCACGATGATGGGACGCTGAGCGCAGACGAACATAAGTGGTTGACGATGAGAGCACACGGTGGATTCGGAATGACGATGACCGCAGCTGCACACGTGCAAGAGATCGGTCGAGCGTTTCCGGGACAGCTGGGGATTTGTCGAGATGATCACATTCCGGCGCTTGCAGCCATGGCAGACGAGATTCGGTCAACCGGGAGCCTTGCAATTGTGCAGCTCCACCATGGTGGTAATCGGGTACCAGAAGCGCTCAACAACATGACTCCGGTATGCCCCTCTGACGACCCAGAAACCGGCGCTCGCGGTCTTACTACAGAAGAGGTTGAGCGACTCCGAGATGATTTCATTGCCGCTGCGGTGAGGGCAGAAACAGCCGGTTATGACGGTGTTCAACTGCACGGCGCGCACGGCTACGTCATCTGCCAATTTCTCTCATCAGAGATCAACCGGCGCACCGACCACTATGGCGGCTCGTTAGAGAACCGATCGCGGTTGTTGTTCGAGATCATCGCCGGCATCCGTGAGCAGTGCAGCGCTGATTTTCATCTCTCCATTCGACTCTCCCCTGAGCGCTTCGGAATGGTGATGAAAGAAATAATTGAGGTGTACTCAGAGCTCGTCGACTCTGGTGATGTCGATTTCATCGATATGTCGCTGTGGAATTCATTTAAAGAACCCAATGAAGACGAGCACAAAGGCTGCTCACTGATGGAAATCTTTGCCAAGTTGCCGAGAGGCGATGTTCGTCTTGGCGTTGCCGGAAAAATCCACGAACCTGCAGATGTGCAACGGGTGATCGATACCGGGGTTGATATTGCGATCCTTGGTCGAGTCGCGATTCTCCACCACGACTATCCGAATTTGCTTCGTAGTGATGGTGGCTTTGCCCCCCGCCACGTGCCAGTCAGTGCAGCCACTCTTGCCGAAGAGGGTCTGTCTGACACCTTCATCGCTTACATGAGCACTTGGAAAGGCTTCGTCGGCGACTGATCGGGCACGTCGTTACGAACCCAAGCGCAACACTCCGGCAAGCGTTACCTCCGCACCTGCGACTGCATGCTCGTAGGTAATCGCCTCTGCCTCGTTGTGAGAGAGGCCATCAGCGCAGGGGATAAATACCATTCCGGTTGGAGCGACTTTTGAGATATAGCACGCGTCATGTCCGGCGCCTGAGGTGATGTCGACCGGTGCCTTTCCTTGCTCTGTTGCGGCAGACCGCAACGCATTAACGATCTCGGTATCAAACTCGATCGGCGCCGAATACCAGATCTGCTGAACCTGTGGTTGCGGGTGAAGGGTCGAGACAAAGTCGTGCAGTTCGGCATCCATTTCGGCGAGGACATCGGCGTCGGGATGACGAAGATCAACGGTCATGCGTACTGTGCCGACGATCGTGTTTCGTGATCCGGGTTCCACCTCGACTACCCCCACCGTTGACCTTCCGGCAGGTGCCCGGCGACGAGCAATGTTGTCAACTTCTGTAATGAGGCGAGCAGCAGAGACCATTGCATCGCTGCGTCGCTCCATCGGCGTGGTCCCTGCATGGGCCTCTTGCCCGGTGATCCTCACGTCGTACCACCGCACTCCTTGTACTCCGGTCACGATGCCGATCGTGTGGTCACCTTCTTCGAGAATCGGGCCCTGTTCGATATGAGGTTCGAGGTAGTAGCCAATCGGCCGTTCTCCAGGCATTTCCGGCCCGGAGTATCCGATGCGGAGCAGTTCTTCACCGAGAACATCACCTTGCATCGATGTTGAACCAAGCCCCGCTTCAAGTGAGATGTCGCCCGAAAAGACACCAGACCCCAACATCGCCGGCGGGAACCTTGCCCCTTCTTCATTGGTCCACGAGACGACCTCGACCGGAGCCGCAAGTCGGACACCGTCGGCGTGCAGTGCTCGTAACACCTCGAGGCCGACCATGACCCCGTACGCGCCGTCGTATTTACCGCCGGTTGGTTGCGAATCAAGATGACTGCCGATGACGACCGGCGCACGAGACGGGTCTGTCCCCTCGTAACGAGCGAAAAGGTTGCCAACTCTGTCGATGTGCACACTGCAACCAAGTGCTGTCACCCATTCAATGAATTGGTCTCTCCCCGCCTTGTCGACGTCGGTGAGCGCAACTCTGGCGACCCCGCCAGCGTCGGTAGCTCCGATCTCGGCGAGAGTGTGCATGGTTGCCCAGAGCCGGTCACCATCGATTGCGACCTCTGCCTGGCTCGTTGACAGCGAAGTTGACGACATTCCTCAATCGTAAATGAGTTCTCCGACGCTAAACGAGGGCTACGGGATGGGGCACAATAGAGGTGTCGCAGTGGGGGCTGCGGCCCGGCGTGAGCCGTGTAAACAGCAAGGGGTAACTCATGCATGTGGGAATGTCTGTCATCTTTCAGAATCCAGGGGAACAGATCCCTGATAAGGATGTCTATGGGCGCGATCTGCATCTCGCGATGCAAGCCGAACCGCTCGGTTTTCAATCGATCTGGAGTGTCGAGCACCACTTCACCGACTACACGATGTGTCCCGATGTTTTTCAGTTTCTCACCTATATGGCGGCAAAAACTGAGCACATTCAACTTGGGTCAATGGTGTGTGTGCTTCCGTGGCACGACCCGGTTCGCGTCGCCGAGCAGATTTCGATGCTCGACAACCTTTCAGACGGCCGCGTGATTTTGGGGATGGGCCGTGGAACCGGGCGCGTCGAGTTTGACGGCTTCGGTGTCGATATGGGCACGGCCCGACTTCGGTTTAAAGAATCAGCAGAAATCTTGTTGAACGCCCTCGAGCAAGGCTGGATCGAATACTCGGGTGAACTCCTCTATCAGCAGCGCAGAGATATCCGTCCCCGTCCGATCTCGACGTTTAAGGGTCGGACGTATGCGGCCGCAGTATCACCTGACTCGGCGCGAATCATGGCGGAAATGGGTGTCGGCATCCTCGTCGTTCCGCAAAAGCCGTGGAAGGCCGTACGGCAAGAATTGCAGGATTATCGAACGATTTACCGAGATGCGAATGGCACTGAGCCACCGCCGCCCTATGTCGCGGGCTGGACATTTGTTGACGAGAGCGCAGATCGCGCCGAAGAAATGGCCCGCAAGTATGTCGGTGGCTACTGGGACTCGGTAGTCAAGCACTACGAGTTCAACGAACCGCACCTCAAAGAAATACCTGGTTATGAGCACCATGGCCTGATGTACGACCGTCTTGTGGCTCCTGGCGGGTACCAGCAAATGGAGGATTTCTTCATTGACCTCCAACTATGGGGCACACCCGAGCAAGTGACAGAAAAGATCATCAACCTTCAAGACGAGATGTACATGGATGGCTACATGGGCGTGTTTTCCTACGCAGGAATGTCGCTTGAAGAGGCAGAGCGGTCGATGCACCTTTTCGCCTCAAAGGTGATGCCAGAACTGCAGGCTCTTCCCGCAGTGCACGATCGGCTTGGCGTGCCGGCGTAAGGACAGCAGATGCCACGTCTTCGACAAGTACCTCGCGCTGAAGCAGACCAGCAACGGGTATTACCGCTCTACAACTTCCTCTTTGGCGACCGTGACCCTGTCGACGAACCTGGCACATCGACTGGAACAACCGGCGACTGGTGGACCGTCTTCGCGCTTTCACCCGACATCTTCGATCATTCGGTGAAGGGCTTTGGTCTGTACCGCAGCCCCGAGCGTCGACTCGATGCCCAACTTCGCGAACTTGGGCAAACCAGAGCCGGATGGTTGACGGGCAGCCAGTTCGTCTACTCGCAACATTGCAAGAGTTGCCGCGGGCTTGGCATGTCCGAAGAGAAGATCACCGCAATCCACGCATGGGAAGTTGCCGACTGCTTCGATGCTAAAGAGCGAGCTTTGCTCGCCTACACCGATTATCTCGTCGATCAGCATGGTCGAGTTCCTGACGCGGTGTTCGATGCGATGAAAGAGCATTTCAGTGATGAAGAGATTCTTGAGTTCACTTACATCACCTCGCTGTATTTCATGCATGCAGTCATGACGAGAGCACTGCGACTCGAGTTTGACGATCGCGATGAAGTCATCGTCGAAGTGGGGGCACCAGAAGACTTTGACGCCGAGCAATTTGCCGGCCGGCGTCGTGGAGACGATTGAGATGAACGAGAAATTTGAGATCAGGGGTGTCAACCACATTGCGATGGTGTGCGCTGATATGTCGCGTACCGTGCGGTTTTATCGAGACGTGTTGGGGATGCAACTGGTGAAGACCCTCGATATTCCTGGCGGCGGTCAGCATTTTTTCTTTGATATCGGAAACGATGACTGCCTCGCATTTTTCTGGTTTCCCGGAGCGCCCGAACCACAACCAGGAGTCTCGAGTGCTGGCGGAATGCCCGGACGGGGCAACCTTGCTTCAGCTCACGGTTCGATGAATCATCTTGCGTTTGATGTTCCCCTCGACAAATTTGAGGACTATCGCCAACGCCTGATCGACGAGGGTGTTGACGTGTCAGACATCTTGGATCATGACGACAGCGAACTGACCGTCGCCGCAAGTTTCCATCCCGGAGTGTTTGTGCGGTCGTTCTACTTTTTCGATCCAGATGGCATTCTTCTCGAATTTGCTTCATGGACTCGCGAGATGGGCACCGAAGCAGATGTGGCGATCGATCCGGTCACCGTCGACGGAACGAAAGTTTCGGTCTGACCACCTTGATTTCTCCCAAGGCAAAGCGCAGAACATCGAACTGACAGAATCGAGCCATGAAGGTCGATCAGCTTTTCGTTAACGGCGACATCCACACCTTTGACCCGGGCCAACCACGAGCATCAACAGTGGCCGTTATTGCCGGTCGAATTGTTGCCGTTGGCGATGACGACCTTGCGGAGCAATTCACTGCCGATGCTCGAATTGATCTCGGTCGCCGCAGCGTCGTCCCCGGCTTCAATGACGCCCACAACCATATGGTGTTTTTCGGCATGAGTTTGGCCGACGTCGATTGCTCGTCTCCACCAATGCGCTCAGTTGAAGACATTTGTGAAGCGATCCGACAGCGGGCAGCGGAAACACCTGCGGGTGGCTGGGTGACCGGGGCAGGTTACGACCAGAACAAACTTGCCGAAGGTCGCCACCCTCATGCCCGTGAACTCGATGCTGCGGCCCCGAATCACAACGTGTGGCTAAAGCACACATCTGGCCATATGTGCACGGTGAACACAGCAGTGCTCAACATGATTCGTGAGACCCCGGTGCCGAGCGGTGGTGAACTCGGCCGCGACGTCGATGGCGCGCTCGATGGTTTGGTCATGGAGCAGGCGCAGTCGATGGTGCGTGACCTCGTGTACCCATTGACCGTCGATCGCATTGTGGACGCGATCGACCAGGCGTCAAAGCGCTACCTCGCCGAGGGCGTGACGTCGGCGACGGAAGCCGGCGTCGGTGCGGGTCTCGTGTCGCACAGCCCCATCGAGTTGATGGCGTGGATGGAAGCTCGGAAGCGAGGAGTGTTGGGAGTGCGCGCGAATTTGCTCGTCGCAGTTGAAGCCCTACATCACATCTCTCATGCGGAAGGCGAAGACAGTGTGTTCGCACTTGACGGCGGAATTCACTCTGGCCTCGGCGATGAATGGCTTCGTATCGGCGGTACGAAAATCTTTTCGGACGGCTCTCTGATCGGTCGAACCGCAGCCATGTTCGATCCGTTCGAAGGTGGAGGCGTTGGTGAATGCAGCTGTGGGTTTTTTCAGACTGAACCCGAAGTACTTCGCCGGCTCATTATCGATGCCCACAAATCGGGCTGGCAGGTGTGCACCCATGCGATTGGTGATCGCGCCGTTGCGACAGTGCTCGATGCTTATGAAGAGGCACAGAAGCTCTACCCACGGCACGACCCGCGACATCGGATCGAGCATTGTGGCGTCTTACAGGAGCACCTCCTCGACAAGGTCAAGGCACTTGGGGTGATTCCGGTGCCGCAAGGTCGCTTCATCTCAGAGATTGGCGACGGCATGAAAGGCGCGCTTGGTGTGCATCGCACCCCAGATGCGTACCGGCAACGGTCATTCCTCGATCGAGGAATCCCTCTTCCGGGCTCAAGTGACCGACCGGTGGTCAACGGAGCGCCTCTTCTTGGTATTCACGACATGGTCAACCAGCGGACGGCTTCAGGGGAACCGTTTGTTCCTGAAGAGGCGATTTCAGCCTCCGAAGCGATCGCTGCGTACACCGGAGGGTCAGCGTACGCAGCCTTTGAAGAGAGGGTGAAAGGCACGATCTCTCCAGGGAAGCTTGCTGATTTTGTGGTTCTTGGCGAAGACCCGCTGACGATTGACAAAGACGGCATCGGCCAGATTTCGGTCGACGCTACGATCGTTGGTGGCAATGTTGCACACGACCTACTTGGAATCGCGAACTAGGAGAACAAATGAACTACGACTATCCACATCTCACCGTCACCGTTCGTGATGGAGTTGCGACGGTGTTGATCGATAATCCGCCGATCAACCTGATGACGTCTGGTCTGTTCAGGTCGCTCGCAAAAGTGTCTGTCGATCTTTCGAAAGATGATGACGTTCGGGTCGTCGTGTTTCGGAGCGCGAACCCCGAGTTTTTTATCGCTCACTTTGATGTGGCAGCAATTCTTGAGTTCCCCACAGATGGTGAGGCCGTTGAAGAGCCCGAACTCGGTGGTTTCGACCGCATGTGCGAGGCATATCGAACGATGGGCAAGGTCACGATCGCAGAACTTCGTGGCAGGGTTGGCGGCGGTGGAGCGGAACTTTCCTCAGCCTGCGATATGAGGTTCGGCGATCTCGAGACATTCCAGTGGAACCAAATGGAGGTTCCACTCGGCATCCTTCCGGGCGGTGGCGGCACTCAACGCATTCCCCGTCTCATCGGTATTGGTCGAGCGATGGAAGTAGTGCTCGGGGCTGATGATGTTGACGGTGAAACTGCAGAGCGTTGGGGGTTTTTGAACCGAGCGATGAGCGGCGATTCGCTGTCGGCCTATGTCGATGCACTGGCAACACGCATTGCTTCATTTCCACCGGCGGCAGTTCGTGAGGCGAAGCGGGCCGTGAACGCGAGCGTCGAACGAAGCCTTGACGAAGGCTTGAAATATGAGTCGTATTTGTTTCAGGTGCTGCTGCGCGATGTTGATGCCCAGCCATCAATACGTCAGTATCTTGACGCCGGCGGGCAAACCCGCGACGTCGAGCTGCGCATCGGAAGCGTGATGGGCGAACTTTTTGACTCGTAGGCCTTGCGCGTAAATTCACCGTCATCACAATTCTTAGGCGTTTATGCTGATGTCGAAGTTGCTCTTGATGAGACGGTGACCACTGAAGCCGAAGCTCCGGCGGAAGAGCAGGTCGATGAGACGGTTGATCCTGGTGAATCAGAGAGCGACGTTGAGGTGGAAACAACAAGCACAACCGAGGTCGTGGTCGATTCGACGATTGGCGAGTCAGAGCCGGCTGAAGATGCTGACGACGAAGCGCCCAGCACCACCATTCCTCCGACGACCACGACGGAGCCACCCGCTGAAGAAGAAATAGTCGAAGAACTCGAACTCATCGAAATATTGGGTCTTGGCATTGGGGGTGGAAGCGGTGAGAGAGTTCTCTATCTGGGTCCGATACCCGACGGTTTACAGCGAATCAAGGTCTCAGTGTCCGGGCCAGACGGTTACTGCAACGCCTCTGACTTCGACTGGGGAGGCGACGAGACCGGCGGATCGATCACTTGGTTGGACAGCCCTGCGCTTGACTGTGAATACTCAACCGACACCGTTGGTGTGGCGTGGGTTCATCAAGATGGGCGTCGAAGTGGGATTTCTTATCACCCGTTCTGCTCGGTCTCATTGCAGCCGTCAGAACTCTGCTAGTTACTTGACGACTGCTCACACGGTCGCCGGGATTACTCGACGCACGTTACATCTAGCCCGGCGAGTGTGACAGTGGTGTCGCGTGTCTGCAGCCCCAACGTCGTGGCTGCGGCAAGCACGGCCTCACTGTCGCCGCACCGCACATCGATGCCGCTTAGTCGCTCTCCTCGACCATCGTGTTCTTGAACGAACCGTATTCGAGCATTATCAAATTCGAGAATGGGCTGGTTGTGGTCGTCAAGGTCGAACGGAGTCTGAGTGATTTCGGCCCATCGAGTTGCAAGGGTCGAAGGATCAGGTGAAGAGATCGTGGCAGCAGTAATTGCGCTCACGCGATCGGTGCGCACAAATGGCTTCCAGTTCTTTCCCGCCGGCCACCATGGCCCACCGACCTCCCCGCCGCCCTTCATCGTCATCTGATCCATTTCAAGGAATGACCCTCCGGTATCGGCCGGATGGAGTTGCATTCCGACATGGCCTTCATCGGGATAATTGAGCTCGAACGCAACCCGAATTCCTAGCTCATCGACAATGTTGCGCCGAGCTGCAACGTCATCGACTTCGCAGATCACCATGTAACCGGTATCCCCACCGTGTCGGGAGATGTAGCGACCGGCTGCAGTTGTCTCGAGGTCGGACGACATCGGGGTGACACATTCAAGAAACTGGGTGCCGATCGGCCATAACGTGTTTTTCAGTCCGAACTGTCCAACGCTGGGGTCGGTGAAACAGGCCTCAAGGCCAAGAACTCCTGCAAGATCCCGTGAAACCTCGTTGAGATCAGTGCACGTAACACATATTTGTCGAAGTCGAATCCACATGCTGCGAGACTATGCCGGTCGACAGCAACGGCAGGCATTGCAAGGAACTACGTTTGACCTCAGGTCATGAGCGTTTTCCCACCTTCCAAACATCACATCGTCGTGTTGCTGATCGATGGTGATCTCCCATTCGTTGCGACACCGCCTCTCGGCGACGAGAGTTTCTGCAAACGTTCGACATGTGAGGTGGCTGCGATGTTGCTGGGCGAGAGCCAGGGCTGAGTGGTATGGCAACGATTGCCGTCATTATGGCGATGAGAGCAGAAGCGGGGCCGCTCATTGATGAGTTAGGGGCTCTTCGTTATGAACTGAGTCCTTCATTGCCGACGCAACTGTTTGTTGCGGAGCGCTTGGGCGACACCATCGTCATCGGGGTGAATGGAGTTGATCCCGAACATCAGGTAGACCTCGTCGGCACCGAGCCAGCGGTGCTTTCAACGATGCAAGTCATCGAGCACTGGCAACCTGATGTGGTGATTTCCGCTGGTACAGCGGGTGGATGGAGTCGGTCGGCAGCGCAGGTTGGTGATGTGTTTGTCGCATGGCCACACGTTGTCCGTCACGACCGGCGTATCGGAATTGAAGGCTTTCGCGATTATGGGATTGGTCGGCACCGGGTATGGGCATATAGCGAAGAACTCGCCCGACATCTCGATGCGAGAAAAGGCATTATGACAACAGGCAACTCGCTTGACGAAAGTGATATCGACCGCGAATGGATTTTGGCTCTCGATGGAGAGGTCAAGGAGATGGAAGCTGCGGCTGTGGCGTGGGTCTGCGGTCTCAGCGATACGCCTTTCGTCGGAATAAAGACGATTACTGATCTTGTCGACCACCCAACTCCGACAGCCGAGCAGTTCCTGGCGAACCTATCGACCGCGTCAACACGGCTCTCCGAAGTCTTGCCAATGGCAATTCGGTGGTGCGCCGAGAGAGTGAGTGCGGCCTCGCACTAATGTCGACAGCATGATCGAAACAGCGCCATTTGGAAGCACGGGTCACCTGTCATCGCGAGTCATATTTGGTGGTGCAGCACTTGGAGCGATGTCACAAGAACGCGCTGCTGCGACTCTTGATCTTGCTGTTGCGGCAGGTGTTAACCATCTTGACACTGCCCACTCATATGGGCACGCAGAAGTGGTGATGAACCCTTGGCTTGCCGAACACCGAAGCGAAGTCTTTCTCGCAACGAAAACTCGAGAGCGAAGTGGCGAGTCGGCCCGTGCGGGGCTCGAAGACTCGTTGCGCCGGCTTGGGGTCGACCAGGTTGACCTTATTCAGTTGCACAACTTGGTTGAAGAAGGTGAGTGGCGTGAGGCATTCGCTCTGGGTGGAGCCGTTGAGGCGCTGGCTGCGGCACGAGATGAGGGTCTCGTTCGATTTATTGGGGTGACAGGGCACGGACTTCGTATTCCTGCCATGCACCTGAGGAGTCTTGATGAGTTTGCGTTCGACTCGGTGCTGTTCCCTCTGAATTATTCATTGTTGAAGTTGGATGCATTTGCGGCAGATGTTGACGAACTCATCGCTCGCTGTGTGGAGAGCGGCATCGCCATTCAGACCATTAAGTCGGTTGCAAAGTCGAGATGGGAATCTGGATACGACGGTCCTCGTTTCTCTTGGTACGAGCCCCTTCGAGATGAAGGAGCCGTTGAGCGAGCGGTCCGTTTTGTTCTTGGTCGAGAGCATCTTTTTTTGAATTCAACAAGCGACGGAGGCGTGTTGCCGATGGTGTTTGACGCAGCGAAGCGTGCCACGGTCGGCGATGTTCCAACCGATGATGAGATGGAGGATGATCTTCATCGGTTTGAGATTGCGCCTCTGTTTGATGGCGCTGATCTTGAACGAATCTGACTAGACCTTGAAGTTGACGACGAGGGGAGCGTGATCGCTCCACCGTTCTGCGTAGCTTCGGGCCCGATCGACCTCAGATGTTGCTGCGAAGGCAGCGAACTCCGGTGAGGCAATTTGGTAGTCGATACGCCAACCGACATCGCGGTCGAAAGCTTGTCCTCGGAAGCTCCACCATGTGTAGGGGCCTTCCACCGGTCCAGCAAGATTCCGGGCGAGGTCGACCCAGCCGAGGTCGTCAAACCAACGGTCGAACCATGCACGCTCAGACTCTAAGAACCCGGCATTGTTTCGATTGCCTTTCCAGTTCTTAATGTCGAGCTCTGTGTGGCCAACGTTGAAATCTCCGGTGAGAAGAACGTGAGCCCCTGATGACCGAAGTGTTTCCATGCGCTTCGTCATGGCTGCGAAGAACGACAACTTTTCTTCCATACGGTTGTCATCGCCTGCGTCGCCGGTGTGCACATACGCAGAGATCACAACGAGAGGCTGATCGAGAAAAGGTATGTCAATGACAGCTTCCACCCAGCGCCCCGTGTTGTTGAAACGTTGAGCGGGCTTCCCGATATCAATTCGCGAATTTACAATGTTGTGTGAGCTGACCACCGCAACTCCAGCGCGACCTTTTGCAGCGCTCTCTGCATGGACGCGATGCCATTTTTCTCCCCAGAGGCGGTCGACATGTTCGGTAAAGATGTCGTCGGGCGCACGCACCTCCTGCAGAGTTACGACGTCTGGGCGACGATCAGCAATCCAAGCGGAGATGCCGTTTCGATCCGCGGCGCGTATCCCGTTGACATTGACACTTGCGATGGTGAGCGATCGACGACGAGCCATTCGACGATTGAAACACAGATTGGCGTAGCCGGGCGAAACTTCGGCTGAGGTGGTCGCCGTCAGGATTAGTTGCGGCCCGAGTTGCCGTTGCTGTTCCCGGGGTTGTCGTCGTCGCTGTCGCTGTTCACGTTGCCTGAGTTGCCGTTCCCATTCCCCGGGTTGTCATTGTTTCCGTTACCTGAGTTTCCGTTGCCGTTCCCGGGGTTGTCGTCGTCGCTGTCGTCAGCGACCCCGTCGCTCGCATCTTCACATTTCGGATTGTTAGAAGCCGTCGAATTGTCACACGAGGGCACCACTACGATTACTTCGTCGTCAGCTTCCTCAAAGCAGTTGGGGTTGTTTGCTGCGGCTGGTGTGTCGCACGCCGGGTCGACAGGGATGATTTCGATGGTTTCTTCATCGATGCGCTCGAAACAATTGGGATTGCTTGTTGCGGCTGGGGTGCCGCATGCCACGATCGTCTCGGGAGTTTGATCGTCATCAGAGGCGACCCCAGGCGTCGAGGTGGTTGTTGTCGACGAGGTCGTGGATGTGGATGTTGACGGTTGTACTGGCACCGCTGTCGTGGTTGTCTCGATGGGGCCTGTCTCGTTCGCCTGTTCCTGAGAATCTGAATTCTCTAGCTCTGGTTGATCCTCGAGGGTGCCATCTGTCGGTAGCGGAACTTCGGGTGTTGGAAGTGGATCAGGGCGAGGAACGCTTATCTTGACAACGTCGAGCACGTCAGCGACGACCTCTTGAACTGGTGCAGGCAGGTTGCCGGTAGCGGCAAGACCAACACTTGCTCCCGCTGCCGCTGCGCCAGCCCATCCGAGAATTCCTACTGCGCCAATGACCGCAGCCACCTGTTTGCGAATCCGCGTTGACCGAGGCACAGGCGCAATCGAACTTGCGATTGCCAGAGACTGAAGCCGTCCGACAAAGTTTTCGTCCACATCAGACGGATCGGTGGAGTAGCCCAAAGGAGCAGTCGAGAGAGCGAGCTCTGCAAGCCGATGCTGTAGCCGCCGGTGAGACGGACGAATTGTCGTCATGAGAGCACCTCCTCTGAGGAACTCCGAAGGTCATCAACAAGCAATTCCTTCAGCCGCGCGAACGCTCGCGAAAGCCCAACTCGTGTAGCAACCTCTGACTTCGCGATTGCGTCAGCCGTTTCTTTGGTTGACAACCCAACGACATATCGAAGTTCAAGCATCCGGCGCTGATCTTCTGGTAGCCGAGTCAACGCGTTCAGTAGATCGGGGTCGCTAAAGGTGTCTTCGTTCGGTTCGTCGGCTTCGAGGAGGGTGAGGGTGTTCTCAATCGAGACCTCGCTCCTTCTTGTCGCTTTTCTGAGATCGTCGACGATTCGGGCGTGAGCGATCGAGAAGATGAACGACCGCATCTGAGATTCATTTCCCTCGAAGTCGGCGATTCGTGTCGCAACTGTTTCGAGAGTGGCGCTCATCACCTCTTCTGGATCACGAGCTCCCATGCGCGTCGCGTAACCCACGATCTTCCCGGAGAACTCGGCGACGAGCCAGGACCAAGCTCTGCTGTCGCCCGACTTCAAGTCGCGAAGCGAATACCCGTTGCGTCCGTCCCGCTTCATGGGGTGCCCCGAATTGCGAGCATGGCGATCGTGCCCACGACGAGAAATGGCCCGTATGGGATTGTCGACCGTTTGGAAACACGCCGGAGCAACAGACCACCGCAGGCCGTCACTCCACCGACCATCGCTGATATCGCCCAGGAGTAGGCCGCATTGGGCAACGTGTTCGAAACTGTCGAGCCGATACCGAGAGCCACCCCAAGTGGGAGGCAAAAGTACACGTCGCCACGTCCGAGTGAACCCCGCGACAGCCTCGCCAAGATGTGAGCGATAGCCATCATCGCAATGCCCCCCGACGCCATCGCGAGCAACTGCGTTGTTGATCGGGTGATGAGCCCTCCCAACAAGATCATCAGAACCGACGCTGAAAGGCTGATCAGTAACGGAAGGCGGTGAGTCGCCAAGTCGATCACAGTCTGCACCGACATGGTGGCGCTGCATATTCCCAACACGATTGAGGTGGCGATAGGTGGACTCTGAGAGGTGGCGGCGACCAAGAAAAGACACAGTGACAACACGAGGAGAGCGCCAACATCGTGGCGCCAATCTGCTCGATGTTTCGCTGATTCGTTGATGACCGAACGTTGTTGCGGTCTGAACAGAACCAGGCACACGAGTCCTGACCCGATGAGATATCCGATATCCCAGTATCTCAGGGATAAGAGGAAATTGCCCGAGAAATTCCACTCAGAGCACCTCCATGAGACGCACGATCGCAGGCCCGACAACGACGATCATCAAGAGTGGAAGGATGCAGAACACTGTCGGGAAAATCATTTTCATCGATACGGCAGCCGCACGCGTCTCGGCCGCTTGGCGTCGATGACGGCGCGTTGTCTCGGCCTGCTTTCGTAACACGGTTGCAAGGGGGGTCCCGAGTGTTTGGTTTTGTTCGATAGCCGCCGCAAACGACCGGACGATCTGTGTTGGGTTGCGGCTCGTCAGTTCAGCAATTGCCCCGCGGCGGGTACGGCCGGCTTGAAGAAGTTGTGACAGATGAGCGAATTCTGTACTCAATGGGGTTGCATGTCGTTGCGAGTAAAAGGTGATAACTGATTCGAATGTAAGACCAGCCTCAACACCCATCACAATCTCTCCGAGTGCGCTCGTGAGTTCTCGGTCAACCGATGCGCAACGCGCAGTCTCAACGCGTCGAGCTGTAATGAGCGGCAGTTGCCAGGCGCCAGCAATCGCCACTCCTCCAGCCAGAATCGATGTCACCGAGCGATTCGCAACCATGAGCATCACGGTGATCGCAGCGGTAATCGATGCATAGATGAGTTGTGAGCGAAGAAGCTGCGCAACGTGATCTGCAGATCCGGCAACAGGTCCGAGCGCATCTGCCCGTGAGGCGACCGGTCGGGAAAACTTGGCTGCCGAAAGCGTTCCCAACAGCTTCCGTTGCGCCGTGACAAAGGCTGGACGAGCAAGCGCAGTGATGAGAAATGCCGCACCACCGAACGCAGATGCTGCTGCGATGCTCGCTGTCGTCGGCGACATCATGCCGTCTCCGGTTGCGCAAGGTGACGTAACCACAACACACCGAGCATCCCGAGCACCGCACCACCAACGCTCATGACTCTCCCGGCTGACGTTGCGATGAGTGGGGTTGCGTATCCAGGGCTGAGAAGTGAGGTGACAGCAAGAGCACCAATCGGCATCGCGAGTAAAACATTGGCGCTGAGCCGAGCATCAGCGGTCAGTGTGAGAAGGTCGCGATGGAGTCGATCTTCTTCTTCGATTGATTCGAGAACTGCGATGAGGATGTCGGTCAGCGAGCCCCCGTGTTGAGCGTGAAGAGCGAGGGCGGAGGCGATGGTGTCGAGATGCCGATTGCGCTCTTCTGCCGCAATTGCGGTGAGTGATACATCGATCGGAATGCCAACGTTGTTGTCGCTGATCACTCTGCGAAAGATTCCGTCGAGCGGAGCGCTTGCGTGCTCGATCGACGCTTCAATTGCGGCACTCATTGTTCGACCGACACTCAATTGGTCGATGATCCGCTGTAGTGCCGGCGCAAGCGCATCATTAAGCGACCGTTGACGCTTTTTTGCTGATCTCTTGTTTACTGAGCGAGCGATGAGAGCGGGGAGAGCGCCAAGGAGGACGCCGGCTGGGCCGATGATAAGCGGCGCAAGTATCGAGATAACAAGCCCGACAAGAAGTTTGCGTTGTGACGACCTACTCAGTGTTGGCCGAGGTCGCGCATGATCTACGAGATCCGGTCGAAGACCGAGTTGAGCCCGTGCATGGGCGCTGACGTGCGATGCGGCGCGGAGTTCGAAGACCCACGAAACGAGCCATGCCGCTGCGGCGCCGAAGGCCATAGTGGCAACAGAAGTCATCGGCTGGTCTCGCTGGAGTGATTGATTGACCATTCAACGAGCTGTGAGGTGACGCCGGTGCTCATGAGAGAAGGTGCGATTGTTCGGTCGTGTGCCGACCCATTCGGCCGACGGAACAGCTCGGCTGTTGAAACCACTTCGCCTTCGAGCCCGACGACTTCGGTGATGGAGGAAATAAAGCGAGACCCATCGGCTCCTCGCGTCAGTTGAACGATGACATCAACGGCCGAAGCAACTTGCTCGCGGATCGCTCGGAGCGGAAGATCCACCCCACCGAGAAGAACCATGGTTTCAAGACGGCGAATTGCATCTCTTGGGTTGTTCGCATGCAATGTTGAGAGCGACCCATCGTGCCCTGTATTCATCGCTTGGAGCATGTCGAGCGCCTCCGCTCCTCGAACCTCACCAACGACGATTCGGTCTGGGCGCATACGAAGCGAGTTGCGGACGAGGTCACGTATCGTGATCGCTCCAGCGCCTTCGGTATTCGCTGGTCGTGATTCGAGGCGAATGATGTTCGGCATGTCGAGTTGCAGTTCAACTGCATCTTCCACGGTTACCACTCGTTCGCTTCGCTCAATATGCGAAGAGAGGATGTTGAGCATGGTGGTCTTACCGGTGCCAGTACCACCGCTGACGATGATGTTTCTTCTTTGAGAAACTGCTTGAGCGAGGAATGCGGCAGCTTCGATCGATAAGGCACCTCGCTTGACGAGGTCGTTGCTCGTGAGATGTTGTGCAGTGAACTTTCGAATAGTGATCGATGGCCCGTCAACTGCAAGCGGTGGAAGCACGACGTTCAAACGCGACCCATCAGGCAGACGGGCATCAACCATCGGTGACGACTGATCGACTCGGCGACCTGACGACCGCACCATACGGTCGATGACCGCCTTTAGGTGCTCTTCGCTATCAAAACTTCGACTAGTGCGTTCGAGGCGGCCACTTCGCTCGACGAAAATCTGCTGGTGCCCGTTGACCATGATTTCCGAGATTTCAGATCGGTCGAGGAGTTCTTGCAAAGGCCCGTAGCCGAGCAACTCATCGAGCACTGCGTCGCGTGTGTCCATGAGTTGTTGTCGCTCAGTGATCTCATGATTTGCGAGAAGGTCATCGACCTCGCGTTCAGCGAGACGGCGAAGTTGTTCGCCGACCAGTTGTTGCTCTCGAGTTGCAGCCTGAAGTGAGGCTCGAACTGTGTCCACAACAGCGAAGAGTTCATCTCGCCCGAGCGGGCAGTGGCTGAGACCATCAACACACTCAGAAATGGTCTCATCGGAGTGTTCCTGCTCATCATCCCCTGAATGTGATCGAGCAACTCTCGTGTCAAACCTCGCGGCCAGGCTCATGACGTCTTACCTTGCTTGAGAACAAGAAACCTTCTTCGAGGACCCTCGCTGATACCCAAGAGATCATCTGCAAAGTCGTTGAAGGCCTGAGCGATCGCGGACTTAGGGCTTGATTCAGTCACCGGGCTCCCACTGTTCATGCCCGCTGCAAGGCTCGGGTGGTCTGGCACGAGTAGCGAGGCGGACAGACCAAGCACCTCCTCAACGTCATTCACGTTCAATCCGACTTGAGCGTTTGACCGATTGACGACAAGATGAACTCGGTCGAGCGGCATGTCGAGCTCATTCATTGTTGCGAGGAGTTTGCGTCCCGCCTGAATAGAAGGGACGTCAGTCCCACAGACCAGCACAATGTCTCGAGCGCGGTCGAGGGCGCCAAGCGAATAATCAGATATCCCCCCAGCCGTGTCGAGAACAACGGGTTGTCCCTGATCGGCAAGGCGGTCAACGACAGCAAACGCATCGAGTGGGTCGAGACGGTCTGCTGCGACCGGATCATGCGGGGCACAGAGCACGTCGAGACCACTCGGGTGAGCTGAAAGAAGGCCCGAGAGATCATCGCGATCTTCGAGGACAGCTCTCACGAGGTCATCAAGCCGATGGATCGGCTTCATGCGAAGTGCGTACTCGATATCTCCGAAGTGCACGTCGAGGTCGACGATGACGGTTGGTTCGCGACGAGCAAGTGACACAGCGAGGTTTGCTGAGACCGTGGTTTTGCCGTTTCCACCCTTTGGAGAAACGACAGCGATGATGTTTCGAGTGCTCATGCGCCGACCATCCAGATCTCGTTTTGGGAAGCGGCTGAAATGATTTGGGTGATTGATTCGTCGGGTACCGCCAGCGTCACGATCGATTCGGCTCGTGGATCAAGCTCCTCAATTGACGGGGCGCTGATGATGACCGCATCTGCGACGATGAACTCGATTGTTTCTCCCGACCGATAAATGTCGACAGCATCTCCAGTTGACCCGTAAGGGCCGGCCCAGCGTTGGGTATCGACGCGTACGGAGATTGCAGTAAAACCGCCGCCGAGCGCGTCGACTTCATCAAGTGCAATTGACGACTCAAGGAGCTGCTCACCGGTAACTGCGTCATGAGCGAGAACACCGGCAGGAAGTGATTCGAGGTCGCTCAGAGCCCCCACGGGGCGTACAGAGGTAGGCAGCATGCGAACCTCGACCAGATCACCGATTACAGCAGTATCAGTTCCTGCGGCAATCGGCTCGATGACTACCACGGTCGGGACAAGATCCTCGTCGACCACCCCGGCGTCATTGGAGGTGCCGACGAGTGCGTAGGTGCCAACCATGACGAGGATGCCGGCTCCGAGGGGAGCGGCAATATTGCGACCGGGCATCGATCTCCGCGAGTTGAGAGGTGAGCGGCTCATGAGCAATCTCCTGTCCCTTCGAGTGAGCAGATTTGGAATGATTGGCTGCCGTAATTTGCAGCAGTGCCTCCAGTGAGGCCTTCTCCAAGTGTTTGTGTGGTGAAGCGAACGTCGATGTGCCGTTGGGAGGCAGCACCGGTCATAACGACGTTGAGAATCTCAACCCCTACAACACCGTTCAGGTCGTATTCGGACCCCGCTCCGTTTGATCGAGCGTCGCTGAATACTGGAATCGTGATTGTTGCGCCGATGAGCGAGTCGATGTCAATACTTGGCGTTGGAATTCCGGGGTCTCCGTTGAGCGTGACTGGAAGCGCAACTTCAGATTGGTACCCATTGACAACCCGGTCTTGAAGTTCAGAGTTCGAATTTGACTTCCCGTCGAAATCGATCATCGACCAGTTACCAGGAACATCGCCGCCACACGTCGTTCCATCAGATTCCACGAAAATTGTGTATGTGTCGGTCGAGGCCATTCCAGACGACATCCAGTTCTGTAATGCTGGGTGCTGAGCGCAGATTGCAATCGGTCGTAGACCGATCGCAGAACCTGTTGGACCAACCTTGGCTGAAGCCGTCGATGTGATCGATGCATTTGATCGGCCGAGTAATTGCGAAAACGCAAGTGTGGTTGAAGCTTCAGCCCCCACCGTGACGACATCATTGGTCGCCAAACTCGACGTTGCGCAGTTGGTAGTGAGCGAAGTAAGAGAGCTCACATTGGCGCTAATGACGGCGTCGTACCCGACACATGCCGATGAGCCTCCCGCCAACCTTGCGGCGCTGGCAAGAACGGCAGCTTCGACGCCAGTCTGTAGTTCTTGGCGTTTGGCATGCACCATGCCGACGTCAGCAACAACCGCAGTCATCGCCAACATTGGAAGAACTGCAACCGCGAACAGCACAGAAATTGAGCCTCTGTCGGAGGTCGCTAATTTTGAAGCTTTGTTGATCATTGGTGGTTCCGTTATCCGGCTACACATTCGTAGGAAGCGGATGCTGATAGGGCAATAGTGCGATCGCCAAGGAGTGGAATCGAAACGACTCTGTTGGCTCTGATCTCGACGCTGTTGCGCTCTCCGGGGCACGACACGGCGGTGGTGCAGACGACGTCACCAACAACGGCTGATGAGTCACCGAGTCTGTTGATCGCAGTTGCGCAACCGGAGTTTGGTACGACCGCCTCCGCACGAGCACCGTCACGGGCCGCTGCTTGGAGGCTCAACTGTCCGGCTGCTGCGGTTCCCGCTGTGATGACAGCAAAGAGGAGAACCACGATGAGTGGAACGATGAGCGCAAACTCGACAGCAGCAAGACCCGGATCATCAGCATCGGACTCCCGGTGGCTGGGTCGGGGAGGCCCCAGACCCAGCCAGGGAGAACGAATCACGGCAGGATTGTGTCGAAAAGACCGCCAATCCGACCACCGAGAGCGGCGGCAGCGATTGCAACCACACCGACTATGCCCGCGAGCAGTACGCCATATTCCGCAGCAACTCCGCCGCAGTCGTCGCGCGCTGATTCACGAATCTGCGCGGCTTGGATGATTGAGCTCATCATCAATTTCTTCATGTTTTTCTCCCTTGTTTCACCGCCGACTTGTTGGCGGATATCACTGCAATCGTCCGGACATTGGGATTTGTTACAGCAACCGAGAAAAAATCTGAAATTAGTTGGAGGGAGTTATGTCGACTGGCTGATGCCGTTGATGTCGATGAGAATGTCAGCTTTTCCGTAGACATACACGCAGATAGTGCCTTGGGTTGACACGGGAGCGATCATCGAGTTTGCAACTGTCTGGCCAGTTGCGAAGTTTAAGGTCGATGTGTCCGGTCGGGTACCACATGGATACACCGTGACGAACCCACCAGTTTCAGGAGCGATGGTGTCGACCGCAGTGACATTGATCGTGACGACAGAGTCTTGTGCCATCAGGATGTCATTGTTAATGCTGATCGGCACCACGAGTTCAGATGAAGTGCTCGTGAGGGTCCCGACCGAATCTGTCGTACGAGTATCAGCAACCCTCGTTGGTTGTACCGCCGCGAATTCTGACTTGTTGGTAAACAACCCGTTGATGTCGACGAGAACATCTGCTTCGCCATATACGTACACGCAGATGGTGCCCTCTTGTGAGATCGGGCTGATGAACGAGTTCGCAATCGTTTGGTTACTTCTGAAGTTGAGGGTCGATGCGTCGGGAGGGGTTCCATCACAAGCGTAGGCCGTTGCAAACCCGCCTACCGGCGGAGCAATAGTCGACGTCACCGTGAGAGTTGCAGACACGGCAGAGATGTTGCTGTGATCGGTGCCCGCCATATCTCGTACGGGGATCTCGATCGACCGATATGCGACCGGTTCATCGATGACATCGCCCAACCCGTTACGGGTGTCAACTCGACGCACCGGGGTGAACGAGGCGTAACCGCGGTCTTTTGCGATCACTCCAGTGGCATCAATGATGACATGCGCTTCACCATAGACGTACACACAGATTTCACCGGCTGTGCTGACTGCGGCCAGCACGCCGGCAGCAATAGTCTCGCCACTAACGAAGTTGAGGCTCGACGCATCGGGCACGGTGGAGCCGCACGGGAAGACCGTTGCGAAGCCACCAGCAGGAGGTGCCGAAGTCTCGGTAAGGGTGAGGTTGAGAGCCACCGCTTCGATTGTCTCTGCGGCAAGGCCAACTGCCTCGGTGACGTCAACTTCAAGAATCCGTTCACCGCTTACCCTCATCGCCGAGCGGGAGGTCGGTGAGGCCTGTCGAGTGTCAGCCACCCGCGT
>JAKMEY010000055.1 GCA_022425725.1 Ilumatobacteraceae bacterium
CCAGGTGTCCTCGAATAGAGCGAAGCCGGGGATTGATTTCGCCGCCATCGTCCGCACCGGGCCCGCAGCGACAAGATTGCACCGGATGTTGTTCGGCCCAAGTTCTTTCGCCAAGTAGCGCGAGAGGCTCTGAAGGGCAGACTTTGCCACACCCATCCAGTTGTAGGCGGGCCAAGCCTGCGAATTGTCGAAATCTAAACCCACGAGTGATCCACCGTCTGACATCAATGGCACAAACGCGTCAGCGAGCGTCTTTAGTGAGTAGGTCGAAATATGCATGGCGGTTGCGACGTCTTCCCAAGGTGCACCGAAAAAGTCATCGCCGAGACATGACGCCGGTGCAAAGCCGATGGCGTGTAACACACCGTCCACTCGGCCCCAACGTTCGCTGACGGTATTTCGCACGGCTTCAACGTGTTCAGGAACGGTGACATCGAGTTCCAATACTTCGATCTCTGGGTCAATCTTTCGAGCGGTCCTCTTCGTGAGAGAGAGCGCCCGCCCAGCACCGGTCAGAATGAGGTTCGCCCCCTCGGCTTTTGCAATCTCTGCCACCCCATATGCAAGAGAGGCGTCGGTGAGGACTCCGGTGATGACCAGATTTTTTCCGTCGAGAATTCCCATGCCTGCAACGTAGCCGACATTGCGAATCCTGAATGGGCTTCGTTCATGTAGAAGAACTGCTCTGCTCGTCAGTTGGTTGCCTCGCCATTTTCGAGTTGCCGTGTGCGACAATGTCGAGATGAAGATCGGACTAATCGGAGGAAGCGGACCGGCGGGCTCGGCTCTTGGGGCGCGTCTCGCAAGCGTGGGATACGAATGCGTTATCGGTTCCCGCTCCAAATATCGAGCGATGGAGGCGCGCGACCGAGCGATCGACAACAACCCAGAATTGGTGTCTTTGCTCGGTTACGGCGACAACGAAGAAGCAGCTGCATGCGATCTGGTGGTCATCGCAACACCGTGGGATTCCGCAGCGACGACGGCGAAAGAGTACGAAGACCTGTTGAAGGGCAAGGTGCTCGTCAGTATGGCGAATGCCTTAGTCAAAGTTGGACCTGAATTTCAACCGCTCGTTCCACCTAGAGGCAGCGTTGCTGCGCACGTGCAGGCGGCCTTGCCAGAAAGCCGGGTCGTCGCTGCATTTCACCACCTGCCTGCAAAAGAATTGGGACATCTTGGCGAACCAATCGACTCAGACGTATTGATCTGTGGCGATGATCCGAAGGCAGTCGAAACGGTGAGCGAGATTGTCGGCAAAATTCCTGGCTGTCGCCCGCTTGATGCTGGTGAGTTGTCGAATGCGACCGCAATCGAGGCGTTTACTGCGGTGCTGCTGCAACTTAACGTCCGGTACCGCACGCGGGTGGCGCCAAAACTCACCGGTATTCGAGACGCCAGCCTGTCGACCTGAGGTATTGAGATGTCGATGATGTTGTATGACACTGCGCGGCGTGAGGTCGTACCGTTCTCGCCGCCGCAGCAAGTGTTGATGTACGTCTGCGGAATCACGCCATATGACGCAACGCATTTAGGTCACGCGTCGACGTTTCTCGCCTACGACGTGGTGATCAGACGACTGATCGATCTTGGGCATGAAGTGCGGTGTGTTCGAAATGTCACCGACGTTGATGACCCATTATTCGCGAAGGCTCGTGAACTCGGTGTTCATTATCTCGACCTTGCAGCGGGGGAAGAAGCGCGCTTCGACGCTGACATGGAGGCCCTCAATGTTCTCCCGGTTCACGCTGCGCCTCGCGCCTCGTCAGCGATTCCAGACATCCGTAAATTCATCCAAGCGGTCCTCGACGAAGCGCATGCGTACGTCAGCGGAGACTCGGTCTATTTCGATGTGAGCACGTTCGATACGTTCGGCGCAGTCAGTGGGTACCCACAAGAAGAAATGCTGCGATTGGCGGCATTGCGTGGCGGCAATACCGACGACCCTCAGAAACGAAATCCACTTGACTTTGTTCTCTGGCAACCTTCGGCCGCTGACGAACCGGCTTGGGAAACCCCATGGGGCCCTGGGCGTCCCGGTTGGCATGTCGAATGCAGTGCTCTTGCGCTACGTGAACTCGGCGAGCATGTGCACCTTCATGGCGGGGGAGCAGACCTCATTTTCCCTCATCACGAATGTGAGCGGGCCCAGTCTGAATCGGCAACAAACACTCCGTTTGTTGACCACTGGATGCATGCCGCTCTCATTTCAAAAGATGGCGAAAAAATGTCAAAGAGTCTCGGCAACCTAGTCTTCATCGACGCTTTACGTGAAGAGTGGGACCCTCGAGCCATTCGACTCGGCATCATCTCGCATCATTACCGAACCGAGTGGGAATGGCATGACAATCTTATGTCATCGTCAAATGAGCGGCTGGCTCGTTGGGAGGCAGGTGTCGGAGGCGATGACGATGGGGCGCTCATCGACGCAGTGCGTGCTGCGTTAGACAACGACCTCGACACCCCTCACGCGTGCTCCCAGATTGATACGGCCGTGAGCGAAGGTAGGGACCCAACCGCCGCAGCCGCTCTACTCGGTATTGATCTGATCGACAGATGATCTCGTGTTGCGCGGGTCTCAGGCTCGTAGACTTCGGGGTCTATGTCAACGCTTTCGGTCACGCTTCCTGACGGTTCCACACGTGAACTCGCGCAGGGTGCAACAGCGCTCGATCTTGCCAAGTCGATCGGGTCGGGTCTCGCCAAGGCTGCAGTTGCTGCAGTGGTTGACGGTGTCGAAACCGACCTCACTGCGGGCCTGAGTGATGGCCAAGAGGTCGCAATCATCACTGCGAATACTGATGAAGGTCGACATGTCCTCCGCCATTCAACGGCTCATGTTCTTGCTCAGGCGGTCACCCGGCTATTTCCAGGGGCCAAATTTTCTGTCGGTCCTGCGATCGAACATGGTTTTTACTACGACTTCGATTTGCCTGATGGCAAAACCTTCTCTGACGATGACCTTGGCGCCATTCAGAAAGAAATGGAACGCATCGTCAAAGAAGATCAGCCATTTATTCGGTCTGAGATGTCTCCTGATGAGGCCCTCGAACTCTTCGCTGATCAACCGTATAAGTGTGAAATCATTCAGCGGGTGACGAGTGCCGACGGCGATGCACTCGACGCAGGCGAGGTGGGGTCAGGCGATGCCATCAGCGCATATCGCAATTCGGACACCTTCGTTGACATGTGTGTGGGTCCGCATGTGCCAAGCACTGGGAAACTCAAACACTTTGCGTTGCAGCGAACCTCTGGGGCGTATTGGCGTGGTTCAGAAGAAGCACGAATGTTGCAACGTATCTATGGCACCGCATGGGAATCGAAAGGCGCTCTCGAAGAGCACCTCACCCAGTTAGAAGAGGCGGCAAAACGTGATCATCGCCGTCTCGCAACAGAACTTGACCTTTTGAGCTTTCCGTCGGAAATCGGTGGCGGTCTGGCCATCTGGCACCCGAAAGGCGCCACCGTCCGCCGAATGATGGAGGACTACAGCCGAGAGCGTCATGAGCGTGGTGGCTATCAGTTCGTGTTCACTCCGCACCTTGCGAATGGCAAGTTGTTCTCAACCTCGGGACACCTTGATTACTACGCCGATGGCATGTACCCGCCGATGGAAATGGATAACGGCACGTACTACATGAAGCCGATGAACTGTCCGATGCACTGTTTGGTGTTCGCTAGCCGGCAACGCAGTTATCGCGAACTTCCGATTCGACTGTTTGAACTCGGAAACGTATATCGCTACGAACGGGCAGGAACATTGCACGGCCTCATGCGAATCCGAGGGTTCACACAAGATGACAGCCATATTTTCTGTCGTGAAGATCAGCTCGCCGACGAAGTCGCATCACTCCTCGATTTTGTTCTGTCGGTGCTGAGAGCATTTGGGTTTGATGACTTCACCTTCAACCTCTCAACGAAAGACCCGGGGAAATTTGTCGGATCCGACGAGATTTGGGAGAAAGCGACCGAAGCCCTCCGCGAAGCTCTCGACTCGCACGGGCTTGACTACGGCGTCAAAGAGGGCGACGCTGCGTTCTACGGGCCAAAAATCGATATCGATATTCGCGATGCGATCGGCCGGTCATGGCAGTTGTCGACCATCCAGGCTGATTTCAACAATCCAGAACGGTTCGACCTCGAATACATCGGGGCCGATAACGCTCGGCACCGCCCGATCATGTTGCACCGGGCGCTATTCGGGTCAATCGAACGTTTCTTTGGGGTGCTCCTCGAGCACTACGCCGGAGCATTTCCGACGTGGCTCGCGCCGGTTCAAGTGAGGGTGCTCCCCGTCGCTGCAGCCCACGAGGACTATGCCCGCTCAGTTGAAGATCAACTCTCCGCTGCCGGGGTCCGAGTCGATCGTGTCGACGCCAACGATGGGCTCGGCAAGCGCATTCGAGCGGCAAAGCTTGAAAAGCTTCCGTATGTGCTCGTTGTTGGTGATGACGATGTTGCGAACACCACCGTCGGGGTGAATCCTCGGGGAGGTGACGTCGAACGTGATGTCCCATTGCAGTCATTCTTGATGACAATCGCCGCAGAGATCGAACAGGGGACCTCCCAGGCGATGTCGGCGTGAATTCGATCGAAATTCTTTGGAACGGTTGGCGAAACGATTACGTGCGGAGTGACGGCGACAAGTCGGAGGGCAGTGTGTTCACTCGCCTGTTCGAGTCTGGAGAACCGGACGAGACAACCTTCATTGTTCACCGAAGTTCGACATGTTTTGCGTTGCTCAACATTTATCCCTACTCGACTGGCCACCTTTTGGTAGTTCCCTACCGGGAGGTCGCTGCGATCGACGAACTCAACCCTGAAGAACTTGTTGATCTCTGGTCGGAGGTGAACGACGGGGTGACAGCACTGCGTGCATCACACAACCCAGAGGGGTTCAACATCGGTATCAACATGGGTAAGACTGCTGGGGGTTCGGTTGCCGAGCACTTGCATGTGCATGTCGTGCCCCGATGGACTGGAGATTCCAACTTTATGACCGCAGTTGCGCAGGCGCGAACGATTCCTGAGGCGTTGAACGTGACCTATGGCCGGTTGAGAGATCAATGGCCTCAGCCGAACAACGGAATAGGGTGAAGACATGACCAGCGACACCCCCTACACCTCCGAAGACGATGTCGTTGACGTTCTTCCTCAAGATCTTGATCCGCAGGCTTTTGCTGGTGCATATAAATTCCCTGACAACTCCCGCCGAAGGATTCCCGCTGTGATGTACGTCGTGTTGGGTGTCGGCGCGATCGTTGGATCGGTTGCAGATCTGTCGTCAGTAAACGGCGGTGTTCTCGCTGCAGGAATCGGGTTGTTGGCGTTTGGTGCGTTCGGTGTCTATTCGGGTCGGAAAATGTCGGTTGATGAACGCGCTGCTCTCATCGCATCTCAGCAAGCGATCGGGTTTCCGGTTGGGCACGCATCGGCACAGCAAGTGTGGCGAGGAATGGGCAGCCGACCGACGTGGCGAGTGCTGGCCTATTCAGGAGAGGTTCCGCCGCGGCGGCGGGCACTGGTTCTTGTTGACGCTGTGAGCGGCGAAGTTGTCGAACATCTCGTCGAAGACAATGTCGAAGAGGTCGGCGAAGATGCTTGACGGCCACTTTCGCGGCCCGGTCGACCGGATGGTGCGTCCGATTGGTCGGGCTCTCCTAAAGACAAAGCTCACACCTGACCATCTCACGTTCTTTGGGCTGGTGATTGCGGCCCTTGCGGCGGTTGCCATTGGCTCAGGGCGTCTCATCCTTGGGTTGATCTTGGTGATCCTTGCGGCCTTACCCGACTTATTTGATGGTGCGCTCGCAAAAGCCAGTAATTCATCGAGTCAGCGTGGAGCGTTCTTCGACTCAACCATGGATCGGGTCACCGACAACATGTTGCTAGGCGGAATGGCCTGGTACTTCGCTGACAACTACTCGGCGCGCCTCACCGTGCTGCCGTTCGCTGTAGCCGCGGTGGCCTCACTCATCTCGTATCAACGTGCGAAAGCTGAATCACTCGGCCTTGACGCCAAGGGCGGTCTGATGGAACGAGCTGAGCGAATTGTTCTGCTCTGCATCGGCCTTCTCCTTGAAGGTATTGGTCTCGACCCTGCGCTGGCAGTGGTGCTGTGGATTCTCCTCGTGCTCATTAGCTTCACCGCAGTGCTCAGATTCGTGAAGGTCTGGCGTCAGGCCGAGGTCGCTCAGGTGACTCAAGAACGCATCGATCTGCGGCATGAGCGTCGAGGTGAACGGCGAAGCGTGAGAATCGACCGCATGGAAGAACGGCGGATGGTGGGTCAGCGCCGCCGGGAGGATCGTCGTCGCGGTTCGCGCTGAGATGTCGCGACAACTCAAACTTCTTCAAGCGGGAGAGAGTGTCGTTCGTCGGGTTCCCCGTTCTGTATTGAAGGCCGTTTCGTCGACCATTGGTGTTGCGAGCCGTGCGTATGCTCGTGGCGGTAGGCGGCAGGCGGCTATTCATCAGCAGCGGGTCACCCCCGGTCTCCATGGTTGGAAGTTGGATCGTCGTGTTGATGAGGTCTACTCCGGGTACGCAACGTACTGGCTGGAAAGCCTTCGGTTGCCGTACCTCAGCCGTCAACAGGTCAACGACGCCATCGCCGTACATGGTTACGAGCATGTCGAGGCCGGTCTTGCGGCCGGCAAGGGAGTCATTCTTGCCCTGCCCCATCTCGGTGGTTGGGAATGGGCCGGGCGATGGCTTGCTGACCAAGGCGTTGACGTCGTGGCGGTCGCAGAGCGGCTCGGCGATGAAGAAGTGCATCGCTACCTCACCGATCTACGGGCCACACTTGGCCTTACTGTCATCGAACTCGACGCATCATCAGGGGCCAAAGTGCTGGCGGCCCTGCGCTCAAATGCGGTGGTGTGCCTCATCTCAGATCGCGATATGCAGGGCGGGGGAGTAGAGGTTGACTTTTTTGGAGAACGCACGACCGTGCCCGGCGGCCCTGCCACGCTCGCCCTACGCACAGGCGCGACCGTGCTACCAACTGCGGTGTTTCATTCCCCGGGGGTAGATGGACATATCGGTCTTGTTAAGCCGCCGATTCCAATTGAACGATGCTCGAAGTCGCTTCGAGACGATGTCGAACGCATTACACAACATCTCACGAATGAACTCGCAGAATTTATTGAACGTGCCCCGGCGCAGTGGCATCTCCTGCAACCCAATTGGCCGTCGGATCACAAAGTAGGTCAACGTGGCGGGTGACGCACTTAGAGTAGCGATGTTCTGCCCATACAGCCTGAGCATTCCAGGCGGAGTGCAGTCACAAGTGCTCGGGCTTGCGCACGCACTTCGGCGAATTGGACACGAGGTCCGCGTCTTGGGGCCCTGCGACGGGCCTCCTCCTGCTTCATTCGTGACGCCATTGGGTGACTCGTTGCCGACCGCAGCCAATGGTTCGGTGGCGCCGCTCGCCCCCGACCCAAGTGCAGCGCTTCGAACCGTCAGAGCGCTGCGTGACGAGCAGTTTGATGTGTGGCATTTGCATGAGCCATTGGCGCCCGGGCCGACTCTGACCGCCTTGACGCTTCACTCGCGTCCGATCGTCGCAACCTTCCATGCGGCTGGCCGATCGAGCAGCTACCGCTTTCTGAAGCCGGTGTTGAAACCTCTAACGAAGCGCATTAACCACCGCGTTGCGGTCTCAAACGAAGCAAAACGACTCGTGGAGCAGCACTTCCCGGGGGAGTATGAGGTGCTGTTCAACGGTGTCGCTATCGGCACAGAGGTCGCGGGAGATGATGTCGCTATCGACGGTGGCGCTGATCCGTCTGTTCTATTCGTTGGCCGACATGAGGAGCGAAAAGGTCTGAGCACGCTTCTTGAAGCGGTCACCGTACTTGAGGAAGACCACGATTATCGGTTGACGTGTCACATCATTGGTCGTGGGCCAGACACCGACTCACTTCGGAGTTCCTATGCCAATCCAGAGCGCTTTCGCTGGCATGGGCAGGCGTCGGAATCTGAAAAGATTTCGCGACTGAAGTCAGCAACGGTATTTGTTGCACCAGCGCTTCGAGGGGAGTCATTTGGGGTCGTGCTGTTGGAGGCAATGGCATCGTCGACTGCGGTCATCGCAAGCGACATTCCTGGCTATCGAAATGTGGCAACGAACGGAACCGACGCTGTGCTCGTTGAACCTGGAAACGCTGTTGAGTTGGCATCAGCGATAAAAGCAGTGCTGACCGATACTGCCTACCGAGACCGCCTTGTCTCTGAAGGCTTGAAGACCGCAGCGTCAATGTCGATGGATCGCTTGGCAACGCTCTACGAGGAGCGTTACCGGTTGGTGCTTAATTCCCGGGCTTGAGCACCCGCACAGACGTAGACTTGCCCTATGACAATT
Organism: Ilumatobacteraceae bacterium; assembly: GCA_022425725.1. GTDB lineage: Bacteria > Actinomycetota > Acidimicrobiia > Acidimicrobiales > Ilumatobacteraceae > Casp-actino5. The sequence continues at coordinate 8,369 of JAKMEY010000055.1, forward strand.
CTTATTGTTCTCGTGGTTGTCGTGCTGCTCTTACTGTTTGTCGGCGCCCTCTACAACGGTCTTGTTCGCAAAAGGAATTCGGTTGACAACGGTTGGTCTCAGATCGATGTGCAATTGAAGCGACGTCTCGATCTCATTCCGAATCTTGTCGAAACCGTGAAGGGATACGCCGAACACGAACGTGAGGCTCTTGAAGCGGTCATCGCCGCCCGTAACGGTGCAGTCGCTGCCCCTGACACGCCCGGTGCGCAAGCCGCGGCAGAAGGCCCGATTGCCGGCGCCCTTCGGCAGCTGTTTGCGGTGTCGGAGGCATACCCAGACCTCAAAGCCAACACTAACTTCCTCTCGCTCCAAGAGGAACTCAGCGCAACAGAGGGTCGTATTGCGTACGCCCGTCAGTTCTACAACGACGCTGTGCTCCGCTATCACAATGCGATCGATCAAGTGCCGGGAGTCATCGTCGCGAAGATGTTCTCATTCAATCATCGTGAGTACTTCGATGCTGGCCCCGAGGCAGACCGGGTTCCATCGGTCAGTTTTTAAGATGCCATGCACGAACTGATTCGTTCAAATAAGCGTCGAAGCGCGCTCGTCATCATTGTGTTCTGCACGGTCTTTGTTGCGATTGGCTGGATCGTTGGAGTAACCGTGGGCGGAGGGTGGACACTCACCGTTGTTGCGCTCGTCCTCTCTTTGGTGTTATCCGTCGGGTCGTGGTGGTCATCGGCGACGATTGCACTGAAGGTAAGTCGAGCACGTCCGGCTGATGAAACTGAGTATCGGCGGCTTCACAACCTTGTCGAAGGCCTATGCATCGCAGGTGGGATACCAAAACCCGGTGTCTACATCATTGATGACGAAGCCCCGAATGCGTTTGCCACCGGACGGAATCCTCAACATGCGGCAATTGCGGTGACGACGGGTCTGTTAAACAAAATGAATCGGGTCGAACTCGAAGGAGTCGTCGCTCACGAGCTTTCCCATATTCGTCACTATGACATCGCAGTATCAACCATTGCGGTGACTCTTGTTGGGGCGGTGGCGTTGATGAGTGATTTGGCGTTGAGAACGCTGTGGTGGAACGGCGGCAGGACGTCAAGAAGTAACGACCGTAACGGCCACAACAATCCTCTTGCCATCGTTGGTTTCATCCTTATCATCGTTGCGCCGATTATTGCGACGCTGTTGCAGCGTGCGGTTTCTCGTCAACGTGAGTCACTGGCCGATGTCGGCGCCTGTGAGTTGACGAGGTATCCGCCGGGTCTCATTTCGGCGTTGGAAAAATTGCAAGATGACACGACGGTCACTCACAGTGCGAGTACCGCAACCGCTCACATGTGGATTGAGCAGCCGATGAGTGGTGTAGGTGACAATGGCCGTCTTGGCTCTGTTCATAAACTCTTTAACACCCATCCGCCTCTGGAAGAGCGGATCCAAGCCCTGAAGGATCTCTGATGAAAATATCATCGAAGCGTCGTGTCGCAATTGTCGTTCTGTGTTCGGGTGGCCTGCTCGCTGCGAGTTGCGGTGGAAGTGCAGATGAGTTAATCGATCAAGCATCAGATGCGTTGAACGAACTTGCTGAAGATGGGTCATCTGTGACCGAGAGTGAAGGATCAGCGTCTGGTGATTCGACGCCAGAGGGGTCATCGACAGGCTCGACCTCGTCGTCATCAGGTGACGATGACGTCGAGGTGGCCGTTGAACCCAATGCCCGCATGCCACTCACAGGTGCTCCGCTTGACGGCGTCGATGGCATTCCTGACCGGCCGGCACTTGCCGTCAAAATGCCGAATAACCAGAAAGCCCTTCCGCAGACAGGTCTGAACGAGGCCGACATTGTGTTCGAGGAAATCATTAACGATGGGTTGACTCGTTTTATTTCGGTGTTCCACAGCCAGGGTTCCGATCCTGTGGGTCCGATCCGCTCCGGTCGTGCCCAAGATGTCGACATTCTCACCAATCTTGACTCGCCGTTGTTTGCATGGTCAGGTGGAAATCCAGGTGTGACAAGAGTGATCAACAACTCGTCATTGGTGAGCCTCAACTACGTGCGCGGATTTGCTGATGCTTACTACCGGCGCGATGGTCGTGGGGGCTCGCCTCACAACCTCTTTTCGTCTACAGACACTCTGTGGGACCTCACTCCGGAAGAGTTTTCGGTGCCTCCGCAGATCTTCTCGTACATGCTCCCCGGTGAAACAGCGGTTGGTGACCCTGCTTCAATTATCGAAATTGAACTCGACTCAATCCTCGCCCGTTGGGATTACGACTCGGCCAGCGGTCGCTACCTCCGTTCGCAATACGGCGAGCCTCATATGACTGAGCTCACCGGCCAAGCATGGGCCGACAACGTGGTGGTGCTCCTTGTTGAGTATCGGAGAAGCCCAATCGACTCGAAGAGCCCGGAAGCGATCACTGTTGGAAGTGGCCAGGCTCTGATCTTCACCGACGGAGTCGTTCAGGTCGGTTCCTGGCAGCGGTCTTCAAACAGCGATATGTGGAATCTCTACACCGATGAGACGCTGAGCGAACCTATCGGACTTAGCGATGGGCGCACTTGGGTTGAACTGCCTCGAAATGATTCCGAAAATGTTCGCTATGTGTCGTAGCAGTGGCCATTGACCGCCGGAAGATAGATAGATTGAGGACATGTCGAACCCCCAAACCGGCTCTTTTCCCGTAAAGCGTGGCCTTGCAGAGATGCTCTCGGGTGGCGTCATCATGGACGTCGTCACACCTGAGCAAGCGAAAATTGCAGAAGATGCAGGAGCGTGCGCCGTGATGGCGCTCGAGCGGGTGCCGGCAGATATCCGCCGTGATGGCGGCATCGCTCGAATGAGCGACCCAGACATGATCGAAGGCATCAAGGCGACTGTCACGATTCCGGTGATGGCGAAGGCAAGAATTGGCCACTTTGTTGAAGCACAAATCATCCAAAGCCTCGGTGTTGACTTCATCGACGAGTCTGAAGTGCTCACTCCAGCTGATGAAGCCCACCACATCGATAAGTACAAATTTGATGTCCCCTTCGTGTGTGGAGCAACGAACCTCGGTGAGGCGTTACGTCGCATTTCCGAGGGAGCAGCCATGATCCGTTCGAAAGGCGAAGCGGGAACCGGAAATATCGTTGAGGCTGTCCGCCACCTCCGCTCAATTTTGGGCGATATCCGTCGTATTGGCCAGGCCGACTCGGCTGAGCTCTTCGATTGGGCGAAGCAACTTCAGGCGCCACTCCCGCTCGTGCAAGAGCTTGCAGAGACGGGCCGCCTACCGGTTCCTCTGTTCTGTGCGGGAGGAATTGCAACTCCGGCTGACGCAGCTCTTGCAATGCAACTCGGGGCTGAGGCGGTCTTCGTCGGCTCTGGAATTTTCAAGAGCGATGAGCCAGAACGCCGTGCCCGAGCCATCGTTGAAGCCACGACACATTTTCAAGACGCAGATGTGCTCGCAAAGGTGAGCCGCGGTCTCGGGGCACCGATGACTGGCATCGGCATGGATGAGATCAATCAGCGCTACGCCGAACGCGGTTGGTGATGACGCCGTCTGCTGGGGAGCCTCCGGGTGAACATCGGAATTCTGGCCTTGCAAGGAGCGTTTGGCGCGCATCAGCGCGTCTTGACTGATCTTGGCGCATCGGTGACGCTCGTGCGCGGCGTCGAAGACCTAAATGGCCTCGACGGCATTGTGCTCCCCGGTGGAGAGAGCACGACGATGTCAATGTTGCTTGATTCGAGTGGAATTGCCGCACCGCTGAGAGAACAAGTGCGTAACGGGTTCCCGGTGTTTGGCACTTGCGCTGGACTGATCTTGCTGGCCGAGAAGATTGTCGATGGTCGTGCCGACCAACAGCAACTTGGTGGGCTCGCTATCACTTCTCGGCGTAATGGCTACGGACGCCAAATTGACAGTTTTGAGGCATCGATCTCCATCTGTGAAGCACAGAACACATTTTCAATGAACGGTGTGTTTATTCGTGCCCCTCGGATTGAAAAGGTCACGGGAGATGTTGAGGTACTGGGTACCGTCAATGGCGATGTCGTGCTTGTCCGGCAGGGAAATATTCTCGGCGCCACCTTTCATCCCGAGCTCAGTGATGACCGTCGGGTCCACGAAATGTTCTTGAAGACGGTGTCACGTCGCAACAATGATGTGGAACAGGCTCAAGAGGTGAGGAGTTAGGAAATGTCAGGGCATTCCAAATGGGCGACCATTAAGCACAAAAAGGGTGCGGCTGATAAGGCGCGAGGAAAGCTGTTTGCAAAGCTGGCTCGTCAAATTGAAGTTGCAGCTCGCGCTGGGGGCGGCGAACCCGATATGAACCCAACTCTTCGCTCGGCGGTAGCGAAGGCTAAGGGATCGCAGATGACGAACGATGCAATCGACCGCGCGATTAAGCGTGGCACGGGCGATGCGGGCGGACAGTCGTATGAAGCAATCACCTATGAGGGTTACGCGCCATGCGGAGTGGCCTTGATGATTGAAGTGCTCACCGATAACCGCAATCGCACCGGTGCCGACATCAGAAATATCTTTACGAAATCAGGGGGCTCAATGGCTGAGCCCGGTGCGGTGAGTTGGCAGTTCGCTCGGCGAGGGGTCGTCATCGTCGATGGCTCTGCAGATGAAGAGACGGTCTTTGATTTGGCTCTCGAAGCCGGTGCAGATGACATTGTTGGTGAGGCTGGTGCATGGAGGGTCACTTGTGATCCATCGGCAACGCCCGCGGTGAGTGAATCAATCAGCGCAGGAGGTCTCTCCATCATCTCAGCAGAGTCACCGTTGGTGTCAGACAACTTGGTGCCGCTTGACACCGTTGAAGATGCCAAGTCGGTGCTGAAGATCATCGACGCGCTAGAAGACAACGACGACGTCCAGGACGTCTACGCCAACTTTGACATGAGTGATGAAGTGTTGGAGGGAGCAGCCGAATGAGCACCCTTGTCAAAGTAGGAGATGAAGCCCCTGACTTCACGCTGATGGCGACTGGTGGGTCTGAGATCACGTTGTCGTCACTTCAGGGGCGACCGGTCGTCATCGTTTTTTATCCGGGTGACGACTCTCCGGTTTGCACACAGCAACTGAATTCCTATAACGAAGGCTTAGACGAGTTTGAGCGTCTTGATGCTCAAGTGCTCGGCATTTCATTTCAAAGCCTTGACAGTCACGAATCGTTTTCCGAAAAATACGGGCTCAACTTTCCGCTATTGGCTGATACCGACAAACACGTATCGAAGCAGTACGGAATTCTCGGTCCCCTCGGGTTCCCCCGTCGAAGCGTGTTTATCGTTGATGAATCTGGAGTCATTCGCTACGCCCATCGAGCGGTTGCTGGGCTCTCGTACCGCCCAGTGTCTGAACTCATTTCAGCTCTGAACTCGCTGTGATTGCAATGATCATCGTTGATGTGACCGCAACCAAGTAGAATCGAACTTATGTTCGGTGGTTCGGCGAAGTCGTGCCGGGTGGTTGGCATTGACCCCGGGTTGACCCGGTGCGGATTTGCGGTCATTGATGCGCAGGGCTCGACCGTCAATGCCCGTTCACTGGGCGTGTTCACCACATCGCCACAGAGTGAGTTACCTGACCGGTTGGCGGCTTTGCAGCGAGATATTAGAGAACTGCTTGACGAATTCGCACCCCACGCTGTCGCTGTCGAGAAGGTCTTCTTTCAAGTCAACGTTCGGACCGCCATGAGTGTTGGTCAGGCGAGCGGTATCGCTCTCGCCGAAGCCGCTCGATCAGGTTGCACGGTTGCTCAGTACTCGCCAAATGAAGTGAAGTTGTCGATTGCTGGTTTCGGTGGGGCAGATAAGCAGCAGGTTCAGAGAATGGTCCAACAGCGGCTCGGGCTGTCATCGCCTCCGCGGCCTGCGGACGCTGCAGATGCAGCCGCTCTTGCGCTCTGCTACCTCGCAAGTTCTCCGCTGACGGCAGCGGTTCAGGCAGCGCTTGGAGGTCGATCGTGATTGCCACGCTGCGCGGTCGACTACTTGACCGATCTCCCGAGGGTGCGGCGATCCTTGAAGTCGCCGGCGTTGGATATGAAGTTGCAATGACGTCGCGCAATCTTGCGTCGTTGTCGTCAGATGGCGAAACCTTCATCTACGTTCACCATCACATTCGCGAAGACAGCCAGCAGCTGTTTGGCTTCACCAGCATGCTCGAACGAGCAACGTTTCGCATTCTCATTGCAACACATGGAGTCGGTCCCTCATTGGCGCTAGCCATTCTTGAAACACACACACCTCATGCTCTTGTCGACGCAGTCGCAACGTCAGATGTCAACGCGTTGACGATGGTGCCAGGAGTAGGAAAGAAAACAGCCGAGCGTCTCCTCGTCGAACTGCGATCACGCCTATCGCTCCCTGAAATCGATGCACCATCGTCGGCGGCGAGTGGTGGTGCGATTCGTGAAATTCGCGCGGCGCTTGAGCAGTTGGGGTATGACCCATCAGAAATTGTGTCGGCTACAAGCGAATTGCCGGTCGACATTGATGTCGCCGAGGGGTTGCGCAGCGCGCTGTCATATTTGGGGGCGCAACGTGCGTGAAGAGTTCCTTGATCCGGGCATTGAAGATGATTCGACCGATCCAGCTGAAGTTGGTTTACGGCCGCAGACTCTCAGTGAGTTCATCGGCCAATCCGAATTGAAAGAGCATCTTCAGATCGTCTTAGAGGCGGCCAAGAAGCGCGGCCAAGCCCTTGATCACCTGCTGTTCGCAGGTCCTCCAGGGCTCGGCAAGACAACTCTTGCTGGCATCATCGCGATCGAGCGTGGCGTTGACCTGCATGTGACGTCTGGCCCTGCGCTCGAACGGGCGGGCGACCTTGCGGCAATCCTGACCAAACTGGGCGAAGGCGACGTGTTATTCATCGACGAGATCCATCGCCTGTCGAGAGCGGTCGAAGAAATTCTCTATCCAGCAATGGAAGATTTCAAGCTCGACATCGTTGTCGGCAAAGGGCCTGCGGCATCAAGTATCCGACTTACGATGCCGCCGTTCACATTGGTGGGAGCCACCACCCGCACTGGCATGATCACAGGGCCGCTGAGAGACCGCTTTGGTTACGTTGCTCGTCTCGACTACTACAGCTCAGAAGAGTTGAGCGCAGTGGTTTCTCGCGCGGCATCAATTTGGGGTGTCGTCATCGATGACGAGGCTGCATTTGAAGTTGCGCGTCGCTCCAGAGGCACCCCACGTATCGCTAATCGCCTTCTCCGCAGAGTGCGCGACTTCGCAGAAGTCCGATCAGACGGTCTGATCACCCCCGATGTTGCCCGAGAGGGGCTGAGGGTGTTCGGTGTCGACGATTTAGGTCTCGACAAGGTCGATCGTGCTTTGCTCGATTCACTGTGCTCTCGATTTGCGGGTGGCCCGGTTGGGCTCTCAACCCTTGCGATTGGGGTCGGCGAGCAACCCGAAACGGTTGAGGACGTACACGAACCATTTCTCATCCAACTCGGGCTCATCGCCCGCACACCCCGTGGTCGCATTGCCTTGCCTGCTGCGTACTCTCATATGGGAGTCGAGATGCCAGCTGGGTCTGAAGGAAATGTCACACAGACACGGTCGCTGTTTAAAGACTGATGTCGATTTCAGATTTTGACTACGAACTCCCTGCGGAGTTGATCGCTCAGACTCCGGTGGAGCCTCGTAGCGCCGCCCGACTCCTCATTGACGAAGGCGACCGGCCCGCTCGACATTCAGTGGTCGAACATCTCGGAGAAGAATTGCGGGCTGGCGATGTGCTGGTCGTGAACAATACCAAGGTGCTACCGGCGCGTCTGCATCTACAACGAGCAACAGGAGGCAAGGTCGAAGTCTTGTTGCTTGAGCCATTAGGCGATGGCGAATGGGAATGTCTCATGCGCCCTGGGGGCAAATTGAAGGCTGGAGAAGAGCTGTTTTCTCACACCGGTGAGGCCGTCATTTCTGTGACCGGTAGACGGGAGTCTCCATCTGCAGCAACATTTCAGGTCTCGATACTTGCACCCGAAGATCAACTATTCGCAATCGGTGAACTGCCGTTACCGCCATACATCACCGAACAACCTGCTGACCCAAATCGCTACCAGACCGTGTTCGCTGACCGGCCTGGAAGTGCGGCGGCGCCAACCGCGGGCCTCCACCTCACCACCGATCTTCTCTCTGAACTTCGGGCCGGCGGAATCGACATTGTCGAGGTTGAACTCATCGTCGGCATCGACACATTCAGGCCGCTGGAGGTCGAACGCCTCGATGATCACATCATGCACACCGAGTCGTACCGTGTCGATAGCGCAGTATTTGAACGAGTTAACGATGCCGCTCGTGTGATCGCCGTTGGGACAACGTCAACCCGTGCGCTCGAAAGCGCAGCAACAACGCATCGCCTTCAGGGGCGAACCAATTTGTTCATCCGCCCGGGTTACGAATGGAAAGTTGTTGACCTCCTCATGACGAACTTTCATCAACCCCGAACCACCCTATTGGTCATGATCGAAGCCTTCGTTGGCTCCCGATGGCGGCGACTGTACGAAGAAGCGATTCACGAGCGTTACCGAATGTTGAGCTTCGGAGATGCAATGCTGCTCAACCGAGACCGGTAACGTCTCGGTCGTGTTTCCGGTCACTCTTCAGGTAGAGGAATCCTCGGGTCAGGCTCGAGCAGGCATTGCGGTCACCGCCCGAGGTAGTTACGAGACCCCAACGTTTATGCCGGTGGGAACTCGCGGTGCGGTGAAGTATCTCGATGCCCACGACTATCGAGATATTGGCGCACAGATCGTGTTGGGGAACACGTATCACCTCATGTTGAGACCAGGTGCTGAGGTCGTTGAGCACTTCGGCGGACTGGGAAAATTTGCAGCCTGGGAAGGTCTCACGCTGACTGATTCCGGAGGTTTTCAGGTCTTTTCGCTCGACCCAAAAATCGACGATGACGGAGTCACCTTTAAGAGCGTCTACGACGGATCTCGGCACCGTTTCACCCCGGAGATCGCAGTGGAGGTGCAGCAACAACTCGGTGCCGACATCCAAATGGTGCTCGATGTGTGTCCTCCGCTTCCGAGCCCTCCTGATGTCATCCGTCAAGCGGTCGAACGCACGGCGGCATGGGCATATCGAGCACGAGAGGCCCACACACGCACCGATCAATCACTGTTTGGAATTGTGCAAGGTGGCACAAGTACGTCACTTCGCTCTGAGAGTGCGCAGCGCACTGTTGCACTCGATTTCGATGGCTACGGAATTGGTGGTTTGTCGGTTGGGGAGCCACGCCACGAAATGCTCCCCGCAATTGAGGCTGCAGTAGATCACCTTCCGATCGACCGGCCTCGTTATTTGATGGGTGTGGGCGACCCGGCGTCGCTGGTGGAGGCGGTGGCGCGTGGCGTGGACCAGTTCGATTGTGTGATGCAGACAAGGCTTGGCCGGCATGGCACCGCCCTCACGAGCGGTGGCCGTTGGCAAGTGAAAGCAAGCGCTAATGCGCTGAACGATGAGCCGATTGACCCTCTCTGCGCATGTCAGGTGTGTGCCACGCACAGCCGAGGATATTTGCGACACCTGTTTCAGTCGAAGGAGCCCACCGCTTCACGCCTTCTCAGTCTTCACAATCTGAAATGGACGATCGACCTCGTCGCATCGATGCGGTCAGCGATAATTGATGGCACCTTTGAGTCGCTTCGAGAAGAGATTCTTCACACTTGGGAGTGAGAAGTCGGGGTCTCGACAGTGGTGAGTCGATAGCATCTGACCCGTTATGAATCATCTTTCTGCTCTCATCGCTCAAGAAGAAACGGCTTCCGGGTCGGCGGCCTTCCAGTTCGTGCTGCTCGCTGCAGTTCCCCTCGCTCTGTATTTTCTCATGATTCGCCCTCAGCGTCGCAAGATGCGTGAAGCAGCTGAAATGCAGGGTTCGCTCGCAGTGGGAGACGAGGTCATCACTGGCTCCGGAATTTACGGCTTTATTACTGCGGTAGAAGACGACCTGTTTTGGATCGAAGTCGATGAAGATGTGCAACTTCGTGTGGTGAAGAGCCAGGTGCATGGCCGCGTGAGTGGCCAGGCGGCACCGGCGGCAGACAACGACGATCAGGATGAGTCGGACGAATCGTGAGTTCGCGCCGACTCCGATGGAGTCTTTTTGTCTTCGTCATCGCAGTTGCGACCTTGCTCGGAGTGAACCTAGGCGCTGGCAACCAGCCGATTCTCGGCCTCGATCTGCAGGGTGGTGTCTCGGTCATTCTTCAGTCGACTGACGAAGCATCTGCAGACGACCTCCTCGTGGTCCAAGATCTCATTCGCGACGAGTTAGAAACCCTTGGGATCGCTGAACCCGACGTTCGTGTCGAAGGCGCCAATATCGTCGTCGACCTTCCTGGAGTCAAAGATCAAGAAGAGGCACTAGAAGCCGTTGACGTTGCCGGTATTGTGACGCTACGACCAGTTCTTGCCTGCCAGGCCGGTGTGACTCCCGCCGACCTCGGTGATCAACTACCGGAGGGGACCGGAGCATTCGCTACCGCCGACGGATTACAAACCTGCATCCTCGGGCGCTCAGGGGGTTCGGGCGAGGTGTTTGAGCGCGGAAGTGCCCAAGCCCAGATCAATCAGCTCACCAATCAGTGGATCGTGTCGGTCGACCTCCGCAGTGACAGCCAGCAAATCTGGAACGCTCTTGCAGCGGAGTGTTACTCCGCGACAGAGTCGTGCCCAACTCGCCAGCTCGCGATCGTGCTCGACAACATCATCCAGTCGGCTCCGACGGTGAACCAGCCGTCATTCTCAACTGGAGTTGAGATTTCTGGTGCATTCACCGAAGATGAAGTTCGCTCTCTTGCCCGGGTGCTCAATCGTGGAGCCTTCCCAGTCGGTGTAGAAGCACAGCGGGTTGAGACCGTCTCTGCTACGGCGGGTGCCGACTCGCTTCGAGCGGTATTCATTGCCGGAGCAGTCGGGCTTGTTGCCATGCTGCTGTTCTTGGTGGCGTACTACCGGTCGATTGCACTCATCATCGTTACCGGCCTTGCGATCTGGGGCTCGCTCGTCTTCTCTCTTGCGGCCTTGGTTTCTCAATGGACGAACTATGCGCTGAGCCTGGCTGGAATTACCGGCATTATCGTGGCTATCGGCGTCACGGTTGACAGTTATCTCGTGCTATTCGAACGCCTGAAAGACGAAGTTCGGGCCGGTCGCTCTCCGAGAAATTCAGGCCCCCGCAGTTTTGCATCAACCTGGCGAACAATTGTTTCTGCCGACCTTGTCTCCATTTTCGCGTCATCAATTTTGTTCTGGCTGAGTGTCGGTTCGGTGAAGGGGTTCGCGTTGTATCTCGGTCTCACCACACTCTGTGACCTTGTGGTGTGTTGGTTCTTTACAAAACCAGCGACAATTCTGTTCACACGTCGTCTTGCGGTTGAACATGGAAACATCCTCGGCTTGAGAGGTGCGAAATGAGTGACCAGACAGAACCACAAAAGGTCAATATCGCCGAGTCAGGCCGGAGCAGGCTCTACCTAGGGCAGACCGCCATCAATTTCTTTGGGCGGCGGCTCATCGGTGTTGTTGTCTCCTCACTGCTGCTTGTCGTGACGATCATTTCTCTTGCTGTTCAGGGCCTCAACCTTGGGATCGACTTCGAAGGAGGAACGTCATGGGATGTTCCGGCAAGTTCGTTCACGGTTGCCGGTGCCGATGATGTGCTATCTCAAGCCGAGATTGACACCGAGGGATCGCGGATCCAGTTGCGCGATTCTGACAGCGGTTCGTTCGTCAAGGTGCAGGTGCGATCGATCAGTGACGCTGAAGCCCGTGAGGTTCGTCAGCTGTTAGCAGACGCAGCAGGAACATCGGTTGACGATATTAACGTCAATGTGGTCAGCGCAAGCTGGGGGAGTGACATCACCAATAAGGCGATTCGCGCACTCGTGATCTTCTTGATTGTCGTTGCGATCTTTATTTCATTCCGCTTCGAATGGCGAATGGCGGTTGCGGCGATCCTCGCAATGGTTCATGACGTCGTTATCAGTGTGGGCATCTATTCGTTGTTCGGGTTTGTCGTGACTCCGGCGACGGTAATTGCGTTTCTCACAATCCTCGGTTACTCGCTGTACGACACCATTGTTGTGTTTGATCGAGTGAAAGAAAATGAGACACGATTCGCCCAAGTGAGGGTCGGGTACGGCGACGTTGTCAACGTGTCGATGAACCAAGTGCTCATGCGGTCGACCAATACGTCGATTTCATCGGTTCTGCCGGTGATTGCCCTTCTCGTGATCGGTTCCGGTGTGCTTGGGGCCTCGACATTGAGTGAATTTGCGATCGCATTGCTTATTGGCATGTTGATGGGAACGTACTCGTCAGTATTTGTGGCGTCGCCAACGCTTGCAATGCTGAAACTTCGAGCCGAGGGCTGGAAGAAAGAAGGAGCGGAGCACGTGCAAGGCGAAGACCTTCGCACGCTGGTGCTCGGCGGTTCGGTCTCACGTCGTGCTCGTTCAGGCGAATCGGCTACGTCCAAGGGCTCAGAATCATCTCCGTCGAGTGACGCGGCATCCGTTTTGCAACACGACCCTCGCCCACGAAAGAAGCGTCGTCGCTGACAGCGAACCACCTGCTCCGATAACCTTTGTCTATGGCAACGTCGGAGTGGATGCTTCCCTTTTTACGGGACATCAACGACTACCCGGTCAAAGGGGTCACGTTTCGTGATATCACTCCGCTGCTCGGCGACGAAGCCGCCTTCGGCAGATCAATCGATGACCTCATCGCCTGTATGCACGACGAGCAGATTTCTCGGGTCGTTGGAGTCGAAGCTCGGGGGTTCATTCTCGCTGCTCCTGTGGCATATCGGTTGAGAGCCGGTTTCGTGCCTGTTCGCAAGCCCGGCAAACTTCCGTGGGCGGTCGCCCGCGAAGAATACGAACTCGAGTACGGAACCGATCGTCTCGAAATTCATCGTGATGCCATCCGGCCCGATGAACGAGTACTGGTCGTCGATGACGTGCTCGCTACAGGTGGTACTGCGGAGGCGACGTGCAAACTCGTTGAGGCATTGGGTGGAACTGTGGTCGGTATTGCAGTCTTACTCGAACTCGAGGCACTTCAGGGGCGTGAAAGGCTTCAGGGTCGACGGGTCGAAAGCTTGCTGAGGTTGTAGGGGAACGCTATGGCAACCGTTGACCGAGTTCTCCCTTGGAGACGTAACACCGAACAAAATCTCGCAAGCCACCTGTCTCCGGTCGTTGATTCGTACCGTAAATACCACCCCAAGGCCTCAACGGGAATGATTCATCGTGCGTATGACGTTGCGGCTGAAGCTCACGCAACACAATTGCGTTCGAGCGGCGAAAGTTACATTCACCACCCGCTCGCCGTAGCCAAAATCGTCGCCGAATTTGGGCTCGATGACATTTCCCTGTCAGCCGCCTTGTTGCATGATGCGGTTGAAGATACCGAACTCTCACTCGATGACCTGCGCAGAGACTTTGGCGAAGACGTCGCTGCGATTGTTGACGGTGTGACCAAACTTGACCGCCTGCAGTTTGATTCTCGGGAGGCGCAGCAGGCGGCGACGATGCGCAAGATGCTCGTGGCAATGGCAAAAGATCTTCGGGTGTTGCTCATCAAACTCGCCGATCGACTGCACAACATGCGAACGATCGCGTCGATGTCTCCAGATCGTCAGCATCGAATTGCGCAGGAAACTCTTGATATTTATGCACCCCTTGCTCACAGGTTGGGTATTCAAGAGGTTCGCCAACAATTAGAAGATCTCGCATTTTCGGCGCTGCATCCCAAACGCTTCGCCGAACTTGATCACCTTGTGTCAGAGCGCACTCCTGAACGTGATATGTCGGTTGCACAAGCGATCGCCATGGTGCGTACCCGCCTCATCGAGGCAGGTGTCCAATGTGAGGTCACTGGCCGCAGTAAGCACTTGTGGAGTGTCTACGAGAAGATGGTGGTGAAGGGTCGAGACTTTGATGACATCTTTGACATCATTGCGGTTCGGGTGATCGCTCCAACGGTCAAAGACTGCTACGCAGCTCTTGGTTGTATTCACGGGAATTGGCGTCCTGTGGTGGGACGCTTCAAGGACCACATCGCGATGCCGAAGTTCAACCTGTATCAAAGCCTCCATACGACGGTGATCGGTGCAAACGGCAGGCCGATGGAAGTTCAAATTCGTACCGACGAGATGCATCGGCGAGCGGAGTGGGGAGTCGCTGCTCACTGGGCATACAAATCAGGCGGCGACGATGGGGATATCGATTGGCTCAATCGTCTCGTCGACTGGCAAGCAGAAGTTGATGACCCGTCAAAATTCATGGAGGCGTTGAAGACAGACCTCGATCAAGACGAGGTGTACGTCTTCACTCCCGAGGGTCGGGTCGTGGCCTTGCCGATCGGGTCGACCCCAATCGACTTTGCCTATGCCGTGCACACCGAAGTTGGTCACGCCTGTTACGGAGCCAAAGTAAATGGTCGTCTCGTTGCTCTCGACAGCACGCTTAACAGCGGCGATTCATGTGAAATCCTCACCTCGAAATCAGATGATGCATCACCATCTCAAGACTGGTTGACCTTCGTCGTTTCTACTCGGGCTCGAAACAAAATTCGACAGTGGTTCAGTCGGGAGCGTCGTCTTGATGCGATCGAAGAGGGCAGAGACGAACTGACCGAGGAATTCCGACGTGAGCGGGTACCTCTGCAGCAGGTGTGGACAGATGATGAGTTTGTTCGCGTCGTGGAAGAGACAGCCCAAGGCGATCTCGATGGCTTGTTGGCGGCAATAGGGGAGGGGCATCAATCCGCTCGAAGCATTGCTCTTCGAATGGCGAACGCGTTCGACCCGAGTCATGTTGTCGATGCACCGCCCGAAGAGATCCTTCGCCATCGGTTGCGACGCGATAGCGAATCTGGGGTTCATGTTGAAGGTCTAGAAGATCTTCTTGTTCGCCTCGCTAGCTGTTGCACCCCAGTTCCAGGTGACCCGATCATTGGCTTTGTCACCCGAGGACGTGGAATCAGCGTTCACCGAACCGACTGTGCAAACGCGCTTGGTCTGAGCGAAGAGCAGTCGGCTCGTCTTATCGACGTCGATTGGGATGTTGACGGAGCCCAGAGTGTGGTGAATGCCGGAGTGGAAGTGGTTGCCCTTGATCGCACCAACCTGCTTCGAGATGTGGCGAATGCACTTGGTGACCACCATGTGAACATCGTTTCCTGCGAGACCCTCACAGGCGACGATCGAGTTGCGAAGATGCGATTTGAGTTCGAATTAAAGAATGCAACGCAGTTACACACCGTTCTTCACCGGATAAAGGCGATCAATTCGGTCTACGACGCGTATCGCATCATTCCCGGTGGATCAGCAGACGACAACTCCTAAGAGATCACCGCAGGAGTTCGCTTAGGCCGGTAACCTCGCCACGTGCCCGATTTCAGCACGAGCCCAGGAATGCGCGACATTACGGCGCCTGAATCGTTCAGGTGGCGACGTTTTGTTGACGTATTCGAACACACCGTTGGCCTCGCCGGGTATGACCTTGTGATCCCTCCACTGCTGGAAGACATTGGCGTGTTTACCCGTCTTGGTGAAGCGACTGACGTTGTGACCAAAGAAATGTACGACTTTGTCGATAAGGGTGAGCGGCATGTGGCGCTGAGGCCCGAGCAGACGGCGAGTATTTGCCGGAGTTTCGTTGAACATCGCCCAACGACGCCGTTTAAGGCGTGGTACGCAGGTCCGAACTTTCGCTACGAAAAACCACAGCGAGGCAGGTACCGTCAGTTTGATCAAGTTGGTATTGAGGTGCTCGGATCACTTGATCCCTACGTTGATATCGAGGTCATCCAACTCGGTTGGACGTTTTTTGTTGCATTGGGGCTTCGTAACGTCGAACTCGCCATCAATTCGTTAGGTACTCCCGATGATCGCGCGCGTTATGTTGCTGCGCTGCACGACTACTTCGAATCTCGTAACGCTGATCTTTCTCCAGAGTCGCAACAAACCCTGCTGCGGAACCCGTTGCGGGTTCTCGACAGTAAACGCTCTCAAGATGCCCCAGTGATTGCCGAGGCCCCTCTCATCAACAGTTATTGGTGTTCAGAGGCTGCAGAGCATTTTGAGGTGGTCTGCGAGGGACTGAATGCAGTGGGAGTGCCATACACCCTTGACCTCAAGTTGGTTCGCGGCCTCGATTACTACCGTGGCACGACATTTGAATACCGCGGAGGAACTCTCGATTCGGCACAAAACGCCCTTGGTGGGGGAGGCCGTTATGACGGGCTCGTCGCCGATCTTGGTGGTCCTGACACCCCTGGGGTCGGGTTCGCAATCGGGCTCGATCGAACCCTTCTCGCCTGCGACGATGAAAACGTTTTCGCCGCGCCCAGCGAGAACGCGGATGTATTTGTTGTTGATATTGGCGATGGGAGCGATGCACTCACTGTGTGTACCGAACTGCGCGCTGGTGGAATCCGAGCCGAGAGAAGTTGGGACCAGCGAAGCATGAAAGCCCAAATGAAAGCCGCTAACAGAAGCGGCGCACGTTTTGCAGTCCTCATTGGTGAATCAGAGCGGGAGGCCGGTACCGCACTGATTCGCGACCTCCGATCTGATGAAGAGCAACTTTCGGTCGCCCGTGCCGACCTTACAGGCACACTGATTTCGCGTTTATCTTCCCTCCAAGGAGCATCCTCATGAATCCCCCTGTCTCGCACTCCGGTGCAACCTCGATGCGAACTCATATGTGCGGTGACCTTCGCGCCTCTGATATCGGTTCAGAAGTTTCGGTATGTGGTTGGGTTGGTCGACGCCGAGAGCATGGTGAGCATCTCGCGTTTGTCGATCTCCGTGACCACAGCGGCCTTCTTCAGTGCGTGATCAATAACAACGTCGACGTGAGGTCTGAATATGTGGTGAGGATCACCGGTGTCGTTCGGGCTCGCCCGGAGGGCACAGTGAACGATTCGTTGCCAACTGGCGAGATCGAAATCGGCGACTGTGAGGTCGAAATTCTTCGCCGTTCTGATCCGCCGCCGTTCTCCATTGATGACCGAGCGAATGATGTCGACGAAAACATCCGGTTGCAGTACCGCTACCTTGACTTGCGTCGAAATCGCATGCAGCGAAACTTACGAGTGCGGGCGGCGGTTAACAGCGCAGTGAGAACATCGATGGAAGGTCAAGGATTTGTTGAGGTCGAGACTCCGATGCTCGTGCCTTCCACGCCAGAGGGAGCCCGCGAGTTCCTTGTGCCAAGTCGAAAATCACCAGGTGAGTTTTATGCGCTTCCGCAATCACCTCAACTTTTTAAGCAGTTGTTAATGGTCGGCGGTACCGACCGCTACTACCAGATTGCGCGTTGTCTGCGCGATGAAGACCTTCGCGCAGACCGGCAGTACGAGTTCATGCAGCTCGATATGGAGATGTCGTTTGTTGACCAAGACGATGTCCTCGATGCCGTTGGAGACGCCGTGCTCGCCGCTGCAGAAGCAGTGCTTGGTGAACGCCCTCCAGCCATCGAACGAATGACGTGGCATGATGCGATGAATCGATTCGGGGTCGACAAGCCCGACCTTCGTTTCGGTATGGAACTTGTTGAGTTGACCTCAACGTTTGCTTCTACCGAGTTCAAGGCCTTCTCTGGCGCCGAGTCGATCAAAGGCATTCTCGTGTCGGGCGGTGCGGCCGACTTTGGTCGTAATCAACTCGACAAACTCACCGATCGAGCGAAGGGCATCGGCGCAAAGGGCCTGGTGTGGCTGAAGGTAACATCGGAGGGCTTTGACTCACCTGTGGCCAAGTTCCTCAGTGAGGAAGAATCGGCTTCGGTGCGAACTGCGATGTCCGCATCAGAAGGCGACCTCATCCTTATCGTGGCTGACGAGTGGGCGACGACGTGCGAAGTGCTCGGTACCCTCCGCAACGACCTAGGTCGCCCTCCTGTGCATGAAGGCCCGTACCGGTACGTGTGGATTGTCGAGTTTCCTCTCTTTGTGGGTGTCGACCCCGTGACGGGTACGCCTCGCCCAGGGCACCATCCGTTTACTCGCCCTCACCCAGATGACGTTGACCGCATTGAGTCTGACCCACTGTCTGTGCGTTCGATTGCCTACGACCTCGTCTTAAATGGTTGGGAATTGGGTTCTGGGTCGATCAGAATTCATGAACCAGAACTTCAACGCCGAGTGTTTTCCGCGCTCGGTATCACCGAGGAAGAGGCCGATAGCAAATTTGGCTTCTTCCTCCGCCCGTTCGATTATGGAGCGCCGCCTCATGGTGGCTTTGCATTCGGTCTCGATCGTCTGACGGCAATTCTCGCTGGTGAGGACAACATCAGAGAGGTCATTGCGTATCCGAAAACCCAGAGTGGAGCCGACCCAATGACAAAGTCGCCGCTCCCTGTTGACGGCGAGGTGCTCGGAGATCTCGGGCTTCGCGTCCTGCCAAAAGTCGATTAGTTACTATCAGGTTCGGGAGACATGATGAACGAACAACAATTGCAACGAGTACGAAATGACGATGGTTTCATTGCCGCTCTCGATCAAAGTGGTGGCAGTACGCCAAAGGCTCTCGGTTTGTATGGCATTACCGATGGGTCATGGGCTGACGAGGAGGAAATGTTCGATCTCATGCATGCCATGAGATCTCGAATCATGATGTCGTCGGCCTTCAACAGCGAGCGAGTGCTCGGTGCGATCTTGTTTGAAATGACGATGGACCGCCTGGTCGACGGTGTTCCCACTGCGAGTTATCTCTGGCAGCGGAAGAACGTGGTTCCCTTTCTGAAAGTCGATAAGGGCCTTGCCGATCAAGTTGACGGGGCTCAAGTGATGAAGCCGATGCCCGACCTTGATGCGCTTCTTGAACGAGCGGTTGCATCTGGCATCTTTGGCACGAAAATGAGGTCAGTGATTTCATCTGCCAACCCGGCAGGAGTTTTGGCTGTCGTTTCTCAACAGTTTGAGGTTGCGCATCAAATCCTCTCGGCCGGTCTTGTTCCGATCATTGAGCCAGAGGTCGACATTCATGCCCCAGATAAGGCCGAGGCTGAAGAGATGCTTCGAGATGCCATTTTGAACAGGTTGGCAACTGTTGATACCGATACGCCGGTGATGTTGAAGTTGACGTTGCCTGAGGTCGACGGGCTTTACGACGTATTTGTTAACCACGATTCGGTGGCGCGTGTGGTGGCGCTGTCGGGTGGCTATAGCCGCGAAGTTGCGAACGAGCGTCTCTCACGAAACCGTGGCGTGATCGCCAGCTTCTCGCGTGCGTTGACGGAGGGCCTTGCCGCTGGTCAAACCGACGCGGAGTTCGATGCGACGCTCGACAGCACGGTCGAGGGCATCTACCAAGCTTCACGAAGCTAGGTCTTCGACTCTGGCTATCGCATCGGACGGATCACTGTTCCCGTCAGAAGCTTTGGGGTGAAGAATGTCGACTTCGGCGGCATGAGGTCACCCTGCTCGGCAGTTCGGACGATTTCATCGAAGGGCACTGGCCGGATGAGAATTCCAGCTGATGCCGCTTGTGACGTAACGGCGTCGACGACGTTGCGGACCCCGTGTTGGTAAGTGACGGTGTGTGAGACGCCGTTGAATGCGTGTTCTAGGCGTGCTCCGTCGAGATCTCGGTCTCCAAGCTCAGCGGAGCCTTGAGGAACGTACAGTTCGACCGTGGCGTCGGAGGTGACGAAACCGACCGCAGAGGCATCCGCCATGGCTTGAAGGCACCGACCATCCGCTGGCACTGACCCAATATGGTCATACGATGCCTCCAACGCCGCTCGAAGGTCATCGCTTGCAACGTCGGTGTACAGCCGATGGATTGCGGCAATCGCGAGTTGCTCGGGGCTCATCTCGTTCACGAACACCATGGTGGTTGATGCGGCAGTAGCCAGTTCAGCTTGATGGGTATTGACGTGCTGTTGGTATTGGCGAGCCACCCCGTACCTGTGGTGTCCATCGGCGATGAGCACATCCGAGCCGGATACACATTCCTTAATGGCCGCAACTCGGTCGGGGGCGCTGACGCGTTCAAGTGTGTGAAGAACACCATCGATCTCGACGGTGCCAAATTGTTCTCCTGGCTCGGACAGCAGGTCGCTGAGGCCAGCTGCCCTTGATAAACCCCAGATCGGTGAAAGGTTCGCTTCGGTCGAGATGGTGAGGTCGAGTCGATCGGTGCTCGCCTTTGGGGTGGTGCGTTCATGGGGTAGCACCCCGCCGCCTCCTTCAGGCACAACCTCAAGTGCCCCAATGACGCCATCAATGGTGCGAGACACGCCACTTTCATCATTGAAAGTCATACGGTAGATCGTGAACGAGGGCGTGTCGTCGGCGATGAGCACCTCAGATGAGATCCATTCGTTCATTTTTGTGGCAGCAATTGCGTAGGGGTCGTCACCATCGTCGAGAAGAGGAACGTCAATCCACGTCACATTTGAGGGGGAGGAGTCCCGAAGTTGCCGAACATCGCTTTCACTAAGAACGTCATAAGGGGGTGCAACCGATTCAGCGAAACGGCTGTGTTCAAATCGAAGTCCAACGAATGGCTCAAAGACTGGCATACCAAACTCTGCCACGTAATGAGCAAAAATCCCTCCTTTCCGTGATACATAAGACATTGTGACATCGGTTCGTTACGTCATTTGCGACCTCGATGGAGTCGTCTGGAACGGTGACTCCATCATTGAGGGCTCAGTTGAAGCGATAACCCAAATGCAACGGGAGGGTGCGGCGGTCTGGTTCGTCACCAATAACTCCAACCAACATTCCTCTCATTACGTGCAACGGTTGAGTGATGCAGGTGTTGATCAGGCGCATCAGTTGCTGACAAGTGCCCAAGCCGCTGCAACGCTGATCGATAGCGATGAGCGTGTTCTCATCTGTGCTGGTCCCGGTGTCGAGCAGGCGGTCACCGAGGCCGGGGGAGTGCCGATCGCAAACACAGAAGACGCCGTTGGAGAGCGAATTGATGCAGTCATCGTCGGCCTGCACACCGAGTTTGACTACGGTCGGCTCGATCGAGCTGCTCGAGCGGGTCGCAGCGGTGCACGGCTCATCGGGACAAATTCAGACACTACGTTTCCAACCGCGACTGGTGAAGCGCCCGGTGGAGGTGCGATTCTTGCCGCCGTGGAGGCAGCGGCAGGGCGCAAGGCACTTCTTGCCGGCAAACCGCATGCGCCTATGGTTGCTGCGGTTGCGGGGCGCGTCGGTCCCGAATTCCAGCCAGAGAATGCCGTGATGATTGGGGACAGATACAGCACCGATGGTCGGTTCGCTGCCGAGCTTGGCTGTCGGTTCATTGCCGTCTCATCTGGAGTTGCACCAGATGATGAAGATGTCGTCGTATGGAAGCGGGTGTCATGTCTCGCTGATGCGGTTCAGTACGTAGTTGGTGAGTGCTAGTGGCTCAACAGCGTCGACGCTTAGACACCGAACTCGTTCGTAGGGGTATGGTCGAGAGTCGTACAGCCGCTGCCGAGGCCATATCTTTGGGGCTCGTTCGGGTTGGTGGAGCGGTTGCCGAGAAGGCGTCACGGTTGGTGGCTACACATGAATCGCTTGCCATCGAAGGACCTGCCGCACGTTTCGTTGGACGTGGCGGCGACAAACTTCAGGCCGCATTGGACGAGTGGCCCGATGTGCTAGCAGTGGTAGCCGGGCGACGGGCTATTGACTGTGGTTCATCAACCGGTGGCTTCACCGATTGCCTTTTGCAGCATGGAGCGACCTCGGTACTGGCAGTCGATGTTGGTCGCGGTCAACTTCATCAACGCTTGCTTACCGACGATCGTGTGACCTCAAAGGAACGCACTGACATTCGACTGATCGACCCAGACGAGTTTGGTGGACCTTTCGGCATTCTCGTTGCTGACCTTTCCTTTATCTCGCTGACAACCGTGGCTGAATCACTTCTTCGGCAATGCGTTGACGGCGGTCCGATGATCCTGTTGGTGAAACCCCAGTTTGAAGTCGGAAGAGAAAAGGTGTCTGCAGGCAAGGGAGTGATATCAAACGATGCGGATAGACAGTTCGCCCTCGATCGGGTCCGCAACAGCTTTGAAGCCCTCGGCTGTGTCACGATAGGAGTTATGGACTGTCCTGTTCACGGAGCCGATGGAAACCGGGAGTTTCTGTTGGCGCTTCGTGCGCCAAAGAGAGCGCAGGCGCTTTCATGAGGGTCCTTATCGTCGGACACCACCAAGAACCTCGAGCGATCGAACTTGCTCGAGAAGCCTCTGCCTGGCTGCACGAGCGGGGCCATAGCTGCGGCATTGGTGTAAGTGACGTTGACGCTCTCTCAGATTCAGGTATTCCTGCATTCGAGGGCGAGGCGTCAAATGCCGATTTGGTGTTGTGTCTCGGCGGAGACGGCACCGTCTTACGAGCGGTGCGTCTGTTGAACGGTGCGTCCGTACCGCTGCTAGGGGTCAATCTCGGAAATCTCGGGTATTTATCCGAGGTTGAAGGTGACGGGCTCCCAGATGCACTCGACCGTTTTTTGATGGGTCCAGACGCAGGTCGTTGGACTGCGGAAAATCGCATGATGCTCAGCGTCGCAGCCGAGTCATCGTCGGGTGACGACCTCGGGTCGTGGTCGGTGCTCAATGAGGCGGTGGTCGAAAAGCGCCAGTCAGGCAACACTGTGCGCCTCACTCTTCTCATCGACGGCAGTGCGTTCACGTCATATGCAGCAGACGGTCTCATCGTCAGCACACCAACAGGATCCACGGCGTACTCACTCTCGGCGAGAGGTCCGGTGGTCTCGCCTCGACATCGGGCGATGCTCGTGACCCCAGTCGCTCCTCATATGTTGTTTGACCGAAGCCTCGTACTCGACCCATCAGAAGTAGCCGAGATTCGTGTCTCCGGTCATCGGTCGGCTGCACTCGTCGTCGACGGGGTTGCGGTCGCCGATCTAGACGATGGGGCTCGCGTCACGTGCCGACCATCGGAACACACAGCCACATTTGTTCGATTCGGCGAACAGCAGTATCACCAGATTTTGAAAGCAAAGTTCGGGCTTCTCGACCGTTGACATGATCCGCGAGCTCCATATCGAGAATGTTGTCGTTATCGAACGCGCAACAGTCCTCTTCGAGGGTGGGGTCACAGCGATTACAGGTGCGAGCGGAGTCGGTAAAAGTGTTCTGCTGTCAGCACTGTCGCTCGCCTGTGGCGCACGTTCGGAATCAGATGTGATTCGGTCAGGGTGTGACGAGGCGCGTGTCGATCTGCGTTTTGACGTCGTGACAACAGACGGTGCAATTGAGGAACGGGTGCTTACCCGTATCGTGCCCCGAGATGGTCGGTCTCGGGCATATATCGACGGGCGACCCTCGACGGCCCATGCTCTTGCAGAGCTCGCGGCTTCGTCGATTGAGATCCATGGACAACACGAACAGCATCGTTTAGGGAGTGTCCGGGTACGTTCAGATCTACTTGATCTATTCGGCAGTCTGTCACGCGACGAGGCTGATCGATGCGCAGGTGAAATTGCAGCGCTTCGCGCAGAAATTGCTGCGCTGGGAGGAGATGCCGCCGAGCGTCAACGCGAACTTGACTTTCTTGAATACCAGTTGAACGAGATTGACCAACTGGCTCCCGGTGAGCAGGAGCTCGACGACTTAATGAACGAAGAGCGCACGCTGAGTGACGTCGACCGAATTCGAAGCGTCGCAGCACAACTACTTGATGCCATCGACAATGACGAGAGGCTTCGTGTAGCAGCAAAAGAGCTTCAGCCCGTCGAGAGTTTTGCGTCGATAGCCGAACGGCTCGACGGCGTCTTTGCCGAACTTGACGACCTAGCTGGTGAAGTTCGGGGTCATCTGTCGAATCTCGATGATGACCCTGCGAGGCTCACCAGCATTCGAGAGCGCATCTCGGCCCTAAAGGGGCTCTGTCGAAGGTACGGCGATTCGATGAGTGAGGTTCTCGCGTTTCGTGATGGTCTTGTCGAACAGTGCGATCGGCTTCGGCACCACGACGAACGTGCCGGTGAGCTCGATGTAGCGATGACATCAGCGGTCAATGAATACGAACGCGTTGCCGAAGTGCTGCGACGTCAGCGACTCGAGTGTGCGCCGCGCCTGGGCACCGTGGTGACGGAGCGTCTCGTGTCGCTCGGCATGCCTCATGCCCGTTTCGAGGTTGACGTTGCGGGAACCGATGGGGGAGAGGTTGAGTTTCTCTTTGCTCCAAGTGGTCCAGAGGACCCCCGGCCGTTGGGACGCATCGCCTCCGGTGGAGAAACGGCTCGGTGCATGCTTGCCCTTGATTTGGCAATCGGACACCACAGTGACTTGAGGTGCTCGGTTTTTGATGAAATTGATGCCGGTGTTGATCCTTCGGCAGGAGATGCCATCGCTCATGCATTGTCGGTCGCCGCAAGTGGTCGTCAAATCATCGTAGTAACCCACCTTGCGACCGTCGCGGCGGTGGCGACGTCTCATCTGGTCGTCGATAAGCACCATATGGGCGACACGCCGCACTCCACCATTGGTCGAGTTGATGGCGTCGAGCGGGAGCGCGAAATCGCACGTATGTTGACTGGATCAGATGATTCCGAATCGGTGACGGTGGCCCGTCGGCTGCTCGAGCGGTGACATTGACGCGAACTCTTGGTGTCGCGAGGTATGGTGTAATTCCGTCAGCAACGAGTGTGGGCTCGAGAGGGACGGAGGACCAATTGCCCAAGCATATTTTCGTCACGGGTGGTGTGGTCAGCTCTCTTGGTAAAGGGCTCACTGCCAGTTCGCTTGGTCGACTGTTGAAGATGCGTGGTCTACGCGTCACGATGCAAAAGCTTGATCCATACATCAACCTCGACCCGGGCACAATGAACCCGTATGAGCATGGAGAAGTGTTCGTTACCGACGATGGCGGTGAAACCGACCTCGATCTCGGTCACTACGAGCGATTCATTGACGAGGCACTCACCCGTAGTTCAAATGCGACCACCGGTTCGATTTATCAGGCGGTGATGGCGGCGGAGCGTAAGGGTGAGTATTTAGGCAAGACCGTTCAGGTCATTCCTCACATCACCGATGAGATTAAGCGACGCATTGAGCGTGTCTCTATCGATGAAGTTGACGTCGTCATCACAGAAGTCGGTGGCACTGTCGGTGACATCGAGATTCTTCCGTTCCTTGAGGCGATTCGCCAATATCGAAACCATGCAGGACGAGACAACGTCTGCTACATCCACGTCACCCTCGTTCCTTTTATCGGTCCGGCCGGCGAACAAAAGACCAAACCGACACAGCACTCGGTAACCGAAATTCGCAGCCGTGGTATCCAACCTGATGTCATCGTGTGTCGAAGCGAAGCGCCGTTGTCGACCGAACTGAAACACAAGATTTCAAGTATGTGCGATGTTGATGAACGTGCGGTCATTAATGCATTTGATGTGGGCAATATCTACGAACTTCCACTGTTGCTGCACGACGAAGGTCTTGATTCTGTGTGTCTCGATGTTTTGCGTGTTGACGATGCAGATATCGACCTGACCTCATGGACGGCGCTCGTTGACACCGTTGAAGCAGCAACCAAGCCAGTTCGGATCGGTTTGATTGGCAAATATGTTCAGTTGCAAGACGCCTACCTCTCCGTCGTTGAGAGTCTCAAGCATGCGGGCTTCTACCATGGCGCAAAAATTGAGCTCGACTGGATTCAGGCCGAAGATGTGGAGGGCTTGCTCGGGCAAGGTCGACTGTCAGATATCGACGGCCTCGTCATTCCAGGTGGCTTCGGGTCTCGTGGATTTGAAGGAAAGATCGCAGCTGCCCGTTTCGCTCGAGAAAACAACATTCCTTGCCTCGGTCTTTGTCTCGGTTTGCATGCGATGACGGTTGAATTCGCTCGAGATGTTGCCGGGCTCGATGAAGCGAACTCAACAGAATTTGAGGCATCGAGTCGCCACCCAGTGATCGATCTCATGCACGATCAGCGAGAGGTGACAGATCTCGGTGGCACCATGCGTCTTGGTGCTTACTACGCAGTGTTGACCCCAGGTTCGAAGGTGCATGAATCGTATGGCGAGCCAGTGGTGAGCGAGCGACACCGCCATCGATACGAGTTCAATCCCGCATACCGTTCTCGGTTGGAAGAGGCTGGCCTCGTGTGTAGCGGAGTGTCTCCCGATCGTCGCCTCGTCGAGTTCATCGAATTGCCTGACCACCCGTTCTGGGTGGCAACTCAGGCCCACCCTGAATTCAAGAGTCGCCCTGATCGCCCACATCCGCTGTTCCGCGATTTGGTTGGTTCTGCAATGGAGCATGCCGAAAGCAATGAAAAGAGCGATGCGAGAGTGACGTAATGGCGGAGTTCCGTCATACAGGCGACCGCCTCGTGCACGAAGGTGGCGTATGGAATGTTGTCGTCGGATCGTTTCTTGATCCTGACGGAGGATCATTTACTCGCGACATCGTCCGGTCTCCCGGCTCAGTTGCAGTGCTTCCGTTGATGTTCGACCCAGAGGGCGTGCCGTCTGTGGTTCTGCTGCGCCAGTATCGGCCAACGTACGGAGAGTTCATCTATGAAGTTCCAGCAGGCATGCGAGATGTGCCCGGAGAGCCGATTGAGGCTACGGCGCAGCGTGAATTACTTGAAGAGGTTGGCCTCATCGCAGAGAGGTTGCAGCACATCTTCTCGATGACACCGTCTCCGGGTATGACCGATGCCGTCACAGAGTTGTTTCTCGCAACTGATTGCACGCAAGGCGTCGCTGACCGGCAAGGTCCTGAAGAAGAACATATGGAAGTTCATCACATGCCGATGGAACGCGCGCTGACGATGATCGACAACGGTGAGATCACCGATGCCAAAACAGTGATTGCTCTGTTGTTGACGAACCGACTTTTGATGCAGCGGGACAGTGCTCGCTAGTGGATACACCTGCATCGGTCGCTGCGACACTTCCACTAGAGGTCGAAGATTTCTTGCTGTGGTTGACAACGGAACGCGGCCGGAGTGCGAATACGGTCATGGCGTATCGCCGTGACCTCACGAAGTATGTCGTCTTCCTGGCGGAGCACCACGAGACTCCTGCATCTGTGGGCGACGATCTCATTGTGTCATTTATTGCGTCTCGTGAGGCTCAGGGTTCAGCACCCACCTCGGTGGCGAGAAATCTTGCTGCGGTGAGGATGCTTCACCGGTTTTTGGTGACCGAAGGGCTTCGATCAGATGACCCGACGAATCGTCTTGATGGGGTCAAGGTTCCGTCAGGCATTCCGAAGCCGCTCGATGAGCAGTCGGTGATCGAACTCATTGAGGCGTGTTCGGCAGGTGATCCGCTTTCTCGCCGCGACCGAGCGATTCTCGAGTTGATGTACGCCACCGGGGCCCGCGTTGGAGAGGTGGTGGGATTGTCTACCTCTGCAATTGATTTCGATGGTCAACTTGTGCGGTTGCTTGGTAAAGGCGCGAAAGAGCGCATCGTTCCGTTCGGCACCAGCGCCCTGTTGGCTCTTGAAGACTGGTTCGGTCCCCTAGGGCGGGCGCAGCTCGTTCCCAAGCAGTGGCGGCACCGAGATGACGCAGAGGCAGTATTTTTGAATACGCGTGGAGGCCGTATTTCTCGACAAGGCATTTGGTTGGTGATCAAAAGTGCCGGTGAACGAGCTGGCATCACAGGGCACCTCTCTCCGCACGTGTTACGCCATTCGTGTGCAACTCACCTCCTTGATCACGGAGCAGACCTTCGCATCGTGCAAGAGATGTTGGGCCATGCCACGATTTCGACCACGCAGCTCTACACACGAGTGAGCCAAGAACGGCTGTGGGAGTCGTACGTAGCAGCGCATCCGCGAGCGAAGCGGCAGTCATGAAGCAGATTCTGCATCTCATTCGTCGAACATGGTGGTCGTTGCGGCCAGTAGAAATTTCGGCTGACGAGATCGCGCTTGTCAAGGAGACACTTGCCGAAGAAGAACTCTCGCTCTGGCTTCGTATGTGTCGTGCTGATCGCTCCCACTCGGTGATGGTCGCCCGTCGTTTTACCGCTGCCGAGCCCGATGCGCCTCAGGACGCTCTTGCAGGAGTGTTCCTTCACGATGTGGGAAAGACGGTGGCCGGGTTATCGGTTCCCCTGCGCATCGTTGCAACATTGGTGGGGTCAAGAACGAAGCGATTTATGAATTATCGCGATCATGAGCGAATTGGTGCTCAACTACTCCGAGAGGCTGGAAGTTCGTCTCTGACTATAGAAACGGCTCTCGGCAACGGGCGGTGGGGACCGGCATTACGCCTTGCTGATGATGTCTAGGCCATCTGCGGCTACCTCAGGAGAACTCGGCTGCGTGCGGTGACCGTGAGCGCTCTGATGACCATCCAGAGCGCCAGAAGGGCCCAAATTCCTGAAAGGCCCGGCCCCGTACGAATCGGTTCAGAAAAGAGGGCAAGTGCCATGATCGCCGTGTGGGCGAACGCGGCAAGACCGAGGAATCTGCTGTCTGAGAGACCGATGAGGACCCCATCGCCACCGAATGCGATTGCCCCAGGGATAAGGGCTATTGCGAGAAACCGTAGTCCATCGGCTGCCGCCAATTTCACAGACTCATCAGCAGTAAAAAGGTTTGGAAGAACGTTTGCGGAAGCAAAGATGATGATCGCCAGCGCGACTCCCAGTACTCCGCTCCAGAAATACACACGGCTCGATACTCGTCGCTGGAGATCGAGGTGTCCTGAACCCCGAGACTCTCCGAGCAGTGTGTGAGCTGGAATAGAAATTGCATCGAGACACAGCGCAAGCAAGAGAAATGTTCCGTTGACGATTTGGTGGGCGGCGAGAACGGCATCTCCGCTTCGAGCGGCAAGCACGGTAGAAGCAGTAAAAATCGTGAGCATCGAGAACACTCGCACGCCGAGGTCGCCGCCCACTCTGAGTAGATCGCGAAGGACGGCTCTCTGCACCGAGAATCGGCGGCCTAACTGAAGATGCGGTTTCGCGATGATGACAAGCCAGATGGCGCCCACATATTGCGCAATCACCGTCGATGCAGCTGAGCCAGTGATTGACAAGTCCGCCCAGAACACGAGAGGAATTTCGATCACCGCGTTGAGAATGTTGCTCACCATCAACACGACTAAGGGTCGTCGGTAGTCGGCATGGCCCCGCAGGACACCTTGGGCTGCAACCATGACAACTACTGCCGGCAGCCCGAACGCCGCAATCGTGAGATATTGAATGCCGTGCGATGTGGCCTCTGGACCCGCACCGAGTAGAGAAACGATCGAGGTGGCCAAGGGAACGAGTGCAGCACACGCCAACATGCCGATGATGACGCCAAGCAAGAGTGCGTGTTGCGCAAATGCGTCAGAGCGGGCCACGTTTTGTGCACCTCGAGCGCTGGCAATGCGCTCAGTTGTTCCGTATGCGAGGAAATTCGTTCCGGCAACAATCAGCGCAAGAATGGTGCCTGCGGCGGCCAGGCCAGCGAGTTCTTCTGCGCCGACGCGACCGATGATGGCTGTGTCGGTTGCGACATACAGCGGCTCGACAGCGAGAGTTCCGAGTGCGGGAAGGGCGAGTCGGAAAAGTCGGCGATCAACGTGTTGCCGGCTCAGCGAGGAAGGTGTCGCTTCAGCGGGGGAGGAGCCCAATAGCTTCGTACGCTCTATTCAATGTGGCGGACGCTTGTTCTTGGGCTTTACTCGCACCGATATTGAGCAACCGTTGCAGTTCACCCGGGTCGTTCATCAACTCGCGATACCGGTGCTGAACTGGCTCAAGCATCGCAATCACTGCCGAAGCGGCGTCAGCCTTTAACAGACCGTATTGGGCGTACTCCTCAGCGAGCTGTGCAGGGGTGCCACCTCCTGCAGCAGCCAGAATGTCGAGAAGATTTGAGACCCCAGGCTTTTCCGTCACGCTGTACCGAACTTCAGATTCAGAGTCGGTCACTGCTCGCTTGAACTTCTTTTCGATCGCTTTCGGGTCATCGAGCAGAAACACACATCCTGCATCTGAGTCGGCAGATTTCGACATCTTTGAGGTTGGAGCTTGGAGATCCATCACTCGGGCACCCGCCGCTGGGGTCACCGCCTCGGGAACGACGAAGGTTTCCCCAAAGCGACTGTTAAAACGAATCGCGATATCTCGGGTGATTTCGATGTGCTGCCGTTGGTCATCCCCGACCGGTACTTCATTTGCGTCGTATAACAAAATGTCAGCCGCTTGAAGCGCTGGATAGGTGAAGAGACCCGCTGCAACAAAGTCGGTTTCGCGTTTTGCTGACTTGTCTTTGAACTGCGTCATGCGAGAGAGCTCGCCGAATGAGACCGTGCATTCCATCACCCATCCGAGTTGCGAGTGCTCAGGCACGTGACTTTGTACGAAAATCGTTGCCACATCAGGATCTAAACCGATAGCGAACAACATCGCGGCGAGGCTCACTGTTGACTCACCAACAACGCCAGATTCGGTCGTTACTGTCAACGCGTGCAGGTCAACAATGCCGTGGTACACGTCTTTTTCGTGTTGGCCATTCACCCAATTGCGAAGAGCACCAAGGTAATTGCCGAGGTGGACATCGCCGGTTGGTTGAATGCACGAAAGAACTCGAGTCACATCGACAGGCTACCTGTGGAGGATCGCAGTAACGGAATGGGTTTGGGCACTAGCGTAAGGATGTGGCGTTTGCTGTTGAAACACCGGTGTACGAGGGTCCTTTTGACCTCCTGCTTCAGCTCATCCTCAAGGAGCAAGTCGACCTCTACGAAGTTGACTTGGCAACAATTGTCGATGCGTATCTGGCCGAAGTCGAACGCTTGCAAGCACTTGACCTAGAGGTTGCCACCGAGTTCTTGCTGATCGCTGCAACACTCGTCGAACTAAAAACCCGCCGGTTACTTCCTGGGCACGATGATGGCGACCTCGACGAAGAACTTGCATTGTGGTCAGAGCGAGATCTCCTCCTTGCCCGACTGCTCGAATGTAAAACGTTCAAAGACGTTGCTCGGGTGCTCAACGCGCTTTCCGAACAGGCTGACCTTTGCTTCCCACGACGAACCGGCGCAGATGAGCGATTCGCTGGGCTCATGCCTGACCTGCTCGAGGGAACCTCGATTCGCCGCTTTCAGAGCGCTGCAATTCGCGCCCTCACACCGAAACCTGAGCCAATTGTCGATCTTTTCCATGTCTCTCCGATACGAATCACAGTGGCTGAAGCGGTCGATGAGCTTCTTGCCGAACTGCCAATTGTTGGCCGTATCAATTTCAAACGTCTCACGGCAGACCTGGTTGAGCGAGTAGAGGTCATCGTTCGTTTTCTCGCCGTGCTTGAGCTGTTCAAACAAGGGATCGTTGACATCGAGCAATTCACCCAATTTGGCGAGATCGATATCGTCTGGGTGGGAGACGTTGGTGCCGACCTATCAGTTCTCGCAATCGACAACTACGAGGGTTAGCAATGCACGAACACGACCCGTCCTCTCTTCATGCAGCGATCGAAGGCATAGTCATTGTCGCGATGGAGCCGGTGCCGGTTGAACTGCTTGCACAACTCCTTGAGCGGCCGCTCTCCGAGATAGAGGCGGCCTGTGAAGCTCTTGCCGCTGAATATCGCGAACGGCATTCGGGCTTTGAACTCGTCGAAGTAGCGGGAGGGTATCGATATCAATCAGTTGCTGAACTTGCCCCGTATGTTGAACGGTTCCTACTCGATGAGCAACGGGCACGGCTCTCAGGAGCCGCCCTTGAGACGCTTGCGATCATCGCATACAAGCAGCCGATCAGTCGTGGGCAAATTGCGTCAATCAGGGGTGTCGACCCTGATGGAGTGTTACGAACGCTCACGGCGAGGGGGTACATCGATGCCGTGGGCCATGACGACGGCCCGGGCCAGGCAATTTTGTACGGAACCACTACAACGTTTTGCGAGAAGCTGGGAATTGCGAGTCTTGACGACTTGCCATCAATCGCCGAGTTCATTCCTGACGCAGACGTCGTGGAGGCGCTTGAGCATGGTCTGCGCATTGAGCCGCCAAGTGAATCTGCTCCAGGCTGAGAGTTAGGTCAGCATGGTCGATGAGGTTCCTTGGTATCTCGATGATGCCGACGATTCCGGTGGCGAGCGGCAGGGTGAACGTCTTCAAAAGGTGCTAGCGCAGCGTGGCTGGGGGAGTCGTCGAACCTGTGAGATCTTGATTTCAGAGGGCCGCGTCATGGTGAACGATGAGGTCGCTGAACTTGGGTGTCGGGTTGATGTCGATGCTGACGTGGTGTGCGTTGATGGTGTTCCGGTTGGTATTAAGCCTGACCTCGTGTACTACCTGCTGAACAAGCCAGAAGGAGTGGTGACGACAGCATCTGATCCCCAAGGTCGCCCAACGGTGCTAACACTTGTGCCTGAATGTCCTGGACTCCACGCGGTTGGCAGGCTCGATATGGCAACCGAAGGGCTCCTTCTTCTCACAAATGACGGAAATCTCACCCACGCCGTGACACACCCGTCAAAAGGGGTTGAGAAGGAATATCTCGTTCAAGTGGCTGAGCCTCTCTCGTCGGGAGCGCTCCGAGCACTTCGGGATGGAGTGGAACTTGACGATGGAATGACCGCATCAGCACGAGTTTCACAGCCCGAGCCTGGGGTTGTTCGCATCGTCATTCATGAGGGACGAAATCGACAAGTACGGCGGATGTTTGACGCAGTTGGACATCGCGTGAAACGGCTCATTCGTATTCGCATCGGTCCGATCCGAGATAACAAACTTGCTCCGGGCGAGTGGCGGACGATGTCAACGTCAGAAGTCATCGAACTGAGTAAAGCCTGCGGCCTTGAACGATACGCTCAACGCCCGTGAATACTGTTGATCACACGCGCACGGCGAACGTTGTGGGTCTTGGCCTCATAGGAGGTTCTATTGCGCTGGCCCTGCGAGAGCGAGGCTGGACGGTGTGTGGGAGTGATCTCGATGATGAGGTGAGTCATCGTGCACAACACGAGGGCATCATCTCTGAAATTGGCATCGATCAAGAAGCGGTTATCAACATTGTGGCGGTTCCAGTCACAGCAAGCGTTGACGTTGTGAGGCAGATGCTGGAAACGACGTCAGGTGTTGTAACCGACGTCGGATCTGTGAAGGCACCAATTTGTGAGGCGATACACGACAAGCGCTTCATCGGCGGTCACCCAATGGCAGGCAGTGAACTCGAAGGGCTCGATGGCGCAGACCCTCACATGTTTGATGGTGCGATCTGGGTATTGACCCCCGACCTTGAGGCTGACGACGAGAATTTTGCGGTCGTTGCCTCGCTGGCACGTGAAGTGGGATCTGAAGTCGTCGCACTCTCACCAACCGAACATGATCGACTTGTTGCCGTTGTCAGCCATCTGCCACACCTGACGGCAGCATCATTGATGTCGCTTGCTCAAGATCGATCCGAAGAGCACGCATCGTTGCTCCGTCTCGCCGCGGGTGGCTTTAGAGATATGACTCGTATCGCCAGCGGATCACCGCGCATTTGGATCGATATTTGTCAAGAGAACCGTGTTGCGATTCTGGAAGCGATCGACGACCTCAATGCGGCGCTAAATAGCGTCCGAAGTTTTATTGAAGCGGAAGAGAAAACCTCGCTAGAGAGCATGCTTCAGAGGGCTCGAGAATCAAGAGCAAACCTGCCCGGTCGTGTGACCGACCCGTCGGCTCTCTCTGAGGTCCGCATTCGCATTCCAGACCGTGCGGGAGCTGCAGCCGAGGTGTTCACCCTTGCCGCTGAGCTCGGCGTCAACATTGCCAATTTTGAGGTTGTCCACCTCGCCGAAGGAAACCGTGGTGTCGCTGTCGTCCTTGTCGACTCTGGGGTCGTTGACATGTTCCGCGGTGGTCTCATCGCCCGTGGCTTCCGGCCGACTGTGAGTGCCTTGACATGACGTTGTGGTGCACTCCGGTTGAGCGCCCATTTCACTCCACAATTCGCGTTCCAGGGTCGAAGAGCATTGCAAACCGCGCACTCATCTGCGCTGCACTCAGTGAGGGACGATCAACACTCAAGAACCTTCCTGACGGTGATGACACCAGCGCCATGCTGTCGGGCCTACATGCTCTCGGTATCGAGGTGACGCGCTCAGGTTCGACCGCGACGGTGTTCCGCGATGCAGCGGTGCAAACTGGGGCGATTCACGCCGAACTTGCAGGGACGACGTCACGCTTTCTCACCGCACTTGCAGCGACATCTGAGAGCGAAATCTTTGTTGACGGACACGAGCGCTTGAGACAGCGTCCGATAGGCCCCTTACTCAACGCCCTTCGGTCGTTAGGGGCGCAGATCGCTGATCACGACGGTGGATTGCCGATAGTTGTTCAGGGCCCAGTTCGTGGGGAAGCAGTGACCATTGATGCGACAACATCGAGCCAATTCATCTCGGCGCTCATGATGATCGGTCCCGTGCTGCCAGAGGGTCTGCACATCACGTTGCAGGGAACCCCTATCTCACAGCCGTATGTGAACTTGACTGCTTCGGTCATGGAACTGTTCGGAGTGTCGACTGACATTTCACCAGGCTCGATCAGCATCGCGCCACAGGAATACTCGGCGACTTCGGTCACCATCGAACCAGATGCCTCCTCGGCGTCGTATCCGCTTGCGATAGCGGCGGTAACAGGTTCAACCGTCACCATTGAAGACTTTGGGTCCTCGTCTCTTCAGGGTGATAAGCAGATCATTGACATCTTGCGCGAGATGAATGCTGACATTGATTGCACGTCCCACTCCACCACGTTGACATCGAACGGACGCGATCTTGAGGGAATTGATATCGATATGTCAGAGATTTCTGACTTGGTGCCAACGGTGGCGGCCCTCGCGTGTTTCGCCGCGAGCCCTACCCGAATTAGAGGCGTGGGCTTCATCAGAAACAAAGAAAGTGACCGCATCGGAGACCTTGTCAGTGAGCTCAGCAAATTTGGAGCCAATGTCGTTGAACACGACGACGGTCTCACCATTGCTCCCGACGAGCTCATGGGCGCAACTGTCGACACTCATGAAGATCATCGCCTCGCTATGGCGTTCTCGATCATCGGCGCACGCGTCCCGGGCACGGCTATCACGAATCCAGAGGTGACCTCAAAGAGTTGGCCTTCCTACTGGCAGGACATCACCGCAATGGCCACCGAATAATGATCGGCATAGCGGTGTTTGACCTCGATAAGACGCTGACCGATCGAGATTGTTTCGTACGCTTCCTGCTGTACGTTCGGAGTCGGGGGCACCGACTCGACCTCGTTGCTGCAGTGCGTCGGATTGGCTTATCTCGTGCGTCGCTCAAGAGATCGCTGTGCGCCCTCCTCGAAGGCTCCGACAAGGAAACGATTGATGCTCTGGCTCGTGATTTCTTTGAGCAGCGTGCGAAGGGCTGGCTAAGGCCTGGCATCGTGATCTCACTCAATGAGCACAAAGCGCATGGCGACCGAGTCATTATTGTGTCCGCCTCTCTTTCACCGTATGTCAGCTGCTTCGCTTCGTTCTTAGAGACGGAGTTTCTTGCCACCGAACTCGAATCTGACGGTCTGGTACTCACCGGCCGAATTCATGGCGAGAATGTGCGAGGAGCAGAGAAGGTATCGAAGCTTGACACGTTCTTGTCTCGTGCTGGCTACGAGAGGTCGAAAGTGTTCGTTACTGCGTATGGAGACTCAGCAGGCGACAGGGAGATGCTGGCCTGGGCGGATCGAGCGGTAAAGCCTTAGCACGATCAGAGGTTCGAGCCACGAACCTCACGGCGCTGTTGGAAGAAGTCGCCTACTTGGTTCAGTGAGAGCACAGTAACCGTCAGCGCCAGTGAAGGCCATATCACTTGAGCGACGTTGATTTTGATATCACGTCGAGCTTGGTTGATCATGTTGCCCCATGTCGGCGTCGGCAACTGCACACTGAGCCCGAGGAACGAAAGAGAGCCCTCGACGACAACGACGTAGGCAGCCGCCACCATCGTGTACGCAAGCAGAGTTGGGAGCACGTTCGGAATAATCTCCCTGAACAGAATTCTGCTCGGTTTGGTGCCAATCGCTCGGGCTGCGGTCACAAATTCTCGTGATGAGATTGCAAGCGAATTTGCTCGGGCGACTCGGGTGTAGGCAGGAATCGAGAGCACACTAATGACAGCACTGATCACGAAAAGATTTCGCACCTCAAAAATCGAAACTAACGCAAGGAGCAATACGAGCGCGGGGAAGGCAAGGATGACGTCAACGGTGGCCATCACAATGGTCTCCACCCGGCCTCTCACGAAGCCAACGAGAGAGCCCAGGAAACCGCCGATCATGATCCCGCAACAAGCAGAGACAACGACAACGATCAGTGAAACCCAACTGCCGTGCACAATACGTGCAAATGTGTCTCGGGCGATAGCGTCAGTGCCTAGCCAATGCGATCCGGACATTCCTTCGATCGGTCGCCCGGTGCCGAACTCTCCTGTTTCGCGGATGAAGCCGTTTGTTTGAATATTCGGATCTTGTAAGGGCAGAGCGCCACCAAACAAGGAGGTGTCGAGTTTGGCGTAGATTGCACCGAAGACCACGAGAAGGAGCCAAAGGGAAGCCATCTTTACCCTCAGTGGCATAGCGCGAACAATCTTTAGGAAGTTTGTCGTCTCTGGTGCAACATCCGTAGGGCCAGCGACGGCCGACGACACATTGCTGAGCCGGTCCCGCGGAAACTCAGGTGTTGTTGACGAGTTGGTAGTCGCCATAACTACCCCTTACGGATCCTTGGGTCGACTACCGCGTACAGCAGGTCGACAATCGTATTAATGACCACATATGCGGTGGCGATAAAAACAGTGATTCCCTGAATCACAATGATGTCGCGTTGATTGATGGCGTTGATCAGCCTGAAACCGACCCCGGGAATTGCGAAGAGAGTTTCGATAATGACCGTACCGCCAAGAAGTGCACCAAAGTTGATACCGATGATGGTCATCAAACTGAGGGAACTTGGCCGGAGGGCGTGGCGGAGCAAAATGAAGCGATCAGAAAGCCCTTTTGAGCGGGCGGCCAGGATGTAATTCTCTTGAAGAGTTGCGATCATGTCAGATCGCACGAGTCGAGAAAAGATAGCCATCTGGGTCATTGCAAGAGCAGATGCGGGCAAAATAGCGGTCTTGAGGTTCTCCACGAGGCCATCGCTGGATATCCGATTCCAGTTTGAGGCGGGCAACCATCCGAGCCGCACTGAGAACAGCCAAATGAGAAAAATACCAACAATAAAGTTTGGTATCGAGAGAGCCACCTGCACACCTGCTGACGTTGTTGAATCTTGCCACTTTCCCTGCTTGTAGGCGCCTAACACACCGATTGGAATTGCGAGGATCAATGCCATGATGATGGCCATAAACGCAAGTTGAGCGGTAACCGGCAATCGTTGAGAGATCGTGGTGATGACTTCTTGATCGGTGATATAACTCTGACCAAGGTCACCTGTGGCAGCGTTTCCAAGCCAATTGACGTACCTGACAAGAAACGGGTCATCGAGACCGAGATCGGCTCGAATTTTTGCCACCACCTCGGGGTCGCGCACGGCGTCAACCCCGAGGATGGCATTAACTGGGTCTCCGGGAAGGAGAGCTGTCATCGAAAATGTCAAGAACGTGACCGCCAGCAGAGTCGCCACTAGGCGAGCGAGTCTTGTTGCGATGACCTTTCCCACAGCTCTCCTTCCCGGTAAAGGTGTTACCGACTATGAAGCGATGAACACTTCTGACCAGCGGCCCTCAGCACTCGGGAAACCAATGCCGAGTTCACCAGAAGGCACGTGCCAACTGTTCAAACCAAGAACGTTGGTGTCGGTACCGATTGCTGTAGCGGTGTGGCCGGAGTAATACACCGGGACTTGATCTGCGAACTCAAGCATGATCGATTCGTACAACCCGTAACGGGTTTCAAAATCGTCAGTTTGATTGGCAGCTACAACAGCTTGGAAAGCGGTCGGGCTAAACCAGTTAGGGAAGTTCAACGGTGACACCGCACCGGCGAGTCCCGCTGCCTCCGCGATTTCCGCGGTTGGCGGAGCAAGTGCTGGGTTGAGGTTGACCGCCGGGTCATCATCGCTGCTCCATCTCCAGCAATGCTGTTGGTGGCTGCCGACAAAGCCGTTTTCGCCACCAAGCGCAATTCCAATGTGGGTCTGCTGGTCGTAGTTCGTGATAGTGACGTTCACCAAACCGGTCGCAGTGTATGCCTGCTCGACAACCTGTGTCGATGCGATGAGGGTCGGGTCAGGTGGACATGAGAGTTCAACGTCAATCATTTCGCCAGCCGCCTTGCCGTCAGAGCGCTCAGGGTCGTTGATGTATTCGGTCAGGAATGCCACTCCACCCTCGAAGTCAAACTGAGGCCATGCTTCAGCAACCTTTTCACTCCACCACGGCGAATCTGGGCTAAACCACTGCGTTGCAGGCAAGGAGATTCCAGTTCCCCCAAGGGCCTCGATGACTTGCTCCTGGCTGTTTAGGTGCGTCAGGCCGCGACGTACTCGCACATCATCGAATGGAGGAACCAGCACGTTATACATTCCGCCGCCGAGGTTATTGCCTTGGAATTCCCACAGAGTGATGTCGGCGCCGTCATCATCTCGGGCAGCGCGTGCATCACGGATCGTTCCTTGGCGAAGAGTCTGCATTGCGTTGACCGTTCCAGAGAGCAGCGCATCAAGGCGCGTGCCCTCATCGGGAATTGGACGGAATGAGATGGAATCCAAGTAGGGGAGCGCATTGCCGTCTGGGTCAGTTCCCCAGTAACTGTCGTTACGGACAAACGTGGTCTCGTTATCGAGGTCACGTGAATCGATAACAAATGGACCCGTCCCGATAGGTGCCATTGAGTAGCCCTCGGAATCAGCAGCGGCGGCTGCTGGATCAAAGACCATTCCAATTGGAGCCCTTGCGAGAGAGGCCGGGAACGCTGATCCACCTTGGGACAACGTATATGTCACCTCGAGATCGCCCGTCGCTTCGACTGAAACAAGGTTCGCAGCTGTAACGGCACCTGAGCCAGCGGCTCCTGCTTGCTGGATCGGGAACATGTCAGCGATTGTCTGTGCTGTCAACTCGACGCCGTTATGGAATGTCACGTCACCGCGAAGAGTCATTGTCCAGACGGTGAAGTCTTCATTCGGCGTGATGCTCTCTGCCAGATACGGCGCATAAGCACCGGTTGCATCTTGCTCCATCAACTTGTCATAGACGGCAATCATCATGTTGTAACAAGGTGATGAACAGCTGTCCTCCCAAGGACGAAGACCTGTGGCCTCGGCCTCAAGTCCGACAGATACCGAGCCGCCATACTCAATTGTTGTCTCTTCCTCGATGACTTCGGTGTCGACATCGCCTTCTGCTTCATCGCCTGCCTCGACAGCAGGTTCTTCAGCTGGTTCTTCAGCAGATTCTTCAGCAGGAGCCTCGGCTTCTTCCGAAGATTCCTCTGTCGTATCGGCGGGTGCGCTGTCGTCGCTTCCCCCACAGGCGCCAGCAACGAGACCGGCGGCTGCAAGGAAGGCGACTGCGCGATAAAGACCTCTACGTCTCATTGCAATTACCCCCATTTGGTTTCCCATAATTGATTGTTATCTCCGCAGCAACAGGTCGTCACGGCGGATCGAAGTGGCAGTTCACCACAGCGATCTAATGCTAGCGGTTGCGCTGATAGCCATACGCCAAGCGGGGTCATGAAACCGGCTCTACTAGCGGATGGTGACAGGCAACGTAATGTCCGTCAGAGATCATTGACATCTGCGGTTCTTCGTGGGCGCATAGTTCGTCAGCGAATTCACAGCGTGTACGAAAACGACAACCCGATGGTGGGAAGATCGGACTCGGAATCTCGCCACCGAGCACAACCATCTCATCGATGACCGCTTCTGGGTTTGGCTCCGGGTGTGAATCCATGAGGAGTTGTGTGTAAGGGTGCGCTGGTGTGGCGTAGAGATCATCGGAATCGGAAATCTCACACATCTTGCCGAGATACATGACGGCAACACGATCGCTGATGTTCTTCACAACAGCAAGGTCATGGGCAATGAAGACGAGGGTGAGTCCGTATTTCGCTTTTAGATCCTCGAGCATGTTGAGAATCTGGGCTTGGACAGACACGTCGAGCGCTGACACCGGCTCATCACAGATAATGACCTTTGGTTCCATGACCAGCGCTCGCGCAATTGAAATTCTTTGGCATTGGCCGCCGGAATATTCGTGAGGTCGCCGGTACTTTGCGCTCTCGGGGTCGATGCCTACTGCGTCGAGAATGCTGGCAACCAGTGCCCACTGCTCATCACTCGCTGTTGGCCCCCACACGTCGAGCGGCTCCGCAACGATCTTGCCGATCGTTCTCCGTGGATTGAGCGACGAGATGGGGTCCTGAAAGATCATCTGGATGTCGGTGCGGCGGGCGATCATTTCAGTCCGGCTCAACTGTGTCAACTCTTCGCCGTCGAGCTGGACCGACCCGCCTGTTGGAGCTGGAAGTTGGAGAAGCGCCTTGCCCGTCGTGGATTTTCCACAGCCAGATTCACCAACGAGGCCAAGTGTCTCACCGCGACGGACGTCGAAACTGATTCCGCTCACTGCGTGAACGACGTTGCCACCTTTTGCTGGAAACTCGACCGTTAGGTTTTCCACCCGAATCACAATGTCACCGCCATTGCGGAGATGCGCTGAGCCTGACCCTGCCATTACGTAAACGTTCCTTGGTGAGCCTCGCGACGTGTCGCCGCACCTTCCGACTGAGGGAGGCCAGCTGAAATGTTTGCGCTGAGGGCTGCCTCTGCATCGGAACTCCCGACGGGAAGGTGGCACGCAAACGAATGCGAATCGATTGTTTGCAACTGTGGCTCAACTTCTCTGCATATGGGTTGAACATACGGACAACGGTCTGCGAACGAGCACCCAGATGGTAGCGCCGCCAGATTTGGCGGTCTACCCACGATTGCGCTCAAACGGGTGTGCTTCGGTTCTGAGGTCTTTGGGATCGACCAAAAAAGAGATTGGGTGTACGGGTGGCGCATCCCGCTAAAGAGCGCAGATGTTGACGCCTTCTCCACAATCTTGCCTGCGTACATGACAGCGATGTCATCGGTGCGGGTCGCAACTACACCCAGGTCGTGAGTGACAAGCACCATTCCCATCTGACGCTCTTGCTGTTGTTGGGCGAGCAGGTTCAGAATTTGGTGCTGAACCGTGACATCAAGTGCTGTTGTCGGCTCATCGGCGAACAACAGATTTGGAGAGCAGGCAAGAGCGATCGCGATACAGACGCGTTGACGCATTCCCCCAGACATCTGATGCGGAAAATTGCTGAGACGCTCCTTTGGCTCCGGAATTCGGACCCACGTGAGCAGCTGCACTGCGAGATC
The DNA here is from genome assembly GCA_022425725.1 of Ilumatobacteraceae bacterium. Classification (GTDB taxonomy): domain Bacteria; phylum Actinomycetota; class Acidimicrobiia; order Acidimicrobiales; family Ilumatobacteraceae; genus Casp-actino5. The sequence goes on from JAKMEY010000055.1 coordinate 49,727, forward strand.
GTTCGCCTCCGACTTTGAAAGATCCTTATGGGCACGAAGATGTTCGGTGAGCTGTCGACCGATACGAACAACCGGATTGAGTGATGTCATCGGGTCTTGGAAGACCATCGCCATCTCTTCGCCCCAAAATTTACGCAGCTCGCGCTTGCCCTTTCCGACGAGTTCAGTTCCTGAGTACTTGACCGAACCGGACGTGGAGGCATTTGACGCTGTCGTGATACCCATGATCGACCGAGACAACACGGTTTTCCCGCATCCTGATTCACCCACGATGCCAAGGGCTTTTCCTTCGTGGACATCGAATGACACCCCATCGACAGCCTTCACGGCGTCACCACCGACATCGAAATGGGTTCGAAGGTCTCTCACCGATAGCAATGCATGAGAGTCAGACGCCGCTGATGATGACACAACCCCCCCCTTTATTTGCCAGACCTCCACCCGAGTACCACCATTGTCTGGCTTTCGGTGGTGACTGCAATGTAGTTTGCGACGTTCGTTGCCCGCAAGACCTTGCGCCCGATACTGATGGTGCGTCATAGAGCGAACACGAGAGTGGAAATGCCGGTGATTGCGAGAAGCACCAGGACGACCGAACGAAACTGCTGTTGATCGATTTTGTTTGCCACATTTCGACCGGTGAGGGTCCCGATCAGCCAAGACGGCAGCGCAAACACGGCGAGGAGAAGGATGCGACTCGTGTATCGGCCATCGACGGCGAAGATTGTGCTTGTCACGACGGCGCTGACCGCAAAAATGACGGCGATTGTCGCACGAAACTGGTTTGGGGTGAGACGTCGACCCTGCAGTGCAAACACGAGTGGAGATCCATTTGTGCCAATCGACACGTTGAGAACACCAGACGCAAACGCAAATGAACTCTCGACAGCAGGGTGAGAGGTGTGGTTCTCTGAACGGAATAGCAACACAACAGTTGCGATGATGGTGCTCACGCCAAGAAAAATCCGCAGTGCTTGATCAGAAATGACGTTGACTATCCAGTAGCCCACGGGCATGCCCGCGACCGCCCATAGCGAAAACCGGATCGCGCTCGGCCAGTCGATGTGCTCTCGAAGAGCGAACGATTGTCGCAGCACGCTGGTGAGTCCGAGCAAAGCGATCAGCGACACCGCCTCTGTTACGGGCATGAAGAGGCTGATTGAGGGCACGGCGAATAGCGCAAAGCCGAAGCCGGCAATCATGTAGATGCACGCCGCAATGCCAACGAAGACAACAACTGGAATGAATTCAGAGATCGCAGGCCATGTCACCGTTGTTGAGTTTGGCATGAACAACCGCCTAATCAATAGAGATGACACGCAGAAATCTCGCCCTTTGGACTGCGCCTTCTACACTCTCTTGCGTGCCGATAGCGCATCCTCAATCGATCAAACAACTCACGGCGTTATTGCGCGATGAGCCAAGGACGGTACTGCTAGCCGGAGGTACCGACCTGATGGTGGCGCTCAATCACGGCTCGCAACGCATAGGACCAGACGAGTTGGTCGTCAGTCTTAAAGATGTACCCGAACTATCAATCATCGAAGTTGACCACGAGCAGCGGTTCTTGCGCATTGGAGCCGGTGTGAGTTGGGATGAACTGCTCGGTGCGCCGGTCGACACGCTTGTGCCCTGCCTCACGCAAGCAGCGAGAACCGTAGGAAGCCACCAGATACGAACTGCAGGAACAATAGGGGGAAATATCGCCACTGCGAGCCCGGCAGGTGACGGCGTATGCGCTCTGGTGGCTCTCGATGCAGTGGCCGTGCTGACATCGCCTGAGGGGCAGCGTCGTGTGTCGGTCGAACACGTCGCCACAGGACCAAAACGTTCGGTGCTCGCGAATGATGAATTCATCGAAAGCATTGAGATGCCAATTGTCGACGGCTGGCAGGCTTACTCGAAGATTGGTACCCGCAACGCCATGGTTATTTCAGTAGCGGGCGTTGCAGTTGTGCTCTCTGCCAACTCGAACTCGTGTCGTATTGCTCTGGGATCTGTTGGGCCCACTGTCATCCTCGCTGAAGACGCATCGGCGTTTGCAAGAGATTCCATCGACTGGTCCACCATAGAGATTTCTGCAGATTCGCTCGAACGCATCGGGGAACTTGTGCAGCAGGCCGCAACGCCAATCGACGATCATCGGTCGACTGCTGCCTACCGAAGCCATTCGGTCGGGGTGCTCGCGCGACGACTTATCGAACGAGGGGTTCAGGAAATGAGGAATTCCACATGACGAACATTTATGACGAGCGGCATTTTGAGCTCACCGTGAACGGTGAGCGGCGCCAAGTTGTTGATGTGTACCCAGGTGAGAGTTTGCTTACCGTGCTTCGCGACCGACTCGGCCTCACTGGGGCGAAAGGCGCCTGCGAAGAGGGTGAGTGCGGTTCATGTTCAGTCCTTCTTGATGGCAACCTCGTGTGCTCCTGTTTGGTGCTTGCTGCGTCCGCAACACAGTCGTCGGTGGTGACCGTTGAAGGGCTCGGAGGAGCAACGGACATGCAAACCGCATTTGTTGAGTGCGGCGCCATTCAATGCGGATTCTGCACTCCGGGTCTCATCATGGCTGCCACAAATCTCCTCGAACGCTCGTCAGAACCACAGACTGATGAAATCCGTGAAGCACTTGCAGGAAATCTCTGTCGTTGTACCGGGTATGGACGCATCGTTGAAGCAGTACAGACGGTCATTGCGCAACGTGGTCAAGGTGCCGCGTGAGCGATCTCGGTATTCGCGAATCGTCGGTGGAGGGTGGCCTCGGCCAATCGCCGCTGCGCCCAGATGGCATCGCGAAGTCCGAGGGTGCATACGAATTTTCCTCTGACCTTTCGGCCGACAACATGCTCATCGGTAAAACGCTTCGTTCGCCGCACCAGCATGCACGAATCGTGTCAATAAACACTGCGCCCGCGCTGGCAATTTCTGGCGTGCATCGAATCATCACCGCGGACGATGTGCCTGGAAAGCCGACCTATGGGCTCATTTCCTCTGATCAACCGGTTTTCGCAGCAGATGTTGTTCGCTACATCGGCGAACCCATCGCAGCGGTTGTCGCAGATGACGAAGAGATCTGCGCTCGTGCGATAGATGCGATTGAAGTGACCTATGAGGTGCTATCAGCCCTCGCAGATGCACGCCTCGCGAAAGATCCGAGTGCGCCATCGATTCATCCCGATGGAAATGTCATCCGTGAACAGAACGTGATCACCGGTGATATCGGCGTTGTAGGTGATGTCATCGTCGAAGACCACTACTCAATAGGGATGCAAGATCAAGCATTTTTAGGCCTTGAATCCGCGCTGGCTATCCCGGACGAAGACGGGGCGGGCGTGGAATGTCACGTTGCGACCCAATGGCTCCATGAAGATCTCGGTCAGGTTGCTGCCTGTCTCGACTTGCCTGAATCAGCGGTTCGTCTCGTGCTCGGGGGAGTTGGAGGGGCTTTTGGCGGTAGGGAAGACCTCTCACTCCAAGTGCACGTGTGCTTGCTCGCATTAGCCACTGGTCGACCGGTGAAAATGCACTACTCGAGAAGTGAAAGTTTCCTTGGTCACGTCCATCGACACCCGGCAGAGATTTGGATGCGACACCATGCCACAAGTGACGGCATGCTCCTCAAAATTGAAGCCGAATTCGTATTCGATGGCGGTGCCTACGCGTCAACGTCATCTGCTGTGCTTGTCAATGCAGTGACCCACGCCCAGGGGCCCTACCGGTGTGAGAACGCAGCTGTCAAAGGTATTGCGGTTCGCACGAACAATCTTCCCTGTGGGGCCATGCGTGGCTTCGGCGTTGTGCAAGCGTGCTTCGCTCATGAACGTCAGATGGATTTGCTTGCGCAAGCCTGCGGACTTGACCCTTTGGAGATACGCCGTCGGAACGCAATGAGCACAGGTGATCGACTCATCACAGGACAAGTTGTTGAAAGCGTTGCGCCGGTCTCAGAGATCATTGAAGGACTGTCGCGGATGCCATTTCCTGAAGGTGCCGGCGACACCGAAAAGCATCCATACGAGTTGCCAGGGGGCGCAGGAAACACAACCCGCCCGGATGATGTCGTTCGAGGAATCGGTTACGGCCTTTCGATCAAAAACCTGATGTACTCAGAGGCCTTCGACGATTACAGCACGGCGCGCTGTCAGCTGCGCAACGGCATTGTCACCCTCAAATTTGCCACGGCTGAGGTCGGCCAAGGCTTCATCACAATCGCCCCGCAGATTGCCCGATCAACCCTTGGGCTCGAAGAGGTAGAGCTTGAGGTCATCGACACAAATGTTGGCTCTGCTGGCTCAACTTCAGCCTCTCGTCAAACCTGGATGAGTGGTGGAGCGGTGGAGGCCGCGTGTCTTCGTGTACGGGAGTTGGTGTATCAACACGTCGCAACCGCTGAAGGCACAGATCCATTGGTATACACCATTGACGGTACAGAACTTGTCAACACGAGTACCGGAGGGCGACGCCCAATGAATGAGGTTGTCGTTGGGCTTGAATTTGATGAAGAGGTCGAATATCGCCACCGTCCGACCGTTCCTTTAGATGAAAATGGCCAGGGCGATTGCCACACGGCGTTCGCGTTTGTTGGTCATCGGGCGGTTGTTGACGTTGACATCGAGTTGGGACTCGTACGTGTTGTCGAAATCTCGACAGTTCAAGACGTTGGTCGTGCGCTCAACCCGCTGTCGGTCACAGGACAAATCGAAGGTGGGATCGCACAGGGCCTCGGTTTAGCGCTGATGGAGGAAATCATTCAACGCGACGGCCGAATCATGAACCCTTCGTTTACCGATTACCTCATCCCCACCATCGCCGACATGCCGCCGGTCATAGCCGAACTCATTGAAATTCCTGACCCTCAGGCTCCCATGGGAGCCAAAGGTGTGGGTGAGCCGCCAACGATTAGTTCCACGCCAGCGGTGATTGCTGCCATTCAAGACGCGATGAACACCGCCTATGGATCAGCTCCTCATCTTCGGCGAGTTCCACTACAGCCGTCAGACGTAGCAAAAACGGTAAATGTTGGCCTCGGCGACTAACGTCAGAGACATGTCTGAAGAGCGCGAGATACTTGGTTGGGAACAGTTTGGGGAGGCATCACGCGAACTCGCGAAAATGGTGGCCGATGACGGCTTCGAGCCTGAGATGATCTTGTCAATCGCACGAGGTGGCCTGTGCATCGGAGGTGCCCTCGGTTACGCCCTCGCAGTAAAGAACACCTACACGATGAATGTTGAGTTTTATACGGGGGTCGATGAACGACTTGAAGTCCCTCGCATTCTTCCTCCGGCCCCAGACTTTGTGGACCTTGGCCAGGCGAAGCTCCTTATCGTTGACGATGTTGCAGACACAGGACATACTTTGAAAAGCGTTCACGACTTTTGCGCAGGCAAGGTAGGCGAAGTTCGTACCGCAGTTATCTACGAGAAGTCGCATTCTGTTGTGCAGTGCGACTACGTCTGGAAACGAACCGACCTCTGGATCAATTTCCCTTGGAGCGACAAACCTCCTGTGGTCGAACGTGAAGGTATTGTCGCTGACGCTTAACCGCTCGAATTAGATTTCAAGCAACTGGCGTAAACGTGTTGGCGGCACGATGCCGACGAGTGAGTCGCCATCTTTCACCAGAATGACGGGAGTGCTCGGATCAATCTTGAGCAGCATGTCAGTGAGCGGCGTGGTGACCGATGCCTTGGGGAGATCATCGATCATTCTCATGAGGTCGCCAAGCTGCGTCATTTGGCGCTCATTTGGCGGCACGCGATAGAGATCGTCCACGAGAGCAATCCCAACGACGTTGCGTTGAGCCACGACGAGCACCGCCTCAGCCTCACCGAGGCGCTGTTGCTGGTCAATGATCTCAGCCACCGTGGCGATTTCGTCGGCATGGGCGAGACCCAGCCATGCAACGGAGCCGATAGTGACGTCGCTCACACTGTCATGTAGGTGCCCCATCGTCAGTTCTGCTCGAGCGTTTGCCGCAATGAACAGGCCAACGAAGACCAACATCACCGAACTTCTGCCGGTGATGGTGAGACCAATCGAAGCGATCACCAGAGCAACGCCGATGAACATGCCGGAGCGGGCTGATTCTCGAATTGCCCTTGGCCGGTCACCGTGTCGTGCCCACCGGACGGCCCGTAGGACTCGCCCGCCATCGAGCGGCGAACCCGGCAACATGTTGAAGATGCATAAGGCTGCGTTAAGGATCGCAAGCCAAAGAAGTACCCGTCCGATTTCGCCGGTCAGCCCGGTGACGGGAAGGGTCAACCACCCAACCCCACTTGCAACGCTTATGAGCGCACTAGCTCCTGGCCCCGCTACGGCAATGAACCCTTCCGAACGCGGACTAGGTGCCTCAGAGGCGAGTCGTGCAACCCCACCCAACGCCCACAGGTCAATGGAGGTAGTTGCAACCCCGAAACGTCGGGCAATGAGGGCGTGACCAACCTCGTGACCAAGAATCGAAAGCCCAAAGCCGATTACGCCGATGAGCGCTGCAACGACCGAAGTTGTCGTGCCGAGTGAATAGGCGAGATATACGGCGACAATAAGTGCACTCCAATGCAAACGCACTGGGACCCCGGCAATTCGACCGCACTCCAACGTCATGGCGAATCGCCCTGTGTTCTTTCATCTGTGCCAGAGCGCACGTTGGGCAACTCTGCGATCTGATAGCAGCCTGGTCGACCCGTAATCGCAGCCCATCGTGGCGTCCCGTACTCGAAGTGCCACCACTCGTCAGAGTAGACAACGAACTCTTGACGGCGCATTGACGAATACAGCAGCCGCCGGAGTCTCCTCACGATGCCGTCGGCTTGCTCGAACGCCATGATCGCTGCGTTTTCGTCGAAATTGTCAAATGATGTGCCGAGGGCAAGAGGAGTGTCTCGATAGGAAAGGGTGAGATCGACTGTGCCTCCGCTGACATGTGGCGACGGAAGGGTGGTCTCTTTCGAGGGTTCGGCAAGAAACCCAGGCGGGAGGTTCGCATTGCCATACGCGGCTTCGAAAAGCTCAGATTGGAGGGCAAGCGGCCGCCAGCCATCAAAGACAAAGATGGAGAACCCTTCTGGGAGCAACTCGTTGACGCGGTGAAGCCGTTGCGCAATACCTGACCTGAGGTAGGTCTGCTGCATGCTGTGCTGCCAACCGGCGTCGAAGTAGGCCTGCACGCAATTAAACGATGTGCTGATCTCGACAAGCCCTTCGCAACAGTCGTTCAACACTGGTGTGAACTGCTTAGGTTCAACAATGTTGGTGATTGGATCACCAATTGGAAGGATCTCGAGCCATTCGACGTCAAGGCTCTCTGGAACTGTTGTGAGATGACCCTGTTCGAATGAAGCCACACTTGAACGCTACCGTTGAGACGTGCCAACGACCGAGCAGCCTGACGACGCACGGCGCGCCGACGCGATTGTCGTTGGCGGTGGACACAACGGGTTGATCGCCGCCTCCTACCTCGCTCGCGCTGGCCTACACACCATCCTCGTTGAGGCCCGCAATGAAGTGGGCGGTTGTGCATCAACGGTCACTGATCTGGGCGCCCGATTCAACATCTGCAATTGCGACCACTCGATGATTCGTGCAATGCCACTGCTCGACGAACTCGACCTCAAAGAGCACGGACTTACCTACCTTGAGTCTGAGATCTCAGCTGTTCACTCGAGTTACGAACCCAACAACTCTTGGGTATTCCGCCATCATGTTGAAGAACACCTCGACACCCTCGCAAAGACCCATCCGGCATGGGTGGAGAGCTATCGAAAATACCTGGAAGACGCACTCCCGGTCGCGCGACTCGTGATTGAAATGGCACGCACCGCACCCTCAACCGGAAACTTCTTGCAACGTGCGGCATCTCTGAAGGGTCGGGGAGCTCGACGCCTGCTCGAATGGAGCAAGAAAAGCGCTCTCGACGTCTACAAATCGTACTTCGATGACTGGCGCATCTGGATGCCCGCTGTCGCCACCGGTCCAACCGTGTGGGGCGTGCATCCGTCAATGCCTGGCACCGGTCTCGCAGGAGCGCTGTACGCCACTAAGCATCTCATACGTACTGGAAGGCCAGAGGGCGGAAGTGGCGCTCTCACCGATGCCATTCATCGCTCGTTTACCGCTTCGGGTGGCGAAACCCTGACGTCAGCGCAAGTGGTTCGACTCGAAACATGCGACCAGCAGGTCACCGGAGTATTGCTCGCGGACGGCCGCCGTATTGATGCACGGTGCGTGCTCGTTTCGAGCGACCCTCAGAAGATCTTCACTGAATGGTTGAATGACCCGTCACTTGCTGATGTCGCATCTATTAAGGGCTGGAAAGAACAGCCTGCTCACGATGGCTACGAATCAAAACTCGACCTCGTTATCGACGGTCTTCCCGTCTACAAATTTGAAGATCGCCTGCGTCGAGCGGTTGGCGACAGCGACCTTCACACGCCGACAACCGTCATTGCCCCAACGCCTCCAGACCTCGAAGAAGCTCACCAGCGGCGCTCAGTCGGGGAGGTCGCAACCCGACCAAGCCTCCTCATTAACATTCCAACCAATCTCGACCGTTCGATGCAACTTGATGCATCTGAGCACGTGTTGAGCCTCGAAGTGCTCTTCACTCCGTATACGCATAACTGGGCGTCCTCATCAGAGCCGGAACGTTGGCTTGAGATTCTTGACTCGTTGTGTGAACCGGGAACGCTTCGTGTCAAGCGGTGGCGTTCGATGACCCCCGATCGCTACGAAAATGAGTTCTTCATGCCTCGTGGTCATACACCCGCATATGCGGGTTCGCCTCTGGCCACATTGCGAGGTAAACCGGCGG
>JAKMEY010000022.1 GCA_022425725.1 Ilumatobacteraceae bacterium
GAAGGACAGGATCTTCGAGCCCCAGCAACTTCAAAGGTTGTTCCAGTAAAACAGACCTCTATTGATTCGTTGTGCCAAGAACTCGCCCTAGAACGGCTTGACTTAATTAAATTGGATGTTGAAGGGTCTGAAGTCCACGCCCTCCACGGCGCTATAGAAGTCCTCGACCGCTTCGAACCGATTGCAGTCGTCGAACTAAATCCTTTCTGCTTGTGGCGCTATGGACGAACACTCCCACAAGATCTCACGGAACTAATGAGTTCTCGATGGCCCTACCTGTACTCGGTGGCACCGGACGGTGCGGTCGAGAAACTTGTCAACAACGCGTCGATAAGCCAGTTATTCGCAAGCATTGGCGTAAATGGTGGTCTTGTTGACCTTGTGGGGTCACCCATAGAGCTAGACCTTCCCGAAAATCTTCAAGGTATGACTGAACCAATGAAGGCCGCCGAAACGGACGACCCACACGAATCGAGTGCGAAGTGGAACTTCAGACGATTCCTACGGTGACCCACCTCATCAGACTCGATTCAGAATTTCGAGAGGCCATCGGCCGGAATTTCGGGAGGACCCCCGAGTGGAGCTGAGGGGAATCGAACCCCTGACCTCAACAGTGCGATTGTTGCGCTCTACCAACTGAGCTACAGCCCCGGAGGCGATAATTGTATCGGCGCCTAAGTTCAGCGACGCAGCCAATCGTCGCCCTGTGCAGCCGGCCCCCACGAGGTTGGACGCTGCCGCATTGAGACGAGGAAGTACACGTAACCACACAGCGACAGGAACGACATTGCGAAGAGATACAACATGGCGACCTCCTTCGTCGTGGCAGCAAGGAACAGTAAGCAGACCGTCGTCACCAACAGGCCGACAAACACATTCGATCGACGTCGACGCTGAACCTCGGCTGCCGACATTGGTTGCCGAGAAGCCTGCACGCCCTCAAGAGATGGCGAACCGTGAACCTTCGGGCGGCGAGCCGCTGCAGCATCTCGCCGGCTCTGCGCTGCGACCTGCGAACCAGCAAGGGGGCGGGCCGCTGAACGCATCGACGTCGTAGCGCGGCTTGGAACCGAGCCTTGCAAGCGAGCGAGTTGGCGGTTGAAGTCGGTCACTGATGAGTTAGGACGGTTCTCAAAGCGCGACCGAAGTAACGGTGGCAACAGCACGGCAGCCCAGGCTGCGGCGACGATGAGAAGGACGAGTTCACCCATGAGTTGAAACTTTCAGGCCATGACTAGATGACCAAGTGTTACAAATATACGACAATTATGACAAGAACGGCAACGCGTGCTGGGGATCATGTGACGGGCGTCACTCCGGTCGGCGAAAGTCTCCTGAGCGGCCACCCGACTTCTCAATGAGCATGACATCGCTAATCACCATCGCCCGATCAAGCGCCTTACACATGTCATAAATCGTGAGCGCAGCAGCCGTGCACGCATGGAGCGCTTCCATCTCCACCCCGGTCGGTCCCGTGGTTTCGACCACTGCCTCAATCAACACCGAAGATTCTTCAACGGTGAGATCAACAGCCACCTTGCTCAACAGCAACGGATGGCAGAGTGGAATGATGTCCGCAGTACGCTTCGCTGCCTGGATACCCGCAATCCGAGCGACAGCGAGCACGTCACCCTTTTTCACATCTCCATCAGCGATCGCAGCAGCCGTCGTCGACTCCATTACAACCACAGAACGTGCGACCGCCCGGCGTCGAGTCGCATCTTTGTCGCCCACGTCAACCATATGAGCGGCACCAGACTCGTCAAGATGGGTAAAACCAGCGTCATTCATTTTGCCTCCACAACCAACCCGCTCTTAACCGCCGATTTGACTCATCGTTCGCGCCGGCCGGGTAAATGTCACTTGGTTGATCTGGTGACCTGCCCACTTTGTCGAAACTGCAGAGATGATCTTGTCTGCGATCTCGTCATCGGTGGCACCACCTCGCAACAATGACCGAAGATCAAACTCATCGGTCGCAAACAAACACGTCCTGAACTGCCCTTCTGCGGTTAAGCGCACACGATCGCAGTCACCGCAGAACGGTTTCGTCACCGATGGGATAACCCCAACCGTGCCAAGCCCATCGACGTAACGCCAGCGGTCAGCGGGAGCCGCTCCGCGGGCCGCAACAGGTTCAAGAGGGAACTCAGCACTGATCGCCTCGACAATTTCGTCTTGGCCGACAACTTTCTCGTTACCCCACTCACCTGATGCATCGAGCGGCATGAACTCAATAAATCTGACCTCAACACCACGCTCTCGGCCGAAACGGGCCAGGTCGACGATTTCATCATCGTTCACACCACGCTCGATGACCGCGTTGACCTTCACCGGGTCAAAACCTGCATCACGAGCGGCATCAATGCCGGCGAGCACTCGGTCAAGTTCATCTCGCCGTGTCATCTCCGCAAACCGTGTGCGATCTAGCGTGTCAAGACTGATATTGAGACGCCGCAGCCCCGCTGCCTTCAAATCTCCTGCAAGAGCGGTCAGTCGCGAAGCGTTCGTCGTCATCGCAAGGTCGACGCCAAGGTGCGACAACTTTTCAACGAGCGTGACAATCCCGGCCCGCACAGTCGGCTCTCCACCCGTGAGACGGATTCCCTCCACCCCAAAACGCTGAACGAATAGCCCCGAGATCCGCTCGATTTCTTCGAAACTGAGTACATCGTCTCGATCAAGCCATTCCATGCCTTCTTCGGGCATGCAATACGTGCAGCGGAAGTTACAGCGATCAGTCACCGAGATACGAAGATCTCGGATCACCCGCCCAAACGGATCAACAAGATCGCCCTGCACTGCGTTCATCATTTCAGGATAGAAGGAGAAGCACGGCTACTTCGCCCCCGACGGGCACCCCATCACCATCGGGAACGACGGCAATCGCCGTCGCCGACGAGGTTGCAGCAAGTTGATGGCTTCCCTGAGCGCGAACCGGCACCACGCGACAACGCCCATCGTCAGCAAATTCAGCTTGCACCCGCATCAAATGTGTCTTGCCATCTGGTCGCCGCTCAAGAGCAACATCGGCGATCCCGACGACGCTCGGGCGAGCAAGTCGAGGCGAACCCATCATCTGTTTCAGTGCCGGACGGGTAAACATCTCGAAACTCACCAACGAACTGACCGGGTTACCAGGAAGACCGAACACCGGCGTGCCATCGAGCAGCCCGAAGGCAAACGGCTTTGCCGGCTTAATTGCCACCTGCATCCAGCGCATGTCGGCGATACGGCCGAGCACCGCTTTCACGACGTCGTAATCACCCATTGACACACCACCACTCGATACGACAACGTCATAGTCGGCAGCAGCCGACCGCAACACCTGCTCAAGTTCGGCCTCGTCATCTCGGACGGTTCCGAGATCGATCACCTCGCACCCTGCATCGCGCAACGCAGCGGCAAGCATCCGACGATTGCTTTCACGGATCTCACCCGGCGCAAGAGGACGACCATCATCAACGAGTTCGTCGCCGGTCGATAACACGGCGGCCCTCACCTTCGGATACACCGACACGGTGAGCGCATTGACCATCGCCAGCACTCCCAACACCGGAGGAGTGATGAACGTTCCTGCAGGCAACACGACTTCACCAGGGTGCACATCATCACCCGCAGGACGCACGGCGTCTCCGGGCTTCACGCTTGACGACAATCGAACGACATCGTCGTCGACCATTTCAGAATCTTCGACCATGACAACCGCGTCGGCCCCGGCCGGAATTGGCGCCCCCGTCATGATCCTGATCGCTTCGCCGCGAGCCAAGACTCGATCGGTAGCCGCGCCCGCAGCGACTTCAGCGACGACCTTCAGATCAACGGGCTGACCACTTGCAGCCGCGACATCGGCCGCAATAACGGCATACCCGTCGACGGCAGTGTTATCGAATGGTGGCACCAACTCGCTCGCAACAACGTCGGCGGCGAGCACCAGCCCTGCGGTTTCTTCAAATGGCAATTCAATTGGTGAGCGCGCCGGACAACGCTCAAGAACGAACGATTGGGCTTCTGGCAACGGGATCACAACTCTGACGGTACCGCGAGTCGGCCAGCCTCGCGCACGGCAGACTGGATAGGTGAGCGCATTCACCCCGTTTCCTGCCGATGGATTCACGGCCCGATGGGATACGTGGGATGGCGCTCATCACGAGGAACTCACGCTCCGCTGGGAAAACGAAGCGTGGACTGCCTCGGGGATGGTTGGTCGAGAACAGATTCAATATGTCGTTCGCCTCTCACCAATGTGGGAAATCCGACAATTTCTTCTCTTCCGAGATCTTGATGAACCCGATCTTTGGCTTGGCACCGACGGCCGAGGGCGCTGGGGTGAAATGAACGGAGCGCATCGCCCCGAACTTGACGGATGCACGGACCTCGCACTCGGATGCACGCCGTTTGATCATCTAGTGCCCGCTCGCCGAAATCAGCCGGCTGTCGACGGCGTAGCAATCATTCAGGCCATTGAGATCAATGTTGAAACCCTCGGACTCACGGTCGGGTTTCGTCACTATCACCGCCGGAGCGATACGACATTTCACGTCGAACACCTAGGGGAGATCACCGAGTTCTCTATCGATGCGTACGGCCTCCCGCTCGATATCGAAGGAGCATTCCGCCGGAGATGACCGGCGTCACGAGCGATGTCGTTCAACAATGTCGCGAAGTTCGCCACTTAACCCTTCGCCACCGCCGCCGAGCAACGCCATTTCCACTGCAGCGGTGAGAAAACCTTCGGGAGTTCCTGTATCCCAACGGTTCACCATGGTTTCGACTCCATGCAATGGTAAACGCTGCGCCTGAGCGCGGATCGCATCAGTGAGTTGAAGTTCGCCACCAGCTCCGGGGGTCAGTTGGGCAATCTTTTCGAAAATGTCAACCGTCAAGACGTATCGACCGATGATGATCAACGAGCTTGGCGCTTCGTCAATCGCCGGCTTCTCAACGAGATCGCCAATCTTTACGACTCCATCAACCATCTCTGCTTCGGGCGCAACAACCCCGTAGGCAGAGACTTCCGACCGGTCAACCTCCATTAACCCAACAACGCTGCCCGAGGTCGTTGTGCAGACGTCGATCATCTTCTTAAGGAATTGTGACCCACCCATGATCTCATCAGGGAGCGACACGACAAATGCGTCGCCATCGACAACATCGGAAGCACACCCCACGGCGTGTCCGAGACCCTTGGGGTCTTCTTGGTGAACAATGCTCACCCTCCAGTCTCGCCCGATCGATGCGAGACGATCGGCCATGGCCTCGTTGCCCTTTGCACGCAACATTCGTTCGAGATCTGGACGAGCGGCGAAATACTGCTCAAGCGCGGGCTTCGCGCTACTACCGACGATGACGACGTGATCGATTCCTGCACCAAGAGCCTCATCGATCACCAACTGAATCGCAGGGGTATCTCCGATCGGCATGAGTTCTTTTGGCACCGCCTTCGTTGCCGGAAGAAACCGCGTGCCAAGCCCGGCCGCTGGAATGACGAGAGTTCGTACCTCCACGTGTCCGACGATATCCTGCGAACTGCCATGCCAACTTACGTATACAAATTCGTTGACACCGGAGAGACCATTGAGGTGCAGCAGTCGTTTAGCGATGATGCACTTACCGAATATGCACACCCCGATTCAGGCGAGGTACTTGCGGTAAAGAAAGTCTTTCAGCCGGTTGGTGTGACGTTTAAGGGCGGCGGCTTTTACAAAAACGACAGCCGGGGTGGATCGTCAAGCAAGTCAACCTCCTCGACGTCGAGCGAGCCAAGCTCGTCGACTTCATCTGATTCGTCTGCGTCATCTGACACCTCATCATCGTCGACCTCAACGAGTTCGTCGACGACGTCGTCAACAAGCGATTGACCTGACATCGTGCTCGCGTCATGGCGAGCCCCCAACACTCCCCCACTTCCTCTCACCCGCGTGCAGTACGCCTGCGCATCGCGCTCATCAATCGAGCTTCACAGGCACGACGGTGGCGAGCCCGACACCCGCTCATCGTTGACGTCGCCACCGTGCTCACCGCACTCACTCTGTTCGCACTGTTGATGGCGGATCGTCAGCGCCTCGTACAAGAACTTGCATGCACTACCGGAAACTCGCCGTAAAAGAACTCGACGGCAACTTCCGGCGACTAGAGGTACGCCACAATGAGCACGACCACACCGAGAATGACTCGGTAGACGACGAACGGCGTGAATGAGCGAGTCTGCACGAACCGCAACAACCCTGCCACCGCAATCCAACCCGACAGAAGCGACGTCACACCGCCGGCCACCATCGCTCCTACTAACCCGTCTGGAACACCATCTGAAACCAGTTGCGCCATCTCAAACACGAACGCTCCGAAAATCACCGGGATGCCCATCACGAACGAAAAGCGAACCGCTGCCTCACGCTCAAGCCCGAGCAACCTGCCTGCCGAGATCGTGATACCTGAACGCGAGGTTCCAGGGTTTAGAGCGAGTACCTGAGCACAACCGATCGTGGTTGCGTCGCGCAACGTCAACGACTGCAATGGTCGTTTCTGCGCTGCCCGGTCAGCTACCAACAGCAAGAGCCCAAATCCAATTAATGACCAACCGATGACTTTCGGAGTTCCTAGACGGTCATCGATCCACGAGTTCAGCACCAGGCCAGCAACTGAAGCCGGTATCGCCGACACAACGAACAACCATGCCAGCCGCCCCTCGGTCGATGCAACTGACCGATGCCTCGCTGCATGAAGACCGTCGATGACATAGCGGCGAAGATCGTGACGAAAATGCACAACCACTGCGAGCAACGTTCCGAAATGCAACGCAACGTCAAACGCTTGTGCGGCTGAGCCTTCGGGCCGACCCCACCCAAATACTCGAGGGACAAGTTCGAGGTGCCCGCTCGATGAGATCGGCAAGAACTCGGTGAAGCCCTGCACGAGGCCGAGCACGAGCGCATGGAACATATCCAATGGTTATGAACTTCCTGACACCATCACATCACGAATGACAAGCGACGGCGCCGATGCGCGCATCGGCAACCATTCGAGATCAGCACCAACCTCAACGATGTCGTTGAGAAGACGTTGAATCGTGCTCGCGATCGTGAACTCTCGAACCGGTTCGGCAATCGCCCCGTTCCGAATCGACATTCCGGTTGCTCCAACAGAAAAGTCACCACTCACGGTATTCACGCCCGAATGCAAACCGCTCACTCCCTCGATAAGCACTCCGTCGTCAATCGATGCGATGAGATCTGCCTGCGCCCGCTCA
Source organism: Ilumatobacteraceae bacterium (assembly GCA_022425725.1). Lineage (GTDB taxonomy): Bacteria > Actinomycetota > Acidimicrobiia > Acidimicrobiales > Ilumatobacteraceae > Casp-actino5. Next base: position 7,250 of record JAKMEY010000022.1, read on the forward strand.
CC
>JAKMEY010000035.1 GCA_022425725.1 Ilumatobacteraceae bacterium
GGATCTCTTCCGAGCGAACTCGATCTCGCCGGGCTCGCTCAACGAGCGTGCCCTGTCATTGGGTAATACCAACGGAGGCTTCTGATGTATCGGTTGAGACTGTCTGAGAGCTATGTCCCCGCTCAGCCTGATGGTGATCTTCTTGATCTGACGGTTGGCGATCTCCTTCGTCAACAGGCTTCGACCCTTCCTAATTCGGTTGCTGTTACTGCGGTGACAACCGATGGCACGCTCGGGCTCTCATGGACTCACGAACAACTTTTGAGCCATGCCGAGACACTGGCGTTGTCGCTTGCATCTCGATTTGCTCCCGGAGAACGCGTTGTCGTGTGGGCTCCAAATGTCAGCCGTTGGCTTCTCATGGAGTACGCCTGTGCGTTGGCGGGACTAGTGCTCGTCACAGCAAACCCTTCGTTCCAGCATTCTGAATTGCGTTATGTGCTCGAACAGTCTCGTTCGGTTGCGTTGTTTCACATTGCGCGTCATCGAGGAAACCCGATGACTGCTATTGCCGAGGAGGCTTGCCAAGGGCTTTCTTCGGTGAGAGAAATTGTCGACCTCGACAACGACGAGCAGCTATTTGCCAATGGGTCACGGCCGCGTTCTCTTACGTCGGCGGCTCCAACAGATGCTGCACAAATTCAGTACACCTCCGGCACGACAGGATTCCCAAAGGGAGCTGTCCTCTCTCACCACAGCCTCGTGAACAATGCTCGTCTCTTCGCACAGCGTGCGCTCGCCGACGGCAACTCGGTGTACGCGAACTTCATGCCGCTCTTTCACACCGCAGGCTGCGCCACCGGGGCGTTAGGAAGTTTGCAGGCGGGATGCCGCATGCTTCTGATCGAACAGTTTGATGCCGACGCGTTGGCACTTCGAATCGAATCAGAACGGGTGACGAACTTCTTCGCCGTTCCCACAATTCTGGTTGCGCTGCTCGAGTCGCTCGAACGACAACCTCGCAACGTTGACTCGCTTGTCGCAATTACTACTGGTGGCGCCCCGGTCTCGGCTGAGCTTGTTGAACGGGTTCGTCGCCAACTGGGTTGTCACCTCTTGACAGCATTTGGTCAAACCGAAGCGTCACCCATGATCTCCTTGAATCACACCGATGTCTCTGCAGAGCACATCTCATCGAGTGCCGGTCAGCCACTTCCGCTTACCGAAGTATCGATTCGCACAGCCCGTGAAGATGGCGAAATCGGTACGGCAACCTCAGTTGTCCCTGTCGGAGTAGTGGGGGAAATCTGCGCCCGGGGCTACGGCATCATGATCGGCTATAACGACAACCCCGAGGCAACCGCTGCAGCGATCGACGATGAGGGTTGGCTCCACACCGGAGACCTCGGAACCCTCGATCATGAGGGTTTCATTCGAGTCACCGGCCGGGTCAAAGACATGATCATTCGGGGAGGGGAGAACCATTTCCCTGCTGAGATCGAACATGCGCTGCTTGAACACACCTCAGTTGCAGAGGTTGCAGTCGTCGGCCTGCCTGACCCCAAATGGGGTGAAGTCATCGGTGCATTTGTCCGAACGGTTGGCAACGAACCGATCAAGGTTGATGCGCTTCGAGCGCACTGCCGCGAATTACTGTCGCCACAAAAAACACCGAGCATCTGGGAGCAGGTCGATGAGTTCCCTCTCACCGGCTCAGGAAAGATTCAAAAGTTTGCCATTCGAGATAACTATTTGGAGCGATCGTCGAGGAAGGAAGCCCAATGACGGTTCGAATTGAAAAGTCAGGACCAGTGTGGACGGTGATCCATTCTCGGCCGGAGGCGCGAAACGCAATGGATCCCGAGAGTGCAGCGGCTCTCTACGATGGATTTCTCGAGTTTGAGAACGATGATGACGCAGCGGTTGCGGTCTTTTGGGGCGAGGGCGGGGCCTTTTGCGCAGGCTGGGACCTCAAGCATGCTGCTGCTCTCGATGAGCCTGAGCCTCTGGCTGAGCTTTCGATGCCTCGAGATGGGGGCCAACACGGCAACGGAGGCGACATTCCGATGGGAGCGATGGGGCCGAGCCGACTCGAACTCGACAAGCCAATTATTGCCGCCGTCGCTGGGCCTGCCGTTGCAGGCGGCATGGAACTTGCCATGTGGGCCGACATTCGGGTCATGGAAGAGAGCGCCTACATGGGGGTGTACTGCCGACGGTGGGGAATTCCGCTCATCGACGGAGGCACCGTTCGGCTTCCGCGCCTCGTCGGAGAGGGACGTGCACTCGATCTCATCTTGACCGGGCGGCAGGTCACAGCTGACGAATGCAAGCAGATCGGGCTTTGCGAATACGTCGTTCCCGATGGGGACGCACGACATCGGGCCGAAGAACTCGCTCACCAGATCGCGGCATTCCCCCAACTATGCGCTCGCGCCGATCGCCGATCAGTAAAGGCCCAACACGGCCTCAATATTCGAGACGCACTCGTCCAGGAGTGGTTTAACAGTCGCCCGGTGCTCGAGGCCGAGGGCATCGCCGGAGCCGGTCGCTTTAGTTCGGGCGATGGGCGCCATGGCGATGGCACCTTGAAGTAACCGCCGAGACGTTTTTGCGCATCGCATCATCCAACGAAGAACCTATTAGGGCGGCATACGCTATGTCGGTGCACAACGCTCTGTTCGTCAACCCAGCGGACCTTCCGGTCGAAACACGGGCCATTGACGGCAACACCGTCGTGAACTGGTGGACATTGCTAGAGAACAATAATGACACTGGCGTTGTCATGGGAATCGCTGAAATTCCTGTCGACGCCCACCGCCCCTCTCGCGGACATCTTCACCCCCAGGCTGAGACCTACGTCATTCTCTCTGGGGTGGCAGAGGTGCACATCAATGATGAGCCTCCACGTGTGATGAATGCAAATGAGGTCGTGCACATTCCTGGCGGCACAGAACACATCGCGCTCAATGGCAGTTCAACCGAACCTCTTCGGCTGCTCTACATCTTTTCTGGTATTCGTAACTTCGATGAGGTCGAGTACGAGTTTCCGCCGGGAGCGTAAGGGCACCTCTTGTAACGGCGAATTGGCGTCATCGAAGACTTCGGCCATGCGGCATGCCACATAACGCCAGGCCCCACACGCTCTAGGGTTGCGCTATGGATCTTCACTCGTGCATTGATGACGCTGACGCATTGCGGTCACTGTTTCGATCACCATCCCAGCGTGCCCTCAACAAAGAGATCGATCACATCGATGATGCGGCAGCTCGGATGATCGGGGCCTCACCGCTATTGATTTTCGCAACAAGTGACGGCGAACGTGTCGACATTTCACCTCGCGGTGGCACCCCTGGCTTCGTGAAAGTCGTCGATGAACGACATGTTGCGTTCGGCGACCTTGCCGGCAACAACCGCATCGACTCGTACCGAAACCTCCTACAAAGGTCATCAATCGCAATGTTGTTCATGATTCCCGGCCTTGAGGAGACCATGCGAGTAAACGGCACCGCATCGATTTCAACCGAGACCGAGGTTCGAAATCTCTGCACCGATGGTGATCGGGTGCCGAACCTCGCAATCGTCATCAACGTAGAGACCTGTTTCATGCATTGTGGAAAGGCATTGCGACGATCAGACATGTGGAATACCTCAAGTTGGCCGTCAGCAGATGAGCGGCCGAGCGGTGCCGAGCTTCTGGCCGCTCACATCGACGAAGCCGAACATGTCGACGCCATCGCAACCTCACTTGAAGAGGGCTACCAGGCAACTTTGTGGCAACCGGGTGGAAGTTCGTAACTTCTCACCTCTGCATCTGTTGCCTCGAAACTCAGTTATCAGTCATTGCTTATTCGCATGATTTGCAGATTAGGTCGTCTGCGAACCACAATAGGAACATGCGCAGCCCCGAACAGCTAGTCGAGCGTTTTCGCTCCGAGGGCTTAAAGATCACCCCGCAACGACAACTGCTGTTCTCGTTACTACACGAAAATGCTGAGCATCCGACTGCGGAGGCACTCTTCACGACAGCCTCTGCTCAGATGCCGGGAATATCGCTGCGGACGGTGTACCAAACGCTCACCGATCTCACAGAAATGGGAGAACTCGGTCAGGTCACATTCGATGGCGGAGCGGTTCGCTTCGATCCGAACCTGACCGATCACCACCATGCCGTGTGCGATCAGTGTGGAGCGATCGCAGACGTCAGCATCGATCACCTTGATGCAGTGTCGATCAGCAAACCGAATGACTTCTCACCATCGTCAACATCGGTGGTGTTTCACGGGACATGTGCTCGTTGCACTATGCCCACCAGCAACCTCGATAAACCAACGAACAACCAAACCAAATAAGGAGACATGATGTCTGATCAATGCCCCGTCGTTCACGGTGTGAACCCTCCGACGACGACTGCCGCTAACCAGCACTGGTGGCCAGAACAGCTCAATCTTGGAATCCTCCATCAAGGCCACCCAGCCTCGAACCCCATGGACGATGACTTTGATTATGCCGCAGAGTTTGCATCACTCGATCTCGGCGCAGTCAAGGCCGATCTCGACGCCATGATGACCGACTCTCAAGAGTGGTGGCCAGCCGACTACGGCCACTACGGCGGCCTCATGATCCGTATGGCATGGCACGCAGCCGGCACCTACCGAATCGAAGACGGTCGCGGTGGCGCTGGCACCGGCAACCACCGGTTTGCCCCACTCAACAGCTGGCCCGACAACGGCAACCTCGACAAGGCCCGCATGCTCCTTCTGCCAATTAAGCAGAAGTATGGCCGCAAAATTTCATGGGCCGATCTCATGATCCTCGCCGGCAACGTCGCACTCGAGTCGATGGGATTCAAGACGTTCGGCTTCTCAGGTGGCCGCGAAGATATCTACGCACCAGAAGACGACATCTACTGGGGCCCAGAAACCGAGTGGCTCGCCGATGGCCGTTACTCAGGTGACCGCGAGTTGGCAAACCCACTGGGTGCAGTGCAGATGGGCCTCATCTACGTGAACCCAGAGGGGCCAAACGGAAACCCCGACCCCGTCGCATCTGGTGCCGATATTCGTGAGACCTTCGCACGTATGGCGATGAACGACGAGGAAACTGTCGCCCTCACCGCTGGCGGACACACTTTCGGTAAGGCTCACGGAGCAGGAGACCCCGATCTCGTTGGTGTCGAGCCCGAAGGTGCACCGATCGAGCAGCAAGGGACTGGCTGGAAGAACGCCCACGGAACCGGTGTTGGTGGAGATGCCACCACAAGTGGAATCGAAGGCGCTTGGACTCCAACTCCAACCCAGTGGGACAACTCCTACTTCGACATGTTGTTCGGATACGAGTGGGAGCTCACTCACAGCCCAGCAGGTGCGCAGCAGTGGAAGCCAACCGACCCTGCCGCTGCTGACCTCGTGCCAGACGCCCATGACGCAAACGTTCGTCACGCTCCAATGATGACGACCGCTGACATGGCGATGCGCTACGACCCGATCTACGAGCCCATCTCACGACGTTTCCAAGAGAACCCAGACCAGTTCGCTGATGCGTTCGCTCGTGCATGGTTTAAGTTGACACACCGTGACATGGGGCCAAAGGCCCGCTACGTCGGACCTGAGGTGCCAAGCGAAGACCTTATTTGGCAAGATCCAGTTCCCGCCGTCGATCACGCTCTCGTGACCGATGCCGAGATTGCGTCGCTCAAGGCAGACATTCTTGCGTCAGGTCTCACCACCGGTGAACTCGTTGCAACTGCATGGGCATCAGCCTCAACGTTCCGTGGAAGCGATATGCGTGGTGGCGCCAATGGCGCTCGCATCCGCCTCGCCCCACAGAACGGTTGGGAAGCAAATGATCCTGACCAGTTGCGTCGGGTGCTCTCGGTCCTCGAAGGAGTTCAGAGCAACTTCAACGCATCGGGTTCGACCATCTCAATGGCTGACCTCATCGTCCTCGCTGGTTCAGCAGCTGTCGAAGCCGCTGCAGCCGCTGGCGGCGTCGAAATGACGGTTCCATTCACCCCTGGTCGCACCGACGCCACTCAGGAGATGACCGATGCCGAGTCGTTCGCTCCGCTTGAGCCGAAGTCGGACGGTTTCAGGAACTTCCTCGGGAAGGGTCAGGCTCAGAATGCCGAGCACCTTCTCGTTGACCGCGCTCAGCTTCTCACGCTCAGTGCACCCGAAATGGCGGTGCTCGTTGCCGGCCTTCGTGTGCTCGGAGCAAACGCAGGAGGCTCACAGCACGGCGTTCTCACCGACCGGGTTGGCGTGTTGTCAAACGACTTCTTCGTGAACTTGCTTGACCTCAGCAACGTCTGGTCTGCGACCACCGACGGCCAAGACGAGTTCGAGGCTCGTGGCAGGACCACCGGCGAAGTTCGCTGGACCGGCACTCGCAACGACTTGGTCTTTGGTTCAAACTCACAACTTCGTGCGATTGCTGATGTGTATGCCTCATCAGACTCTGGCGACAAGTTCGTCCGTGACTTCATTGCAGCATGGACAAAGGTCATGAACCTCGATCGTTTCGATCTGGCCTAATTCATCGTTTCCGCATGTTCACTTGGGTCGCTCTGACCCAGGTGAACATGCAAACGAATTCCTTCAACTCGTTTCCAAACTCCGCTCACTCCTCTTGCCGTGACCACCGCATTTCCCGTCGTTGAGGAGTCGTCCGTCCGGACATCCCTCGCCGATGACATCTCGGTGTGCTCACAGTGCCGACTCTGCCTCGATCTATGCGATGTTTTTCCGTCGATCTTCGCCGCTCTCGAAGGCGTCACTGACGCAGATCCACATCTGCTCACTCCGAATCAGCAGAACATCTTTTCTGATTCTTGCTTTCACTGCGGTGCCTGCACTCAGCGTTGCCCGCATCGCGGGCCCGATAGCGAACATGAGGTCGACCTCCCGACGACGTTCATCGATCTCATGCAGGTCCGCCAACTCAACGGCTACTTCACCGTTCGACAGCGCATCACGAACTGGGTGCTCTCCGCCCATGACCTGACCGGCCCCATCGCATCGCGATGCGCAACATTTGTGAATTGGTGCATGCAGCGGCCCGATACTCTGCGCCGTCGACTTGTCACCGCTGTCACCGGCATTTCGTCTTCCGTCCATATTCCCCGCATCTCAGGACAACGATTCTCGACATGGTTTCGCCGACAGCCCATGCCTGTCGCCTCTGACCGCCCTCAAGTGAGCGTGTTTGCGACCTGCAGTGTTGAGTATTTCTCTGATGATGCTGCTCGATCTGTGATTGGTGATCTCGCCTCTCGAGGCCGTCATTGCGAACTTGCGACAACGCGTTGTTGCGGAGCTGAAGAACTGCGTGCGGGTCGTGTACGAGCATTTCGCAAGCGTGTCCGTCGTCTGACAAAGCTTCTCGGCAAAGAATCATCAAAAGGTCCAATCATGGTGATGTCACCTTCGTGCCTCGCTCACCTTCGCACCAACCTCATACCCCACTGCGACCGTGACCTGAGGCCGAACGCAGAACTGATTGTTGACCGGCTCCGAAGCCCCATCGAAGTCCTTACCGAATCCACATCGGCCGGCACCTCTCGGTCATTGGGCACCTCTGACTCTCGCAGATCACTCCTTTTCCTTCCTGGCCCTCATCAGGATCCATCGGAGCGAACGGCAATCGAACATGCCATTGCCTCAGACAGCACCACCATTCAGGTCATCGCTGATGCTGGCATGCACATGGGCGCGTGGGCGCTGCGTCAGGGCAACGAAGAGGGCGCTCACCGAACTATCAAGCGAATGGCAAAACGGCTTCCCACTCCCACAGACGCTCCTCGAACGGTCGCACGTTCAGGGCTGCTGTCGTCACAGTTGCTTGCACACGAGACCGGCGACGACGTTGTCGATCCGGTCACGGTGCTTCTCTCTGCGTCAAGTGATGAACAGTAGGTTTCGCTCGCCACACGTCAACTATTCTGAAGTTATGAGCACCCAATCGCTGAGCACAATTCATCCGTGCCCTCAGGTTGAAACCGCTCGCCGGCTAGCAGAAGAGGTGCTCTTCCCAACCGCTGTTGCCACCGATCGTGGTGGAGTCATACCAACAGCCCATCTTCAAGCCCTGCAAGATGCAGGGCTCTACGGCATTTTCTCAACAGAATCAGTTGGAGGTTCGAACCTCTCAAACGCTGACCGAGACCTCGTCATCGAGGCGCTCGCTGGCGGATGCCTCACCACCACCTTCGTCTGGCAACAGCATGCAGGACCGGCGACAGCAACTGCTCTTTGCGAGGGTGAAGCGCGCCGTTACGCCGCCGGGCTTGCCAAAGGCGAAACCCGGGGTGGTGTTGCATTTGCCCATCTTCTCCGACAAGGAGCTCCCGTACTTCGTGCTGAACCATGCAGTGATGGTTGGCTCGTTTCAGGAACGGCCCCTTACATCACTGGGTGGGGCGATGTCGACATCGTCCTTATCGCAGCCCGCTGGCAAGACTCGGTGGTTTGGGGAATCGTTCCAGGAATTGAGTCAGAGACGATGTTCGCGAGCATGCTCGAACTTGCTGCTGTGAATTCATCATCCACTGCGGTCATCACGTTCGACCAGCACCTCGTCACCACTGACGATGTGACCTCGGTGGTTTCGTTTGACTCGTGGTTAGAGAGTTATCGAATGGGCCTTCGGGCGAACGGTTCACTTGCGCTCGGCGTCACCGGTCGCTGTCTTTCTCTACTCGGGCCGAGCGACCTCGATGACGAGTACGCCACGGCTCGGCATCGACTCGACACGGCCTCAGTCGACGAACTTCCGGCAGCACGCGCAAACGCAAGCGACCTTTGTATGCGTTCGGCGACGATGCTCGTGGCCGCTTCGGGCGGAGGTGCAGTCGCAACGTCACATCACGCGCAGCTCCTTGCGCGACAGGCGATGTTCTTGCTCGTACAGAGCCAAACAAGCGATATCCGGCACCATCAGTTAACTCGCATGATGTAGTGCAATCAGGTTGGTTCATCTGACCTGCCGCCGGACGACTACGGTCGACTCATGGCAAACGGACCAATTCATAACGTCATCGAGCGCTGGCACCAGCACATGCGTGGTCAACTCCCTGGCGGACTCGACGAACTCCTTCACGATGATGTCGTGTTCCTCTCCCCTGTGGTCTTCACACCGCAGGAGGGCAAGGCCATCACCATGCTCTACCTCAACGCCGCAAGCCAGGCACTTCCTGGCGAAGAACCAAATGTCGCGGAAGCGATCACTGACAGCAGTGACTCATCTGGCAAGTTCCGTTACACGAAAGAAATCGTTGACGGACACCACGCGGCGCTCGAATTTGAGACCACGGTCGATGGCAAGGCAGTCAATGGTGTTGACATCATTACGTGCGACGACGACGGCAAGATCGTCGAAATCAAAGTGATGGTCAGGCCGCTCCAAGCCGTCAATGCCGTGCATCAGCAAATGGGGCAAATGCTCGAGCGAATGAAGTCGCTCTCCGAGTAACCAGCCCTTCACTAACGAAGAGCGTTTTGACATTCACCAGCGCGCAGCGACTGTTCAAGGTACGCGTTGTAGCCGGTTTCGCCCAATCCTTCGAGGTCACTCTCACGTGTAATCGACACCTTGTTGAACCACGCAATGAAATCGGTAGTGCACTCGAAATTGTCGCATTCGCACGCTCCATCAGCTTTCGCAGTTGCTTCTGCGATGAGGTCTCCACCGCCGCACCCTGCAAACAACGTAAGGCCAAGAGAGATTGCGAGCACCGTCGGCATCTGTGCAGTCCGAGAAAAGTTCATAGTGCGTCAATTATGACATATGCGTACGCAACGTCGTCTCGAAATTATCTTCGGCATCACGAATAATTTGCTCGAATAACTCGACTCCCGTTGCAATGAGTTCATCTGGGAAGTCGTAGGCAGCGTTGTGAATCGGAAGATGGTCTTCTCCGGCGCCGAGTAACACGAGGCAGCACGGGAAGCGCTCGGTAAAGAGACCGAAGTCTTCCCCTGCCCGCATGCCGACATCTGGTGTGATGATCTCATGGCCACACGTTTCCGCTGCCCGACGCACCCGGTCCGTCACTTCGGGGTCATTGATATTGGCGTAGAAGTCTTCGACAATGTCAATCTCGACTGTGAGCCCATCACGTGTCGCTAACTGCTCTGCGATCGCAGTGATCTCTGCCTGAAGATTCGACAGACCTTCATTACTTGCTGACCGGATCGTGAAATGCACCTCTCCATCACCAGCGGCAACGCCGTAGGCAACCGATCCGACCGACACATGCACCGGGGTGACCAAACGAAAATGCGGATCAAGCTGGTCGGCTACGACAAGGGCGTTGGCGTCGCGCAACAGATCTGCCACCGCAAATGACGGGTTCTCCCCCTTTTCGGGCTCGCTTGCATGAGCAACGCGGCCAGTAAACCGAATGACAACACTCCGCACGGCAGCAGTGATTGAACCCGACTTCACCACCATTGCGTGCATTGGGAACCCGGGCATGTTGTGAATGGCTACTGCGAAATCAGGGGTAAAACGATCAAATGCGTGGTCATTGAGCACTGCAGCTGCGCCAGTGCCAGTTTCTTCAGCTGGCTGAAACAGTAAGTGCACGACCCCACGTTCGAGCGGTCTCGCCGCAAGCGCCTCGCCAAGCCCCGCAATCATCGCCATGTGCCCGTCATGGCCACATTTGTGCGAAACGCCAGCATCAACAGAGGCGTAACCATCAACACCGGTCTCAACAATTGGTAGCGCATCGAGCTCGCAACGAAAGAGCATTCGAGGGCCTTCCACACCGCTGTCAAATGTGACGACAACACCGGTCCCGGCGATTCCAGTCACGATTTCAGTCGGATTGAACTGCTGCATGAACGCCACCACTCGATCGGCGGTTGCATGCTCGGCGTGAGCGAGTTCAGGATGCGCATGCAACTCGTGACGAAACGACCTCAGCAGCTCAGACATAGTTCTAGTGTACGAAGGCACTCGATCGAGACGAGCACAAACTATTTGGTGCTCTGAGACCCGAAGATGGTGGGAGCTCCGCGCTGAGACCAATCGGGTGCACCTGGGATCACACGCCCATCAACGGTTACCGACTGCTGTGCGTCACCACCGATCACTGCACCAGATCGTTTACCGGTAACGCCGTTCGCACCAATACCAAGTATCGGGTATGAGTCGGCACGTGAATAGGTCTGCAACAGCAACGGTCGGGGTCGGGTTGATGAGTTTGCCACTGATCCATGCACCAAACAGCAGTTATGCACAGTGACCGAACCGGCAGGACCGTCGAGCCATCGCATGTCATCTAGGTCGAGCGATGCAATGTCACTGTCGTTCATGGCCCCACCCCATGAGCCGTCTTCTCGGTACAGGTTGTAGAGCTGGCCGCGGTGGCTGCCCGGCAGCACGCCCATCGGGCCCATTTCAGCATTGACATCGTCGAGGTACACACCGATAGTGAGCGGGCTGAAATCAGTGTGTGGCCAGAATTGAATATCCTGATGCCACTCGACCGCTTCTCCCCCATCAGCCCATTTGAAGTTCAGTTTTGAGTGGTGGTAGCGCACAGGGCCACCGAGCACCTGCACTGCGAGTTCTGCTGCTGGGCCGTCCAGTGCAAAACGAGCAAAGGTCTCGTGAAGGTCGACCGGCGAGTTCAACCGCCGAAGCCGAGGGGTTTCTGCGCTGTGGCCGTCTTCAAGGTCGAATCGCGAGTTTGACTGAAAAACCGTTCGACTCTCTTCAACGAAATAAGCCGCTACCGACTGCAATTCAGAGAGCCAGGGGTCGGTGACATATCCCGGCAAGTGCAGATAGCCATCTCGTTCATATGTTGAGACATCAATTTCGGTCGAATGTGTAAGCGTCATTTCTCCCCCTTTGCTACGAAGGCGCCACTCGTCTTACGAGAAGTGGAGTCCGGCAAACTCACCTGACTTCCACCACTGCTCAAGAAACTCGAAGTAGGCAACCGGCCCTTCAATGTAGGCCCCGCCGTTGAGTTGCTGATCGCCCTCGAGCGGTTTGCCTTCGTTGTTGTAATAGCCCGGAGTGCAGTCAGGCGACCCAATCACCGAGCCCTGCCGACCTTGAATCAGTCGCAACCACGCATCGACATCGGAGCGCCCGGCTTTAACCGTTGCTGCACCGATCTCTTCAGCATGGGCGACCACTGCTGCGATGGCGTCACTTGCTTCGACATAGTTATGCGGCACGTTCGAGATGAGATTCGCCGCCTGTGCAGTGGCGAGCACGAAGAGATTTGGGAATCCGTCGACATGCGTGCCGTGCAACGTCCGCATTCCTGGTGCCCAGTACTCCTCGAGCGATGAACCACTCGTTCCGATGATCTGAAAGCCTGATCGGCGGGAAAGGTCGGTTCCCACTTCGAAGCCAGATGCAAAGACGATGCAGTCGACCTCGTAATGCTGGCCGTTCGCCCATACTCCGGTGGCGTCAACACGGTCAACGCCTTGACCATCGGTATCGACAAGCGTCACCGTTGGACGGTTGTAGGTCTGAAGGTATTCGTCGTGAAAGCAGGGTCGCTTACAGAGTTGCCGGTACCACGGTTTCAGCGCTTCTGCGGTCGTAGGGTCGGTGACAATCGCATCCACCCGTGCCCGAATCTCTTCCATCTTTTCGTCGTCAGACTCTTCGTACGCAGCGAGGGTTGTTTCGGGGCTGAGTTCGGCTCCGGCCATGACCCGAGCAGCAACCCGATCGCGAACCCGCTGCGCGATGTCGGTCCAGCCATCCATCACAAGGTCAACATCGGCATATCCACCTGTTTGCAACAGAGTGAAATTTCGCAACCATTCGCGTTGCCACCCAGGCTTAAGTGAGGCGAACCACTCTGGGTCAATCGGGTGATTATTGCGAATATCAATCGACGAGGGTGTGCGCTGGAAGACAAAAAGTTCGCCTGCATCACGCCCTAATTTCGGAATGCATTGCACTGCGGTTGCACCAGTACCAATGACTGCAACGCGCTTGTCGCCCAGTTTGTCCATTGGCACATCAGCAGGCCCGCCCCCGCAGTAGTCGTAGTCCCAACGGCTCGTGTGAAACGCATGGCCTGCGAAGGTGTCAATGCCATCAATACCTGGGAGCTTCGGACGGTGAAGCGGCCCGGTGCCAGTTGCTACATATTTCGCCGTGAAATTATCGCCGCGGTCGGTGGTAATTCTCCAACGCTGGACGTCAGCATCCCACGACACCTCGGTTGCGCTTGTCGACAGCAGCGCGTTCTCATACAAACCAAATGTTGTTGCGATGAGTTGAGCATGAGCGAAAATCTCATGAGCAGGCACGTACTTCGCCGATGGCACAGTTCCGGTTTCTTCCAACAGCGGAAGATAAATCATCGCAGCTGTATCGCACATGGCTCCGGGGTATCGGTTCCAGTACCACACTCCGCCAACGTCGCCAGCCGCATCGAGCAGTCGTACGTTCTCAATCCCTGCCTTTTTCAGCGCCGCACCAGTTACGAGACCAGAGAACCCGGCACCGATGATTGCGACAGTGACGTCATCGTGCACGGTTTCACGTTCAACCACAGGCGTGTACGGGTCATCAGTAATTCCCGCAAATCGGCCGGTCGGCTCGAGGTATTGGCCGTTGCCATCTGCGCGCAACCGCTTATCGCGCTCGAGCAGGTAGCGCTCACGTAACTCTTGGCGTCGCTCATCGGTTACCTGACTTGATTCTGACATCACCGCCCCTTTGGCAAAAGATATGCCGGCACTCCGACCTCGTAACGACCCGATTCTGCCTCACTGTTGAGCACACATCCCTCGTGCATGAAGCGATCGCCCCGAGCGATAACCCCCTTTGGCACCCTCAACTGATCGAGCACAATGTCGCCTCCGCAACCCAAGCAACTCACCCGAACCTCAGCCATTACTGCACCTCACACCCCAACATCACACGCCAACCCGGTCGACGAGGTCTGCGGTGAGACGAATCGATGTCATCCGCTCTTCGACAAAAGGAGTCGAATGCGACACAATGAGCTCGTCAGCGCCAGAGTGAGACAAGAACTCATCGAGATACGACGCCACTTCGGGCGGTGTGCCGACCGCCGAATATTGCATCATTTGCAGAAGATGTTGACCCTGTGGCATCGAAAGCACTTGGTCAGCCTGCTCATCGGTGTAGTCAACACCTTTGGGCACAATGAGGGCGACACGCTCACGAGCGGCCGCGTGGAACTGCTGCAGTGCGTCGTCAGAAGATTCAGAACAGAACACGTTCACCGCGGCAATCACATGGGGCTCTGGTAGACGATCAGAGGGCACAAATGAGCGTCGGTATTCTTCAACTGCTTCGACGAGGGCGCCAGGCGAGAAGTGTGAGGCGAACGCATACGGGAAACCCAGCGCTGCTGCGAGCTGCGCTCCGAACAGTGACGACCCAAGAATGTAGAGCGGCACACACGTTCCCGCTCCGGGAATGGCGGCAACCCCGTCGGCTCGAACTACGCCATCGAGCAAGTCACGAAGTTCTGCGACATCGGAGGGAAAGCTGTCCGAAGACGTGTGATCTCGACGCATGGCACGGAGTGTCACCTGATCGCTTCCGGGTGCCCGACCCAGACCTAATTCGATGCGGCCAGGATGCAATGTGGCTAGCGTGCCATATTGTTCGGCGATCACGAGCGGGGCATGGTTTGGCAGCATCACTCCCCCAGCCCCCAGCTTGATCGTGGAGGTGTGGGCTGCAACGTGGGCAATCAGCACCGCAGGCGAGGACGATGCAACGGTTGGAAGATTGTGATGTTCCGCGTACCAGACGCGGGAATATCCGCATTGCTCAGCGAGTTGTGCCATCTCGACACACGAGGTGAGGCCATCAACAATTGGGGTCCCGCGTCGAACCCGAGCGAGGTCGAGCATTGAAAGCGTTCCCACCATGGGATAAGTCTGCCATCTGCGAGTCATGAGTGCGAGACCGACGGCACTACCGTCACGGTATGGCACTCATCAGCGTCGAGGAGTTAGCGGCACGAATTGGGCGTGGTGATGATGACCTCGTGATCTGTGACGTACGGTTTGATCTCTCAGATCATGATCGTGGCCGCCGCGATTACAACGCCGCTCACATTGCTGGGGCGCGGTTTATCGACCTTCACCAGGAGCTCGCGGTTCACGATGGTTCATCACCAACCGGCGGCGGGCGGCATCCGTTACCCACCACACAGCAGTTCGCTGAAGTGCTCGAACGCAATGGTGTTAACCCTTCTTCATTCGTCGTTGCCTACGACGACGCTGGGGGCGCAGTCGCCGCACGTTTGTGGTGGATGCTTCGTTCGATCGGACATCAACGTGTAGCGGTGCTCGACGGTGGGTATCCAGCATGGGTTTTGGCCGGTCAACATGTTGAAGCAGACACCCTTGCGGTCAACAACTCAACGTATGAAGTTCCTCCTCATTGGGCAGGGGTCATCACCGCTGATGAGGTTGTCGCCGCAATCGACAGCGGCCGAACCGTCATCGACTCTCGGGCGGAGGCCCGATATCGAGGCGATACCGAACCACTTGATCCACGGGCCGGTCATGTTCCTGGCGCACTCAACCTCTTCCACGGCGGCAATCTCGGCGAAGACGGGCTTCACCGTCCGGTGGCCGATCTTCGAGGGCGTCTGAACTCTGTCGACCTTGGCCAACAGCCGATCGTCTACTGCGGTAGCGGTGTCACCGCCTGCCACAACCTGCTCGTCATGAGCATGCTTGGTATCGCCGACCCTGGTGATGCGCTGCTCTATCCGGGCTCGTGGAGTGAATGGTCACGAGATGAACAGCGCCCAGTCGCAACCGGTGACGCTCCCTAGAACACCTCTCGTGATTGAGCGTTTGTTTAGCGAACGCCGAGCAGGTCAACGACGAAAATGAGGGTTTCTCCTGGAGCGATCACACCGCCCGCACCCTGATCGCCGTAGCCCATGTGGGGTGGAATCGTAAGACGGCGGCGACCACCAACACGCATTCCTGTGACGCCTTGGTCCCAACCGGAAATGACGTAACCGGCTCCGAGCTGGAAATCGAACGGCGTACCTCGGTTCCACGATGCGTCAAACTCTGCTCCCGTGCTCCACGACACGCCTGCGTAATGAACGACGACTGTCGCTCCCGGCATGGCAGGGTCACCGTCGCCAACGATCTCGTCTTCGATGATGAGCTCTGCTGGTGGCTCACCTTCGGGCACTGAAATTTCTGGACGTTGACGATCTTCACTCATGCGATCACCCTAGTTGGAGGGGCTGATCGAGTCGATTGCTTCGCTCATTGCCCCGACGAGGGTGTCGCATTGTTCATCGGTGATGTCGAGTGACAACGCGATGAATCCTCGGGCTGCGATGTAGCAGCCTCGATGCAACAACTCATGAAACAACAACTGTCTCAACTCATGGTCAGACGTCTCCAGATCGTGCGGGCCGTTGATCGGCCCGTCAACGGTGTGAATAGCCATCATCGACCCGACACCGGTTACCGAGAGAGGCAAGGTCGATGCTCTGAACAACTCATTGAGTCGCGATCGAAGCGATTCCCCGCGAGCAAAGAGTTGTGACAACTTTGCTTCAGAAAGCATTTCACTCATTGCCGCTGCCGCACCCGCCATCGACACCACGTTGTTATTGAAGGTGCCTCCGTGGGTCAATGCGCCACCACGTGCCGGGTCAAACGCTGCCATCACATCGGCGCGCCCACCGAATGCTCCGAACGTCATGCCTCCGGCCAGGTATTTTCCCAGCGTGGTGAGATCAGGCAGCACCCCGGTTCGCTGCTGGAGACCTCCTGAACTCATTCGAGATGTCATCACCTCGTCGAAGATCAACAGCGAACCGGTTTCATCGCAACGTCGGCGCAATGCGGTGAGATACTCCTGCTGGGCTGGGATGCAGCCACCGGCTCCCATCATTGGCTCGATAAGCACTGCGGCAACGCTGTCATCGATGGCAGTGAGCGTGTCAATGTCGTTGTAGCGCACTCTCGTGAAATCAAATGGCGCGAGTAGGGCCTCTCCTCCATGTCCGAAATACAACAGGCCCCCGTGGTACGCCCCATCGCAGACCACGATGCGCTGACGTCTCGTGTGGTGCCGAGCAAGTTGCAATGCCATGAGATTTGCCTCGGTGCCCGAATTGGTAAACCGCACCTGCTCAATCGATGGAAAGCGGTCGACGACTGCCTCTGCTACTCGAATCTCGTCGGTGTGCACTCCCCCGAAACTCCAGCCGTGTTCGAGGGCTGCGGTCACCGCTGCCCGAACCGGTGCAGGGTCGTGGCCTAGCAATCCTGCTGAATAGTCACCAAGAAAATCGAGATAGTTGATGCCATCGACGTCAACGAGTTCGGAGCCGGCCGCTGATGCCACCCGGAAAGGGAACGGAGACATATCGAGCACCGAACGTGTTGACCCTCCTGGCATCACCGCTGATGCTCTCTCAAACAGCTCTTTCGAGAGGGGGCGACGATCTGCGTAACGCTGCTCGGCAGCCTGTCGCTGTGCGGCATAGGTTGACATGTTCACATTGTGCCTACTTTGCGTTGACAATCAGAAACGGCCAGCGGTCGGTTTACGCCGATACTGACGGCGACTCGCTGCCGAGACGCTTTGCTGATCTTGCGATGAAGAGAGCGATACCGACGATGAGCACTCCGGAAGCTGCAATGAGAAGTGGGGCTCGTCCTTCTCCTGGGAAGAAATGGGCGATCGACCACGGCACATAGATAAGTAGTGACCCTGCTCCCGTGAATGAGAGAGCAACCCTTCCTGGGGTTGCTCCAACCACCAGACATGCAACTGCACTCGCAAGACCGAGCAGCGTTCCGGCATTTGTTGTTTCGATCGCAGCGATTGCTGGTCCGGCAATGATTGCAGCTCCACCGATTGCGAAGAGCACCTCAGGAACCCGCACGTTTCGACGCTCACCGAGCCAGTAACTCCCGATACCGACGACCCACGTCACTAACCCTGCCATCAACCCATCGTCTCCGCCAAATTGGGCCAATGATGCCGGAACAGTGACGACGAGTGACAACACTCCAGCCATAAGAAATGCCGGCACGAGGTCACTGTCGGTCGTACTCAAGGGCTGCTGACCGAGGCGAATGAGCACCATCGATGTCACCACGAGTAGCAGCACCCCTGCCGTCGCCATCTGATCGAGCATCATGAGTGACCCCGCCACCATTGCGCCAGCGCCAATCACTGCGGTGATAACAGGGTAGGTACCGATCTGCCGTTGAGCGATGAACAACGTCGCTGCTCCAAGGAACCACGTCACGGCACCAACGACAGAAATGTCCCACCACTCATTGGTTGCGCTTCCAACGGCGAATATGACACCGACAAAAAATGTTGTTTGCTGGAGCGGCCGCAGTCGACCTGCCCACAGCAGACCACTCAACACTGCGACCAGGCTCGCAGCTCCAAACACCACCCGATGCCCATCGCCCCATCCGTACACCGGAATCGGTGCCAAGGCGTCATACATCGCAACTCCGCCTGCGGTACCGGCGCCGGCGGTTCCCACCAGCCACAGAGTCCATCTCAGGCGACGCAGAGCGTCATCGGTTTGCTCGTCAAGCAATGCGCCACCCACAACTCCGGCAACGGCAACGGCAGCAGGAATGCCGACACGCCAACCGGTAGCGAGGTCGGGCCAGTAACGAGCCACAAGCAAGATCACCCCAACTGCTGCAAACGCCCCACCGAGATAGCCAAGTGCCTCTGCGACGAGGGGCATCTTGCGTTCAGCGTCACCCGTTGAAGTGCTCGGCGCATCACGACGAGCAGCCTCCTCGAAGGAAATGATTGCCGCGACTTCCTCATCTGAAATGAGGCTGGCTGATTGCCAGCGCCGCAGCCATGCCTGCACGACATCACTCTCAGGAGTCGATGAGGCCTCTGCCTTCTTAGACCGCGAGCGTCTCGTCAGCCATACGACGACGCCGATGATTGCAATGATCTCAACTCCGCCGAGGAACATCGCCCCCCTTTCGCCACCACCAGCATGTCACAGCGCGGCTGGTCGAAACGCCTTACCTGTTAGCGAGAACCCTGCCCGTCATCAACGCGAATCACGGTTCCAGTGACAGCATCTGAGGCTGGCGAGCAGAGATAGAGCAACGTGCTGTCAAGTTGCGCTGGGTGCGCAATGCGCTTGCGTGGAAAATGTTGAGAGATGTCGCCCATCCGCTCAAGCATTCCATCCATCATCTCTGACTCGAATGCGCCTGGAGCGATGCAATTCACATTGATGCCGTAACGACTCCATTCAACTGCAAGCACTTCGCTCATGCGCGCAATTGCGGCCTTGGACACCGAATACAACGCTGCCCCTTGCCCGGCGTAGTGGAATGCGGCGATACTCGCAATGTTGACGATACGACCCTGCTGTTCCGCAGCAATCAGTCGTCTCGCAACTTCACAAGCAAGTATCCAAGGGCCCCGCACATTCGTATCGAGCACCGTGTCGATGAGTTCGGTCGACATTTTGTGCGCACGCTGAGCGTCGGGAACTCCGGCGTTGTTCACGGCGATGGTGACCGTTCCACATGCCTCTTCGGCTGCTGCAACGCCTTCAATGATCGACTCGGCACTCGTCGTGTCCATCACCACCGGATGTGCGTGCCCGCCCTCTGATTCGACAAGGCGAGCGATCTCGTCAAGTCGCTCTTCGCGTCGACCGGTCGGAACAACGATCGCTCCCGCATTGGCAAGTACCTGTGTGAACCTCCACCCAAGTCCGGAAGTTCCTCCGGTCACGAGTGCAACCTGGCCAGACAGGTCATGGGAAGCGTGTGGAAGTGGATAATCGGCCATGCCGACATCCTTGCCGACGTCGCGACGAACGAACGTGTCGGCAGAACCCGACGCAGCGATCAGAGAATTTGGGAGAGAAACAGTTTGGTGCGATCTTCACGGGGGTTCGTGAAGAAGTGCTCTGGAGTTCCAACTTCGACAACTTCACCTGATTCCATGAACACCAAACGGTCGGCGACCTCTCGAGCAAAACCCATCTCGTGGGTGACCACCATCATGGTCATACCTCCCCGAGCAAGGTCTTTCATCACGTCGAGCACTTCGGCGATCATCTCTGGGTCAAGTGCTGAGGTGGGTTCGTCAAAGAGCATGATTTTTGGCTCCATCGCAAGACTGCGTGCAATGGCGACTCGCTGCTGCTGGCCGCCGGACAGCTGTCCGGGGTACTTCTGTGCTTGCTCTGGGATACCGACCCGTTCCAACAGCTCGATGGCCTTTTGTTCAGCTTCAACTTTTGACTTCTTTCGCACCCACACCGGGGCGAGTGTGACATTGTCGATCACACTGAGATGTGGGAAGAGGTTGAACTGCTGGAACACCATCCCAACTTCTGAACGAATGCGTTCGATATTTCGGGTGTCGTTAGTCAGTTCGATGCCATCGACGAAGATCGAACCCTCTTGGTGAACCTCAAGCCGATTGATGCATCGGATCAGGGTTGACTTGCCTGAGCCTGATGGGCCAAGCACCACCATCACTTCACGGTCTTTAACCGTCACGTCGACACCTTTTAGAGCCTGGAAGTCATCAAACCACTTGCTCACTCCGGTGCACACGATCATGTCATCTCGCGATGCAAGATCCTCCGTCAGGGCCTGATCGGCGATGCTCATGAGGTCTCCTTTATCTGAAATCGGTACGTGTTCATCGTGCCTGTGCGTCTTTCAAACGAGCTTCTAAACGCTGCGAAGATTTCGACATGCTGTACGCAAATACGAAATATACGAGACTGATGAAGAGCAGCCCCGGACGCTTTTGACCGAGAAAGTCTGGCTGATTCGGAATCGTTGAGTTCGCGATACGCAGCAGGTCGAAACCTCCGACGATTGCGATCAACGATGTTTCCTTAAACACGGCAATTGCCTGGCCAACGAGATTGGGAATAGACACCCGCAAAGCCTGTGGCAACACGATAAGCGAGGTTCGCTGCACGGTGGTCAAGCCGAGTGCATCTGCTGCTTCGTACTGACCTCGCCGAACACTTTGCAAACCTCCGCGAACATTTTCTGCCATGTATGCCGCAGAGAACACGGTGTATCCCGCAAACACCGCTGCGAGGTCACTGATGCCCATGCCTTTCGGGAGGAACAACGGCAACATGATCGAGAAGAAGAAGAGCACCGTGATAAGCGGCACTCCGCGAATCACTTCGATATAACCGGTCGACATCACTCGGAAGATCGGGAGTTTCGATGTTCGAGCGAGCGAGAGCAAGACGCCAAGGGGGAACGAGGCGAGCATGACGTAGTACGCAATGCCGACTGTCAACACGAATCCACCCAAGAAAGGTGGGGCCGTGATAACCAGGGTTGATTCGGTGTTGATGGCGGTCAGCAGCCAATGGAACACGACCATCGCTGCCACCCAACCACCGGCGACCCGTCGACGAGTAGATCGGTCACCTGCAAAGGCGGGAACCAACAACACGACGATTGCGAAAATAAGGAACGAAATTCGAACCTTCTGCAGCATCGGATACCAGCCGAAGAACGCGGCAACCCAATTGAACAGCGCAAACGCAAACAACATGGCTCCAACGGCACGAGCGACCTCAGTCTTTCCGGGGGCTGCGACGAAGTACAGCACGGCGGCTCCGCCAAGGCCGAACATGGCCGCAATAGGAATATCGGTTGACCACACGTGCGCCCAGTCGAATGCCGGGTCGCGAAGAATCACGAAGATGACGAAGGCGGGGCCAACGACCCAGAAGGCTGCAAGGGCTGCCCGCAGCGAGCGCCCCAGCGCCCGGCCGAGAATGATGCCAACTCGGTGACTGGCAACCACGATGATGAGCAAGACCGTCCAGGGCACTTTGGTCGAAGATGCGACCGTCGTTCCCGATTCTGCGACCAGCACACCGTCGACGAGCCCGTATTGGCCAAATGGCACCAGCCACAACACGGCGAGGAATGTGAGGGCGACCCCACTCAGCACTGTGCCGAAACCCATGACGCGGTCGCCGTCGGGATCACCTCGCTGCACGACAACCCCAGCGACCAAGCTGACCACCCCAATGATGATGAGCCAGGTTCGGACGGTGTCAGGAGCGTGCACTGGCAACAGAAGGCGGGTCACCAAAGAGAACAGTCCGAGTCCGACGAGGTGCCGTCCGAGTCGGCCTACGGTGTAGCCAGGTTCGACCTTCCACGCGCCAAGGCTGAGACCAGCGGCCAACAACACCACAGCAGCCGACACCCAGATTCGGATGATCTGGTCAGCTGGATAGTTGTAGATCATGAGCAGGCGAAGGTTCGTTGAGACCGACGTCCAATCAGCTTCCTCTGAGAAGGCCTGACCCAGCAATGCCCTCAACAGACCCAACGTGATCGCCGTGAACACGATGGTCTGAATGGTGTTCGACACCGAAGAGAACAGGTTGACCCGCACCCATTGCAAGGGGGAGGTCCGGTTCGAAGCACCATTCGAAGGAGATGTTGGAGTCATGGTCACGTCGCTCATCGGTCAGCGCTCCACAATCGCAAGACGACGATTAATCGTGTTCACCACCGAAGAAATCGACAGCGAACACGAGAGATAGAAAATCATGTAGATGCTGAATACTGCCAGCGTTTGAGAGTTCTTGTTGTAGACGGTTTGTCCGACTTGGACAATTTCAGAGAACCCAACTGCGATACCAAGTGAGGTGTTTTTCGTGATGTTGAGGTATTGGTTTCCGAGAGGAGGCATGATCACTCGGAATGCCTGCGGAAGCACGACTTTCCGCAATGCTTGCGCCCGAGTGAGCCCAAGGGCGGCGGCAGCCTCAGACTGCCCCGATGGCACTGCAAGAATTCCACCGCGCACCACCTCTGCAATAAACGCCGAGGTGTAAAACACCAGCCCGAGGAAGATCGACGCGTAGAAAACGGTCAGCGTGAGGCCGGTATCACCAAAGTTGACGAACCTTCCCTCGGTCAGCGTTGGCCGCATCGCGTCGAGCGGCTTTGCTCCGCGCCCGTCACCGAATTTGTCGCCAAGCACTCCCCAGAAATCACTGCCCGAGTTGATGATCCAACTAGAAAGCCCCGGCCATCCTCTGACGACGACGAAAACTGCAACAACGCCGACGAATACTGAGAAGATCATCCGGAACCAGTCATCATCGGTGAGTTTCGCAAGCCCTGCCGGGCTCCGTTTCGAATCAAGGAACTTCCGAATCCACGTGATGACGCCGACGACGGCAATCACGCAGAGCAGCAGTTGCATTGCGCCCTGAGGCACTGCGCCCCACGCATCTTCAATTGCGCCAAATATCGGCCCGAGAAACGCCATGATCGGGTTGATCAGCCATGCGATCGCTGCAGAAATGACGAACAACACGAACGTCCAGAGCCCGATACGAAGGTCTCCCCCATCACGATCTTGGCGTCGCTTGAGTTGACGACGTACCGCAACAATGCCGACCACGAAAACCAACATCAGTGCCGCAAATTGGTAAAAGCCATCGGCGAGGAAGACTCGGGGCAATGAGATTCCCTTTTGCGAGACAATGACCCAGCCAGGGATAGGGCCTGTGTCTGGGGTCAGCTTGCCGAGCGAACCAAGGATGGCAAGCCAAAGAATGATTTGAACGAGAACCGGAATGTTTCGCAGGCCCTCGACATAGGCGGACGAAAACCGCTGAGCGACAAAGTTTTTCGAAAGACGAGAAATCCCGACCAACACACCAAGCAATGTTGAGAAGATGATGCCGAGAGCGGCGATGCGGAGGGTGTTGACCATTCCAACCCACAACGCCCTGCTCATCGTGAGCGATCGCTCGGGAGTATCAACCGTCTGAATTCCCTCACCAAGCTGGAAATTCGCCGGGTTGTCGAGCCAGTCATATCCGACTGGGATGCTTTTTGCTGCAAGGTTGGTGCGGGCCTCAGCAATCAAGAACCAGAAAACCGCAAGCACGCCGAGAAGCACTGCGAGCTGCGCACACCACTTAAGAACGGCGACATTTCGCCATAACGGGGGCTTCGTGGTGCCGTAGTGAATGGCAGATGACGACGACGTTTGAGACATCTGGCCAGGCCCCCTAAAAGATCATTTCAAATACGTATACCGACACGAGGAGGGTTGGTCGGGTCAACGACCCGACCAACCCTGAACTCGATGTGAGTGAAGTTAACTCAGCGCGCTGGCGGAGCGTACATCAGACCACCGTCAGTCCATGAGGCGTTGGCTGAACCAGCGCGATCAAGGCCGACTGGGGTGAGGTTGGCGTCCCAGATTTCCTGGTAGTTACCAACCTGGCTGATGACGTTGTAGAACGCATCTGCTGAGAGACCCATCACGGTCTGAAGTTCACCTTCGCCACCCATGAGGCGGGACATCTCTGGACCGAAGTCGCCAGCGAGCGCACCGTCAACATCGCTTGATGCCACGCCGTTCTCGTCAGCGATAAGGGTTGCAAACACCGTCCAGTTGACGACGTCTGCCCACTGTGAGTCATTCTGTGCGTAGACAGGACCGAGTGGTTCCTTCGAGATTGGGGTTGCGGGGAAGATCACCCAGTCGCCAGCATTTGGCTCCTGTGCGGCCTTGCGACCCACGAGTCCCGATCCGTCGGTGGTGATGACATCACATGTTCCTGCGATGAAAGCGTCGACGACCTGGTCGTAGTCTTCAAACGTGGTGAGAGTGATGTCGATCCCGAGAATCGAAGCAAGCTCTGAGATGTTGGTCTCAGTGGTTGTTCCTGCGTTCGTGCAAACGGTTGCGCCGTCAATTTCATCAACTGATGATGATCCGGAGAATCCGTCGGCTGAGCGAGCCATCAACTGCTGACCGTCGTAGTAGGTGGTTGGGCCGAAGTCCATACCGACCTCGGTGTCACGGCTTTGCGTCCAGGTTGAGTTACGCATCAAGACGTCAACAGCGCCGGTCTGCACTGCGGTGAAACGCTCTGCTGCGGTCAATGAGGTGAACTCAACTGCGTCGGCATCACCGAGCACCGCTGCGGCTACTGCACGGCAGTAGTCGGCGTCGATGCCCTCCATTGAGCCGTCAGCCTGGGTGTACGAGAACGCAACGGCTGCGCCTGAAACGCCACAGTTAAGGGTTCCACGAGCTTGGACTGCTGCGAGGGTTCCACCATCTTGGGTGACTTCGACCGAGTCTGAATCACCTGAGGCGGAGTCGTCTGAGGCGGTTTCTTCAGTTGATGCGTCATCTGATGCATCATCGCTTGAGTCGTCACTACCACCACAGGCGGCGACGATGAGTGAAAGCGCGACAAGAGATGCTGCTGCACCCCGAAGTCCACGCGCACGGATACGTGTCATAAGTTATTCCTCCCAAATAAAGACGGGCATCGTTGCCCGTCGTACAGGGCCAAACCATAACTAGGGATGTAAATATTCCCACCCGACTCTCAATTTCACGTTTCTCAGCAGCGCCCCCAATAGCGATGACACATCGAAACGAAATGTGTTGGCTCACTGCTCCAGAGTCTTCCCAACCTCAACCTTTTCAGCGTCCACCGCACTCGTAAGGACGACCCGATACCGTTACTCGCCGTGCAACACCGCCGCGATATTGAAGGGCTTCGCGCCGTCGCAGTGCTCGTCGTTGTTGCATATCACGCCGGAATTACAGGGTTCGCCGGTGGTTTCATTGGCGTCGACGTCTTTTTCGTCATTTCTGGATTTCTCATCACATCGTTACTCCTTAATGAGAAAATCTCCACCGAACGCATCGACCTTCGCGAGTTTTATGCACGTCGTATTCGTCGACTGCTACCGATTTCGACCGTTGTACTCGTCGTTTCAACGCTCGCGGCTCTCGTCATACTTCCAAGCACTAGTTTCTCCGCACTCGGATCAGACGTAGTTGCAGCAGCCGGGTTTGTCGTCAATATGTTGTTTGCGGCCCGCGGGACCGACTACCTCGCTAGCGACGCCGACCCCTCAATTTTCCAGCACTATTGGTCGCTTGCGGTCGAGGAGCAGTTCTACCTCATATGGCCTGGCCTACTCGCTGTCGTCTCTCTCAATGCGAAAAAGATTCGTCGCCGAATCGCGTCAAGCATTGTTCTCATCATCGTTGCTTCATTTTTCGCAAGCCTGTTGTTGACCTCGCCAATGCCGACCTGGTCATATTTTGGTCTCCACACGCGAGCCTTCGAACTTGGCATCGGCGCTCTGCTCGCTGTGATGTGGCCATCGATCGAGGGGTGGGCACCGTCTCGTAGGGCAGTTCTCAGCTGGTTTGGCATAGTCGGAATCACCATTTCGGTTCCACTCGCTTCATCTGTCTCCGAATTCCCCGGCTGGGTCGCAGCAGTTCCTGTGCTGTCTGCCGCTGCAGTTATCAGTGGTGGCAACTCCGAACGTTTCGGGGCTGTTGTGATTCTTCGTGTCCGAGTATTGCAATGGATCGGCGCACGTTCGTATTCGCTGTATCTCTGGCATTGGCCGATACTCGTGCTGGCCGCTGCCACCCTCCAACG
>JAKMEY010000049.1 GCA_022425725.1 Ilumatobacteraceae bacterium
ACGACATCGTGATGGGCGAGTGGCGATCTCCTCGACAAATGCTGCACGACCAATCCTATGACGGCCACGTGAGCGTGCACGATGACTCGATGGCCGAAGGTCTCGGACTTCCCGGCGCTCCGATCGAAGGCCCGACCCATTTCAGCCAACTTGATCTTCTCGCCTACGAAATGTTTGGGGATGAATGGTTCGTCACCGGATGTGTGAGTGCACATTTTGAGAACATGGTGATCGAAGGGGAAAAGGTAAAAGCCTTTGCCCGCCAAGTTGGCGACCACACCGCCGAGGCATGGGCAGAGAAAGAAAACGGCGATCGCGTACTCACCGCATCGTTGACCGTGAAGGATGCCAATACGGCTCTATCCGAACGGCTCGGCGCTGCACAAGAAAAAGATCCCGGGGAACTCTTCATCATCGATCGTCTCGAACTCGGAATGACGACAGGGCCCGACAACGCCACACTCACCATGAATGAGCACAACGGCGACATGTATCCGTTTTCACTTGCAGAGAAACTCACCTCAATCACCGAGCCGTGCCAGTGGTATTCCGACGACAAATCCAGCCCGTGGCAACTCCCCGTCGTGCCGTCGGAGATGTTGAGCGTCATGGGGCACCGTGGCGGATCGCATCTACCGGTTCGCGGCCCGTCGGTAGGACTCTTCATCGATCTCGAGGTTCGCCGACGCCAGCCAGTGCTCGTAGGCGCGGAGTATTCGGTGACCCACGAAGTTGTCGCCATGGGCCAGAGTCGACGAGTCGAGTCATATTGGACGCGTTCTTCAATCGTGGATGTCGATGGTGCCTCAGTTGCGGACGTGCTGCTCCATCAGGGGGTCTTCAAGGCGTCATACGCCGGCTACCCGACATTGGCAACATAGAAGTCCTGAGCCGTCACGCTTCAAATTTCTCTTGAACTCGTCACGTCGGCCACGTGGCAGTTTCTGGATGAATACCCGACCACGCAAACCAGAAACTCCGCCCTGAGACGATTCGTGTTGCAACCGATCCGTCGGCCAGCTGCACTTCGCTAGAGAGTGAACCGCCATCAACGATGTCAACCAGTTGTAGATGTTCGAGACTTCCCTCAGTCAGCACAAACATGCGAGCGCCCGACAAGTGCGGAACGATAATGAGTGTCTCACTTCCGATGACGAATGCGAATGGCGGGTGATTACTGAGCTCATCGAGGCCGAATGCAACAGACCCGCCGGGGCGAGTCACGGTGACGACAACTTCCATCTCTTCGAACGGCCCTTGGGTATCGAAGGTTGGAAACCAGAGCCGGTTTCCTTCGTAATACGACGAGTATGCCGAGCCAGGGGTGTAGTCATAGGCGATGGGCGGCCGCTCCGGATTATCTGCGAAGTAGATCGGAGTCGGGGTGTCGAGAACATCAGAATCTGGATGCTCAGCAACCCAGTCACTCCAGCGAATCGTTGTCATCGGCATGACCTCGAGTGTCGTGCCCTTCAACGGGCCAGAGATCGCTTGACCGGTGAGATGGTGCCAGAGCGAATCGGTCTGGCGGTCGACCATCAACTTGTTCGAATCAAGTAATAGACCCGACGTTTCAAAATCAAGAATGCGTCCGTCTATTCTGCGATCAAATACCCACCCGGTGCGACACAGCGTGCAAAACACCACCGACACCGGAACCGAACCAATCGTGTCGTTGGCCAGTTCGTGACGAGCGAGGAACCGAAGAGGGTAGGCAACGGCAATACCGTCGACGACAGCCCCGAGCACGAGTTCTTCATCGGTCATGAATGTCGCTTCATCTGCCTCGAGCCGCAGGGGGTCGTTCAACTCAGGAATTCCGCCTCGGCGAACACCTCCCCACATGATCCCTGCTAGCTGAAGTTCGTCGTCAACGTCGGCAAGGAGTTCCTCATACACATCGTCAACGGTGGCAAAGAGCGTCTCTTTCCACCGGCGATATCCCACACCCGGGTTGATCTCTTCAGTTCTCGCCCATGTCCCGAACATCACCAGGTCGTCGATTGGGTGGTTTTTCGCTTCAAGGCCACTCAATGTCTGAAGTGCCCGGGCGGTAGAGCGCTGAGTGCCTGTGCTTCCTCCGAGACGCATGAGATCTAACAACCACGGAGCCCACCTTCTGTCACCAGAAAGACCCATCTCACCAGCGATGTTTTCGCCAAACACACTGTTCGGAGCTGCAAGAAACTCATCGATCTTTCCCTCTAACGAAAGTTGGAGAAACGGGACGCCTGATGGCGTCTCGGGCACGAAATCGTCTGCTTCCTCCCCCTCAATGATGTCGTTCTCGCCGTATGCCAGTTCATCTGTTACGGCCGTGCGGTCTTCCTCTGCGGAGTTTGCAGTCGTGCACCCGATGAACAGCACTGCTGATCCCATGAGGAGTCTCAGCGCCCTCATCTGCATGCTCTCCCCTCCCCACTGGAACGACTTCCCGATACGTACAACGTACCGGAGGCTCACGGCGCCATAAGGTCGGATCATCAGTTGCAACTCGCACGTATCCTGACAGGTAATGAGTGAAACGATTCACGTGACCGCTGGAAATGAATGGTGGCGAAACGCTGTGGTCTACCAGGTGTACCCCCGTTCATTCGCCGATGCGAATGGCGACGGGACGGGTGATGTCGAGGGCATCCGCTCACGTATTCCTTATCTCGCCAAACTCGGCGTTGACGCGATCTGGATGAACCCCTGGTACCCGTCACCGCTCCTTGATGGAGGGTATGACGTCGCTGATTACCGCTCGATCGCCCCAATGTATGGCTCCCTTGAAGACGCACAAGCGCTCATCAAGGATGCGCACAGCGCCGGCATCAAGGTCATTGTTGATCTTGTCCCTAACCACACCTCTTGGGATCATGAATGGTTCGTCGAAGCTCTCGCTGCTCCACCTGGGAGCCCGGCACGAGACCGCTACATCTTCCGCGAAGGTAAGGGAACCAATGGAGAACTCCCACCAACAAATTGGTCGTCAGTGTTTGGGGGCCCTGCATGGAGTCGCTGTGATGGCGGCCAGTGGTATCTCCACCTGTTCGATATCAGCCAACCCGATCTCAACTGGCACCACCCAGAGGTTCGCTCTGAGTTTTGCGACATTTTTCGCTTCTGGATCGATCTCGGAGTCGACGGATTTCGCGTAGACGTTGCACACGGACTCATCAAAGACCTGTCGTTCCCAGATCTCGACCTTGCAAGCGAAATTCTCACTGTCGGACATATCGATAATCACCCGCACTGGGATCGAGATGAGGTGCACGACATTATCCGCGAATGGCGTGCAGTTCTCAACGAAAAAGAGGCAGAGTATGACAAAGAGCTCATGATGGTGGCCGAGGCATGGGTGAAAGCAGAAAGTGTGCCGCTCTACCTGAGATCTGATGAGTACCACCAATCATTCAACTTTGACTTCGTTGGATGCCCCTGGGATGTTGATCACATGCGATCCTCTATCGCCCGTGCACTCGTCGATGCCGCATCGGCGAATTCGTCGGCGACCTGGGTGCTGTCAAACCACGATGTGTTGCGCCACCCAACGCGCTACGGCCTACCTGCTGGCACCGACTACCAAGAGTGGCTGATGACAGGACCAACCGAACTCTGCGATCAGGAACTCGGCACTCAACGAGGCTTAGCGGTCATCATGATGTTGCTTCCTCAGCCGGGATCGACCTACATCTATCAAGGCGAAGAGCTCGGACTTCACGAGGTGCCTGATCTTCCCCACGACGTTCTCGACGATCCGGTGTGGCGCCGCTCAGAGAACACTCGCAAAGGGCGCGATGGCTGCCGGGTTCCAATTCCATGGACGCAAACCGGTCCATCATTTGGGTTTGGTGAGAGCACCCCGTGGCTTC